>JBLIRH010000098.1:0-6849 GCA_049472215.1 Thermoplasmatota archaeon | reverse complement strand
CATTGTATTCGTTGTAGACCCTGACATAGAAATCGTCCGATCCACCGATATAGGTGCTGTCGACGGACATTCCGTTGAACGTGCAGTAAGGATCGTTGCCCTCGCCGTCCCTGGTGGGAGGGTCCTCGGCCATCGTGTCCGATAGTAAGAACGATCCTCCTAGCATTAGCAAACAAAGTGTCATTGCCATGGCTCTATCTAAACCTCTCAACATTTCTCTTCCACCTGGGTGTCCTCTCTTGACCCCGGTGGGGATTGCAATGCTATCTGATTAAACTTTCCTTGCATGTCAGTTCTTGGTGTTGACGGCCACAAGGTAGATCCCTGCCAGAACCACAGGGCCGCCAATGATCGCACCCGCACCGGGCATCTCTGCTAGTATCAACATTGCAAGTACAGTGGACCCCACCGGTTCGCCGAGGAGCGAGACCGATACGAAGGTAGGTGAAACGTATTTCAGAGCCCAGTTGTAGATGGTGTGGCCCGCAAGCATGGGGCCGACCGCAAGTGCGAAAAGGATAAGATACTCGGTCGGCGAGCTGGACAGGAATCCTATCCCGCCGACAAGTATCGCGATGAGCAGGAATAGGGCCGCCCATAGGTACACAATGAAGGCGTAACCCGGGAGGGAGATGTTCTTTCTGAACCTCGAGCCCGCCAGTATGTAGATGCCAGCCATTACCGCCCCCCCCAGGGCAAGGAGGTTCCCCGTAAGGGTCTCCTTCGATATTGTCAGGTCCCCGGCGATCAGCAGGAAGGAGCCCAAAAGGGCGATGATCATCCCCAGTACCGCCCTGAAGTTCAGTTTTTCCTTGAAAAGAGCAACGGATATCGCTGCGACGAAGAGTGGATGCGTGGTAACCAGAACTACCGAGCTCGAGACCTTGGTCATCTGGAAGGACCAGATCCACATTCCGAAATGAAGGGCCAGGGCGAGACCCACGGCACCGAGCTGGAAGAACCTTTTTCTCCCTATGGTGAACCTCTCTTTCCTGAAGGTCCAGATGAAGAACGGGAGAAGGATCGCATCTGCGATAAGCAGCCTCCAGGCGGCGATCGCAAGCGGATGGCTGGAGGACAGCTTGATCAGGATGGCGGCGGTGGAGACAGCGGCCATCGCGACCAGTATCCACATTTTAGAGGTGGACCGGTTGAACAGCTTTCCGTCGGTCCCTCTTTCAGTTCCACCCATTGACGGATGGAACATGGACGCGGTTATATAATACGTTCCAGAATACCCCGGTATGTCCGAACTGATCCCGGACACCGGACCCTGGAGCATCAAGAGGGGCTCCATAACGATCAAGGTCGATCATCCGGTGATCGCCGCCCCCATGGCGGGTGGATTGGACCCGCCTTACAGGATGGTCCTCCACGAATTGGGGTGCCCGCTCTCCTTCACCGAGATGATATCGGCAAGGGCGGTCTACGAAAATGCCAAGAGGACAAAAAAGCTCTTTTCCTGGATCCCGGACAGGGGCCTCTCCGGAGCTCAGATCTTCGGAGCTGTTCCCGAATATCTGACCTTTGCGGCTTCCGAGATGGAGAGGGAGGGCTACGATCTCATCGACCTCAACGCCGGCTGTCCGAAAAGAAAGGTCTACCGGACGGGGGCCGGGAGCGCGATGCTGAAAGATCCTGCCAATCTGGTCAAATGTGCAGGGTCGATCCTTGATGCCGTCAAGGTCCCGGTGGGGGTCAAGATGAGGATGGGCTTCCATCATCTTGAGGAGGAGATCCTCAATACACTTGTGAAAGACCTCGAGAGCATCGGTATCTCATACATAGCCATGCATCCTCGGACCATGGTCCAGCAGTATTCCGGAAAAGCAGACAGGGAGTTGATATCGGGGATGAGCAGCTGGATCGACGTTCCACTGATAGCATCCGGGGATGTACGGTCCCCCTCCGATGTCATCGATTACCTCGAAAAAGGGGCGACAGCGGTCATGGTCGCCCGCGGGCTCCTCGGGGACCCTACATGGCTCGGGAGGTGCAATACAGCTCTTGAGGGGGGCCCATGGCAGGAAAGATACCCTGCTTCCGGCGAGCAGGTCCGGGATCACCTTAAACTTCTTCGCGAGCACCTCGACAATTCGGTTGCATGGTACGGAGAGGAAAGAGGGATCATAGAGTTCAGACCCCATCTCGGATGGTATCTCAAAAGGTTCAAGGGAAGACGCGAGTTCCGGGACCGGATGTACTCCATTCTTACAAAAGCGGAAACCCTGGAACTCATTTCCGAAGTGGAAAGAAGATGGTCGGGGTCCATCCATGACGATTAATCTTTAATAATCCAGTGGGTGATAGGGGCGCAGCCGGAAATTCGTTTTCGGAAAGAGGTGTTCCCATGACGGACCGAAGAGGCCGTTTACCCGCTCTGTTATTGACCGTGCTGCTCACCGTTTCAGCCTTCTTCATGCTGTTCGGGGTCCAGGAAGAGACATTCGCCGAACCCCAGCAGCCGACCCGTGCCACGAAGTACCATTTCGGCTCGACCTTCACCATGAACTTCGACTGGAAACCGGAGGACCTTTGGCTGGTAGTATTCCTCCAGAACGAGGACAAGTATCCTGGGACGGACGTGAACAACAACGATTATATCTACAATTACATGGAGATAGCCAACTCGTATATGTTCCCTGTCGACGGGAACACGTATTCTTCCAGCATGACAAGGCGCCCCCTTGTGGAGCTGTTCACAGCCACGGACTGCTTCTACTGTCCCAGCGCTGAAGAGACGCTCGATCGGATACTCCAGGCTAGGGGAGAGAACGAATTCTCCCTGATAGAGTACCACCGGGCCCTCGAGCCGGGTAACGATCCCTACGAGACCGGAGCTTCCGGATACCGGTTCAACGTCTACAATGTATCGGCAACGCCAACGGTAATGTTCGACGGTATGCTCGGAAGGGCCGGCGGCGACTCTTCCGTGAACAGCCAGATGCTTACCAACGCTTACAACAACCTCATAGACAGGACATCCGTTTATGATCCATACGCGATCCTTGGCGGGTGGGCGTCCACAAACGGGGACCAGATGTCGTTCAACGTCAGCTTCGAGGTAATAGACGCTCTCCCCCGGGGCAACTGGGCATTGAAGGCTATGGTCGTCGAGGACCTTCAGACAAATGACAGGGATGCGACATTGAGGCATACCCACAGAAGGACCTTCTCCAAGCTCTTCGACACCCTCCAGGCGGACCACCCGGTGGTCACCCTTGATACGGAATCGACCTATTCGGGCATCAACGTGAACAAGGTCATGGGCGATCTCGATCTGTACTTCACCGCGAACGACCCTCAGGATGGCACGAACCTCAAGATCGATCTGGAATACGCTATCCCGGGCAACAATTGGGAAAAGCTCGTGGAGAACATTCCGAACAACGGCAAGTACATATTCGACACCACGACCATCCCTGACAGGAAGTACTGGTTCAGGATAGTGGCCGAGGATTCGGCCGGGAACCGCGTGATCTCGGGCAACAAGTTCATTCTCACCATCAACAACCCCGACTTCCCGGTACTCGAGCTCATATCTCCCCAAGCCGGCGCTTCGCTCTCAGGACTCGCCGAGGTCAAATGGAACTCTTCGGATGATGAGGATATCAAGACGGACCTTCTTGTCAACATCTCGATATCGAGCGAACTCGAGCCGGAATGGTACATACTCACGTTCAACCTTGTGACCCTGTCGGATTTCATTGCCAACACCGGTGTTTTCAATCTCAACACGGTGAACTTCCCCGACCACGACACGTACAAGCTCTGGATACAGCTGATGGACAGGGACGGCATGATAACCGAGATCATAACCGACGAGTTCGAGATCTACAACAACGATCAACCCGAAGCATGGATACTGTCTCCCATCATGGACCAGGTCGTGACCGGAACACTGGACGTGGGTTGGAAGATCGAGGACGAGGAGGACCAGGCCTGGGACATGGTGGACCGCATGATCGGGAACTTCTCGGTGAAGATCGTCGGTACGGATGAGTGGAAGACAATATTCCTGGGGAACCTGGACAAGGAAATGGCCAACAAGACCTTCGCCACCTCGGAACTCCTTGGCGACGGCGAATACATCATGAGGTTCACGGTGACCGATTCGAGAGGGAGGAAGGCCTATACCGAGAGAAGGTTCGTGGTCTACGATCCGGATGAGCCCGTTTTCCTGGCTCCGATCGAAGGGCCGGGCGATGTGACCGATTACAAGGATGATGTCCTTACTATCTCCTGGAGTGCGGAGGACCCCGATAAGGACGAATCCCTTACCTACAAGATCGAGATCTCACCGGTGCCAGACGAGAATTGGTCGGTGATCGCATCCGGGATCGAGGAAAGTTCGTACGACCTTGACCTGACAACTTTGGAGGAGGGCAGGTACAAGCTCAGGGTGACCGCGATCGACGACAGCAGATACAGGAAGAAGGTACAGATGGAATACGGACCGTTCTACTACAATGCCCCTGACAAGCCGGAGGTAACGTGGCTATACCCCGAGAAAGGTTTCAATGGCACCATTTCCGACGAGGACGGGACCGCGAACCTCACGAAGGTCTTCAACATCGGCCTGGTGTGGACAGGTTCCGATCCCGATGGGGACAATGTCACATATTCCCTTTACTGGAGGGAAGGCTCGGAAGTTGATTGGAAGCTTCTCAAGAAGGACATGACGGAATCCGCCTTCATTTGGAACGTGACATCCCTTCCGGACGGTACCTACATGCTCAAGATCGTTGCCAAGGATGCCTCCTCGAAGCACCTCACGAGGGAGGCGGTCATAGGACCGTTCTCTTTGGATATTCCGTGGTATCCCCCGACAGGGGATGATGACGATGACGGTGACGATGACACAAGTTCTGGCAGTGACCTGAATTACGGTCTGATCATAGGGATCGCGATCGGAAGCATAGTCCTTGTCGTCATCCTTGTAATACTTGTTCTTTTCATTCTCAACAAGACCACGGGAAAGAATCCGGACGAGACTCCCGTGATCCCAACGGAAAAGGATGTGGACCTCACCATTCCGGATTTCGACAGGCCGTACTCACAGCCGGGAAGGGTATATTCCGGTCAGTCCGTGACGGCAGGGCCCTATGCCGGGGTACAACAGGCCAGCATTGAGCCGACGCAGGCGCCCCCGGCCCCTGCCCAGCCTGATGCTCAGCCTGTTCAGGGCCAGGTTTCATGGGAGGCCGCTGAAGGGAAGCCTGAAGAGGTAGAAACTTCAATTGAAGTGGCAGCAGAACAGGTTCCCGTCCAGGAGCAACCTCCTCAGACATCCAGTCTGGGACCGCCTCCGAGCTTCCCGGAGATGCCGAAGCCTCCGCAGTACATGCAGCCCGATGACTAGGAGAAACATCCAGGGCCATATAGGCGGAGGACACTCGATAGACACTGAAGAGATTTGGTCCTCATTGGACCCGAGGGGATGTTATTCTTCCTCCTTCACGATCTGGTCCTGAATGTCCCCCTGTTCAATATCAGCAGATGACCCCCTCTTCTTCGCGAACAAGAAGAGCAGCCACAAGAGAACGACGATCAGAACCGCCACGCACGCGAATATTGCAACAAGCATTCCACTGTTAACCGAGATCGAATGATCATCATCACCAATATCAAACAGCACAGGTTTCACATAGAAGGCGATGGTTTCATACTCAGATTCCATCCCGGTGAGGGTCATCTCCCTGGCAACTATCTTAACCTGATAGTATCCTTCCTCCAATTTGCTGATGTTCCATGTGAAATTGGTCTCCGTCATCTGGGATGCCCCGGGAATGGTCTTCCATTCATTGTCTCCCCTCTTTCTGTAGTAGAGTGTGTAGGAGACCGGATCGCCGTCCGGGTCCGACGACGACCATCTGAAGGTGATCTCATTGGAATAGGTCACATCTGCCGAGATCTCTGACTCGAGCTCTATCGTCGGAGGATCATCGATATTATTGACGATCATCTGCCGGGGGAAAAGAGCTTCCACAGTTCTATTGTCCTCACCTGGTTGGCAATCCGAGACCAGGAGCTTCACGAAGTAGGACTGGTCCTCCAGACCGGTCACGTTCAGGATGTATTCGTTCTCGTTTGGAATTCCGGAAACGATCTCTTCCCAGGTTTCATTATCACTGGAAATGAGGATCCATATCTTGAGCTGATCCGTCTCCCCCGGATCGGGATCACTAACTCTCCATTCGAAATATGCTTCTCCGTTCCTGACAGGTTCATATGGTCCTATCATGTAAGGCAATATTATCACGGGGGGATCCGGATTATATACGAAGAACGTGACGAGGTCCGGTTCCGAGATCCCTCCGTGGGGGTCCTCGAGGATGATCTGGAGCTCATATTCCCCATCCCCTTCGATAAGCGAAAGGGTGTCAAGATAGAAGGAACCGGAGTTGTTCTCCTCGAAAATGAGCTCGTTCCATAGAGAGGACTCTCCGAACCTGTAGTAGAGGGCAACGGTCAACTCCCCGGGAAGACTTTCCTGGTCCTCGGATGCCCATGAAACCTCAAATGTTCCTCTGAGGGTCTGGTTCTCCATCGGGGTGAGGAACTCGACCGAGGGAATGTCGTTGTTGAATATCGAGAAATTACCTGACATCACTGAGGTGGTGATGCCGTCCGTATCGGTGACATTGATCATCAAACGATATCCGTCTGCATCCGGATAGCCCGTGGTATCGAATAGGAACGATCCCGTATTGTTCTCATCAGTCGTCAGCAGATGCATGGAATCCTCGCCGTCGATCAACCAGATATCCGTTCTGAGCTCCGTTTTGGGGTCCTGAGGATCACTTGAATCCCATCGGACCATGTACAGACCAGAGATGACATCGCCTC
>JBLIRH010000097.1:0-7212 GCA_049472215.1 Thermoplasmatota archaeon | reverse complement strand
GACGGACTCCTGGACCTTTCCGTTATCAAGACCGCGGGGATATTGAAGACCATGGTCAGCGTACCGAAAGCTTTCAAGGGCAAGCACTTGAAGATGGACATAGTGGATTACAAGCAGTTCAGAAAAATGAAGGTCGAGCCCCTCGATGACCGGGAGCTTCCCCTGCATATCGATGGGGAGAAGGGTTTCTCCAGGGAGTTCGACTTCAGTGTCGTGTCGAAAAAGGTGTGGACCGTTCACCATCACTCCCGGGGTATTCCCACATGGACGTTATTTAACAATATTATTTTATAATGGTTGTACTTTGATAACATTGGGATGCAAGGAGGTTCTGCATTGCAAAGAACGGCGGCCTTTTCTTTGGTATTATTGCTTGTCATATCCGGAGTAGCCGGTATTTTTCTGTTCGGACAGACATCCGTTGACGGAATTCCCACCAGGTTGACAGTCATCGGGAACGAGAAGAACTCTACCGGTCTGATGCAGTCCGCTTCTTTCACCACGGTCGAGACCTGGGATGCCGACAAAGACGGGAATTACGAGATATATCTCGGTGGAGCCGGCAGGACCAATCCGCGAACGAGGGGAATCAGCGCCTATGAGTACGTTGTTTCCAACTCCACATGGGTCTCGTTCGGATCGGGATTGCCCGGTCCCGGGTCCGGAGAGTACTACGGTGCACTCGGCCTCGGGGACGTAAACAAGGACGGCAATCTCGATATCGTGGCCCCCATACCTTCCATGTGGTACGCGACCTCCACGAACGCTGTGGAGATCTGGACCAGCAATTCCAACAATGCCTTCACCAAAGCGCATACCTTCAGCCCCGGAAAGTCCACCAACGAGGCCGAGGTGGCTGACCTGGATGGCGATAATAACCCGGATATCATCTTTTCATATTACGGAGGGCTCAAGGCGTATTTCGGATCGGGGAGCGCCACCTCCTGGACCGAAAGCAGTCCTACCGCCAACAATTACGAGATGGACGGTGTCGCAGCGGGCGATCTCAATCATGACGGTCTGTTGGACCTTGTAGCGACCCCCTATGCCGGGACACGGAAGGTCTATATGTACATCCAGGGCTCTTCGAGGTCCTGGTCGGAAGTAACGTTCAAGAACACCGCGAACGAAGCCTACGGCATCAAGATTGCCGATCTGAACGGGGATGGCGACAATGATGTCATCTACGGTTCCCGGGGAGAGGGTATCAAGGTCTGGTGCGGAAATGGCGGTGGATCGACAGGAGGGACATCCTTCACATGGACCAGCAACTCATCCGGTCTGCCGACCAGCACCGGAGACTGGAACCAGGTCGAGCTTGGGGATGTCGACCAGGACGGCGATCTGGACGTCATCGCGATATCCAGCGGTCAGGACAGGGCCAGGATCTTCATCAACAACCAGCCGAACTCGTGGACCGAGCTATTCACCCAGAGCAATCAGTATCTGACCATCGGGGGAAGCGGATACGGTGCGAACTTCGTCGATTTCGACGGTGACGGAGACCTCGATGCGGTGGGATGCTCATGGGGCGGCGGCGTGGATGCTTACACGATACACACATCGGGGACACCACCTCCACCGCCTCCGAACAAGAGGCCGGTGGCTGACGCAGGTGACGACCAGGAGGTCATGCTCGGGGAGGCTGTGGACCTTGACGGGACCGGAAGCAGGGACCCTGAGAACGCCACATCAGGAGATCCGACAGGGACGATACTCTTCTACGACTGGAACGTTACCCTTTATCCTGCCGGCTCCCAGATAAGGGACAGCTCCCTGACGCCCTCGGAGAACTCGGCGACCCCCTCGTTCACACCGGACAAGGTCGGAACATATTCGCTTTCCCTAAGGGTCAGGGACCCCGACGATGAATGGTCCCTGGTCGAGGATACGATAAACATAGTGGTTCTGAAACCGAACGATCCGCCCGTAGCGGATGCGGGTCCGGACCAGTCGGGGCGGGTCGGGGACACTTTCACCTTGGATGGTTCGGCCTCATCGGATCCTGACGGTGCGATCACCGCCTATGAATGGAAGTGCACCTCGCATTCCGTCTATTTTACCGGGCAGGGGACCGTAACCGCATCCTTCAAGGCAACCAAGCCGGAGACCTACGTGATAACCCTCAGGGTATATGACAACAATAACACCTGGTCCGATCCGGACGAGCTGCTGGTGCAGGTTGCCGAAAACTGGCAGAACATACCTCCGACTGCAAATGCTGGCCCGGACCAGGAGGTTCTGCTGGGAAGCCAGGTGACCCTTGACGGTTCGAAGTCGAGGGACCCGGACGGGACCATCCTGGAATGGGAATGGACCTCTACCTCGCATCCTTCACTTGTTTTCCAGAATGCGAACTCCTCCTCTCCGGTGTTCACGCCCGCAGATGCCAGCGATCATATTATCAGACTTCGGGTCAGGGACAGCAACAACACCTGGTCATCTGCGGACACGGTGATAATCTACGTCGATGAACCCTATGTGAACGTCGTACCTGTTGCGAATGCAGGTCCGGACCAGGAGGTGGAGGTAGGTGAGCAGGTCACGTTGGATGGAAGAGACTCCTACGACACTGACGGATTCATCGTGTCATACAACTGGACCTGTACATCACACACCGTGGAGCTTATGTCTCCCCAGAGTTCGACCCCGTCCTTCGTACCCGCCTCTGCAGGTGAGTATGTTTTCACCCTTTCCGTATCCGATGATGAAAGTGCATGGAGTCCGGAGGATACGGTCGAGATAACGGTGACGGAACCCCCTGTGGTTCCGACCTATGACATAACCCTTGGCCCCTTCAGATACGAAGACGGGACCGTTGCATCGGGAGGGACGGTTGTCCTGATAAAAGGGGAAGATAGCTGGACAGCCGACACTGACAGTGAAGGTAAAGTGAGCTTTCTGGACCTGCTTGCCGGGACCTACAAATGCAAGGTCCTTGTGGATGGAAAGGATTCCACCTCCCTTTTCGATGTCACCATCGAGGAAGGAGGCTCCGTGAGCATACCAGGGGGTCTGCCCTCCGTCTACAAGGATGTGGAGCCGCAACCTGATGACGATGATGATGACGACGATATCATCCCCGCCGATGACGACACCTCGGAAAAAGGGTCCGCTGCCGGGATCATCATAGCGGTCGTCATAGTTGTGGTCCTTTTCCTTGCAGCCGGGGCGGTCGGTGTCTTCTTCTACATGAGGACCCAGGAGGAGGACCAGGATGAGGAGACCGGTGGTGAGAAGGAATGCCCCAAATGCAGTACTCCTATGGAACATAACGAGGATTTCAACACCTATAAATGTCCAAAGTGCGGTCGGTATGAACGATGAACAGGGGTAAGTTCCTTCTCATCGTATCGGTCCTTTCGCTATTTCTCATATCCAGTGGATATGCCGGAGCAGCCGAGGAAGGGACCTTCGGGGTGGTTGTCAGGGTCGGGGACATGGTAGTTCCCCGGTACAATCACACGGCAACCCTCCTCGATGACGGGATGGTCCTCGTGACGGGAGGCACTGTCGACGGTTATAGCAGCATCAGGGAGTGCGAGATCTACGATCCCGTCATGCAGTGGAGCATGATCGGTCCGATGTCGCAGGAGCGAATGCGACACGATGCGGCGATGATACCAGGGACGGATGATGTGATCGTTACCGGAGGGTACGTCGGAGGCGGTCATCCTTCCCTTTTCATGCATTACAGAGGCCCCGGCAATCTATCGCTGGCATCCAGCGAGATCTATGATACGGCCGCGTCAAGATGGTCTTCCGGCCCCGATCTGAACACCGGGAGGTTCTGGCACCGCTCGGCGATCACGGACAGAGGGGAGCTGATAGTTATCGGGGGGCTGAACGTATCTTCAGGGGGACTGTCAAGCTGCGAGGTCTACCGCAACGGAGGGTGGGAGGAGTTTTCCCCGCTTCCCGTACCCCTTGCGAGGTTCTCCGTCGTGAAACTGGATGACGGCTCGATCCTTGTTGCAGGGGGCCACAATGGGACCTCGAAGACCGGAAGCGCCCGGTCCTTTAGACTTGCCGGTGATGTATGGACGGAGGCAGCTCCGATGAACAGAGGGAGGGGGTACTTCAGCGGTTCGCTCCTTCGCGACGGAAGATACCTCGTCACAGGAGGTTTCTCTTCACCGGGCCAGCCGGACTGGAGCGACGGGGAGATCTACGATCCCGAGACCGATACATGGACCCTTGTTTCATCCATGGCCTTTCCGAGGCATAATCATGCCACGGTTCCCGCCGGGGATCACATCGCCGTGATCGGGGGGTCGAACTGCCTCACTGGCGGATGCCACAGCGGAATTGAGGTCTACGACGTTGAGAAAGATGAATGGTCAGATTCGTTCCATGTCGTCCTCGGCAGGAAATGGGCCGAGGCCACGGTTATGAGAAATGGCAGCGTCCTGATCAACGGGGGGAAGTCCTGCGACGAGTCCGCCGAGAGAACGGAACTCTTCGTCCTTCAAAAGGAGGGCGATGACAACGGCATCTCCATCGATATCAAAGGAGCCATGGTCTCTGGTTTGATACTCGGTGGGACGGGTCTCCTTTGGGTCTTTTCCTATGTCCCTGCCTTGGACAAAAGGACCGGGGGAAAGTTGAAACGCACCATGCCCCACCTTGCCACCCTTGCGATGGGAGCGGTGGTGATGTTCCTCGCGGAGCCTCTGATGCTCCCCCTATATTGTTTGATCGTGGTTTTAACCACCATATGGTTCTGGGCTAACATCTGCACGCACTGCAACGGATGGGGGTCGAGTGGATGCCCCAGCGGATACGGGATCATTTCGGCCAAGCTCTTTCGGAAGGCCGAGAGGCCGAATTTCAGGAAAGCCTTCTACATGAACGTATGGTCCGTCGCCCTCCAGTGGTTCGTGCCTCTCGGGATCGGCGTTGTGTATCTCATTATGGACTTCGATCCACTCCTGCTTTCGGCCCTGGCGCTCTTTGTCATTATCGGTTTCGCTGTCCTTCCGCTGACATCGAGAAAGAAGGAATGCTCCCGGTGCCCCCAGAAGAAGGACTGTCCGTTCAGGAGCTCGTGATCAATGCGGGAATTTCGATAATGGTCCGGAAAATCAAATAATCCTGAAGCTTTTCCATATATAATGAGGAAATGGGAGGTCTTCTCGGCGCTGCTTCTGGTCCTTTCGACCCTCCTATACCTTCTCATGCTCGTCCAGCATCCGCAGATCTCGGTGGGGATCGTGCTTGCGGATGACCTTGACAGGGAGATCGGCCTCCACATCGATGATGGTTTTGGGGAGTATGGGGACTATTTTGATTCAAGGGTGCTGGACTACAGGTTCAATTCATCGAACGTTTCCTCTGATGGGACGTTCCTATTGAATTCCGATTTCTTCAAGCAGTGCCCGCTGCGGGAGATCAAGGAGGAGCATGATGTCGATGTGGTGCTCATCGTGACCTCCGAGATGATCCGCAACTGGGACTCGAACGGAAAGGCATTATGGGGGGAGGCGGAGAACGAGAAAGGGGCGGCCCTGATGACCATCCACTACTGGACCTCTCCCACGAAGGAGAACGTTACCAGGTGGCAGCACATAGCGGTCCACGAGGTCTTTCATCTGCTAGGATATGTTCACAATCGGTGGGATACAAGCGGGGTTATGCAGTACGCCAAGAACGTGGATACGACGGAGCTGTGCCCGTACTACGAGTTCCAGCTTCCTGTCAGGTCGACGTTCTACTTCCCCTTTGAAGGTCTTTCGTTCAGGATGACTGTCTTCCTGATGAACATCACCGTTGTGATCCTCTTGATGCCCGCCGTCCTTGTGGAGGAGATGGTGATCAGGAGGTTCGACGAGAGGTACATTTCCCAAAAGCGGGTCCCAGTATGGCTTTCGGGTATGGTGCTTTTTGGAGGCGCCGTGGTTCTATTTTCAATAATCGGGTCATTCATGGTATTTGCCGTAACCCTGCTGTTCTCACTGGTATTGCACCTGATGTACTACTTCCTGAAGACCAAAAAGAGCGGAAATGAATGTAATGAGGAATAATAAGGTCTCCAGGAAAGCAAGATCCACCTCTTCAACTATGATCGAGGTCGGGGTACCAGATGCTGTTTTCACATCTTCTGCACCTGTACTTGAACGAATAGGACCTCCTGATCCTTTTCCAGCTGTGTGGTCCGTCCCTTATGCGGCTTTTATTGCATCCGAAGGGCTCGGGGAGAAGGTGCGTCATGACGACCTTCCCGCAGGAACCGCACTCCCAGTGGGTCATGGTCTCCATGATCGGGAGGACGTATTGGGGCCACCATTGATGGGGCCCACCTGAAGTACATGTGTTGCCAGGCGGGAAGCTTTGAGGCCCGGTGGGCCTTGCGGTGCCTTTCATCACCGAGCGGACCTTGTCCACTATCTCTTTTCTGTAGGGCATGTTGAGGTGGTTGAGGGAGAGGGATTCCACAAGATGGTTGTCCACACCCGGGAGAAGGGCTGAATGGGTGGGTTCGACCACTGTGTCGGTGAGCGTCCAGATGTTGTCTATCTTCATCCCCTGCGGCCATTGCTTGATATCGTTCAGCTCCCTCATGAAACTCCCGTCGAGGTCGAGGTCCCTGTAGCAGGGGGTCTCTTCCAGGATGGAATACTTCGCCCCGGTAAGGTCCGACAGGTGCTTGGGAAGGAGCTTCTGACCGATGGTCGTGAGGACCCTGGAGAGGGTGTTTGCAAGGGGCTGCCCCGTTCCGTGATTGGGTACGCCCAGGAGTATCGCCCTCTTTATCCGTCTCTTCTCCCTCTCTTCCTCCGGACCGTAGACCTTCTGGATGAGCTTCCTGATGGTGATCCCGCCCATGGAGTGTCCGATGAGGACGATGTCCTCGTACTCCGGGTGTTCGGTGATCCAGTTGAGTACGTGGTCTGCGTAGAATTCGAAATCCCGGTCCATGTGGACGTAGTTCCCGGGGAGGTCGATCGGTATGATGTCGTAGCCGAACTCCCCGGAGAAGAGCTTGAAAAGGGGGGCCCCTAGCTCCCTTATCCACTTCCTGTGGAAGACCCTGTCATCCAGGACCCATCCGTGAACGAAAATGGCTGCTTTATCCATCCTCCGTGCGTCCCCCTGATGGAACATCTCGAGAATCTATGGATGGTATATGAAACATACTGACAGAAATCATTGGACCGATGGAAGCTATCAAATGTTATCGATAGAGGGTCTCCTTTCCGACTTTTTCACATT
>JBLIRH010000096.1:0-7233 GCA_049472215.1 Thermoplasmatota archaeon | reverse complement strand
ATGGCGCCGATGACGGCTGGTGGTGCACTGCCTGCGGCAGCAGGTCCGGCGCTCCCATCTGCGGTCACGATCCCTGCGGACCAGGCGCTTCCTCCTGCCCAGGGGGTGGATGCTGCGGCTCATGAGCCTGCTCATGTTGTTCAACAGCAGGAGTCAGCTCCTGCTCCAGCACCTGCCCCGGGGCCAGCCCCGGCACCAGTTGCGGACACCCAGCAGCAGTAGGCTCGAACCGAAATGGTCAAGTTACGGGCGGGAAAATGTTATTTTTCCCGCCCTTTTTTTATTATTTTACATTGAAAAAATATATATTTTTAGAAAATAATGTAACAAGAAATGGGAAAAAAGAGGACCAAAATATTAATTACCCATAAACGGCTTAAGCGAATTACCAATCGTTGTGAGCAATGCGCCCACCGGAAAAACTACCCTGTCTATGGTAATTATCGGCGTGGTTGCTTGTTCACCCTTGGGGTTTCAGAATGAGGTTTCCCATATCCGGGCTGACAGACGCCTTATTACCTGCTGAGCTTGTAATATAGCATTCGATGGGTCCTTGGCTATCGAGGGCTCATCGCAAGGCAGGTAGTGGATTCCAACCAGTGTGAACGAGGTGAAGAAGATGAACCGGTTTAGAAAGTTCGTGCTTGCAGTTGCGGTCGTGATGCTGATGCTGTTATCGGCATTGGTTATCTTGGACCCTGAGGAGGCCGAGGTCGAAGCGGCCCAGGCCCCCGAAACGGATTCGTACGGCTACACATGGATAGATAACAAGGGTAATGAACCGACGGTAGATTATGATTACATCGACATCCACACAACGGGGACGAAGA
Organism: Thermoplasmatota archaeon; assembly: GCA_049472215.1. Lineage (GTDB taxonomy): Archaea > Thermoplasmatota > Penumbrarchaeia > Penumbrarchaeales > Penumbrarchaeaceae > JAFGLL01. The sequence goes on along the minus strand of JBLIRH010000096.1, from coordinate 6,403 downwards.
TAACAACCTATGACACGGCGAGCTACTACTCATATTACCAGTCCTATTATTACGGGTACAAGAAGGTGACCCTGCCCTTCGCGTTCCCGTATTATGGCAAGACCTACAACGACTGCTATCTTGGGATCAAGGGTGTTGTAGGGTTCGACAACGCGGCCAGCGATCAGTACTTCAGATATTGGTCCTATTCATATGACATCCCCAACAGGTATACTCCGGATAATACTATCAGTGTCTACAACGGATACGCAATGGGTTTCTACCATGGCAGAGGAGGCATGTTCTACCAGTCCGGTGTGGACACTGACGGAAGGCAGTATTTCATAGCCCAGTGGTACCGGGCCTCGATCTATTACTATTATTCTTACCGCTATGGTTCATCATATGAACTGGATTTCCAGGTGATACTTTACGATGACGGCAGCATTCTCTGCCAGTACAAGGACACGACGACATCCTACAGCTCCTCATATTCAACTGGGGATGGTGCAATTGCCGGTATCGAGAATTCGGACGGGACCGACGGCCTTCAGTATTCGAGGGATACGCGGGGTGCCTTACCCGCCGGGCATGCCATCCTTTACAAGAACTACAAGACAGAGATATCGAACGTGACCTTCAAGCCGGGTTACGGTATCGACGAGAACATCTACCCGGCACAGGGCGGAAAGGGAGACGAGATGTACTGGGCAGAGGCCGATATCTGGATAGAGACCGATGTCGAGGACCTGACCAACATAGAGATGACGATCGGCCCGGGTACGGAGACCGAGAACATCGTGTTCCGGTACAATTTCGAGACCGAGAACTTCCAGAAGCTCAATGACGGGTACCGGATGATGGTGCTTGACGAGCAGAGATCCGCGGTATCGTACAATCAGACTGACCCGACGCATCGTCTGACGATCAAGTTCTTCTTCGATTTCAACCTGAACTGGTTAAGACTGGACCTCATCGACGTAAACATTTACGTTGAGGGAACTGGTGTGAAGTCTACGCTGGTCCAGATCAACGACGTCTTCCGGGTGGAGACCCGGATGCAGATGGTCGGTAATTTGACCATCACGGATTTCAAGGGTAGGGAGCTCGAAAGGGGAGATTGGGTGAAAGGCGGCGATACGATCACCTTCACGGGCATCGAAAGGAGGTATGCTGACCCCAGCATCCCCATCCTGCCTCCCGATAACATCAAGATCGGCATTGCCGACGAGACAGGCCTGTTGTTTGTCAGTGAAGAGAGCCCTGACCTGATCGATGTTAATGTATATGTTCCGGCCTTCTACAGCGATCTCGAGTACTGGTTGGTCTTCATAAACGTGACCGAGAACAACGACATGTCCGATCCGTTCTACAAGGGATTCAGGTTCCTCGTGCAGATCGATTCGGACAATCCGGGACTTCCGGGAGAGCTCGTGATAAGACCGGATTCCTTCGACGACCAGGCAAAGGAATACGACGATGATCCCGATGTCTACCTGAGCTGGAAGGATGCCGTGGACCAGTCTTCCGGCGTGGCGATGTACCACATCTCGGTAAATAGGGACAAGGAGGAGGCCAAAGCGCTCGGGTCCCGGATAATCGACATTCAGAAAGGGACGCTCACAGCTCTTGTGGATAACCTGGAGGAAGGGGTAAACACCCTTTATATCTGGGCCGAGGACGACGTGGGCAACGAGGGCAACTCGATCTTCATCGAAGTGACCATCGACCTTTCGCCGGTCTACTTCTCGAATTTCTACCCCGTCACCGGTGAATGGATCAACACCCTAAGGCCTAGGACGTCCATCATCATCCGGGACGACCTGTCCGGAGTCGATCCGCTTACCATCGAATACGAGATCTCGACCTCGGGAGAGGTGGGTCTCGTCGGAGAATGGAACACCATAAGCGACGCATACGCCCCCGGTGAAGAGCTTCGAGTTGTCGTCGAGGGATGGTTCAAGAACGGCAAGGACAACTGGATCCACTTCCGGGCCAAGGACATGGCCGGGAACGGATACATGGAGTCGGATTCCTACAACGTGTGGGTGGATGCCAAGTCCCCGACCTACAAGCTGCTTTCCCACTCGGAGGACGAGTATCAGCTGAATCCTCTCCAGGAGATAAGGATACAGATCCTCGACGAGCAGTCCTGGGTTGACTCCAACTCTATTGAATATAGGATCAGCACGCAGGGATTGACCAAGTGGTCACAATGGCTGCCCTACAAGGATGCAAGCGACGGACCGAAACCCGTCGTAACCCTTCGAGAGCATTTCAGAAGGGGTTCCGACAACTACGTTCAGGTCCGGGCGAGGGACCTTGCAGGGAATCCGATATCCGCATCCAAAGCCTTCAACATCCGGATAAACACCTATCCCGAGATCATCGTGGTGTCCCCCTCCTCCGGCGATATCCTGAGGGAGGATGAAGTGATAATTTTCGACGCCGGCGAATCCTTCGATATGGACGGCGATCGGCTTACGATCAGCTGGTACAAGTCCACTCCGACAGGACTCGAGTCTCTTGGCGACGCACCTCAGGTATCTGCGAGACTTCCTGCAGGGGAGCACACGATAACCGTCATTGCGAAGGACCGTGTGAACAACGAGGTCCAGCTTTCCTTCACGATCACCGTCGAGAAGGTAGAAGGGGACAAGATACCGCCCACGCAGGATACCGATGGCGACGGGATGTTCGACGTCTGGGAGATCCAGTTCCAGACCGATCCGAACGTGAAGGATGCCCAGCTGGACAATGACAAGGATGGATTTACGAACTTCCAGGAGTTCGAGAACAACACGAACCCGTGGAACGATATCAGCAAACCGGCCGAGGGCCCGGGCGAGCAGGTGGACGAATCCCTGAAGCTGTTCAGCTCGGATGCCTGGCCCCTATGGGTGCTCCTGGTCGTCCTGATGATCGCGGTACTTCTCACGATGATCGTGACTAAATCCAAGAAGGACCGGCAGGTGAAGAGGCTGCAGACCGTCAGGAACATGAGGAAGATCATGCCGTCTGTGTCGTGGGACCAGATCACCACGACTGCCTACATGGCTCCGATGACAGGAGGACCCACATTACCGGCGGCAGCCGGACCGGCACTGCCTTCCGCCGGACCTTCCGAGGTTCCCCCGGACCAGGCACTACCCCCAGCACAGGCGGCCGAGGCACAGGCAGAGCAGGCACCTGCTGCTACGCCGGAGCCTGCCCCGGATCCGGCTCCAGCACCCGCGGAGCCAGCGCCCGCACCTGCTCCTGCCCAGCCTATGCAGGCAGCTCCTGCAGGGACGATACCTCAACCGGAGACTCCGCCCACTGCGGAAAACAACTTACCACCGCAGCCCGAGCAGTGAGTTCTCTGATGAAAAGGGGGGCCCGATCCGGCCCCCCCCATTTTTTCCATTATATTTTTGTACCTGACAAAGTATGGCACATTCCATGAAGATAGCGCTGTTCGGACCGCCGGGGGCGGGAAAGGGAACGCAGGCAAAGTACATAGTGGATAGGTTCAGGATTCCCCAGATATCCACCGGGGACCTTCTCAGATCACACGTTCGCGACGGTACCCCTCTTGGGAAGATGGCGAAGGAATACATGGACAAGGGGGCGCTCGTTCCCAACGAGGTCGTTATCGACATGATGAAGGAGAGGCTCTCCGGGGACGATTGCTCCGGTGGATTCATCCTCGACGGTTTCCCAAGGGCGATCTCCCAGGCCGAGGCCCTGTCGGAGTTCGTTGACCTTGAGGCGGTGGTGAACATCGTGGTGGACGAGGGAGCCCTCATCCGCAGGATCACTGGAAGGAGGATGTGCAAGTGCGGGGCGACCTATCACCTGGATTTCGCTCCACCGAAACAGGACGGCATCTGCGACCAGTGCGGAGGGCCGTTGTACCAGCGTGATGATGACAGCGAGGAGACGGTCAAGAAGAGGCTTGAGGTATACCGCTCCCAGACCGAGCCCCTCGTTGACTATTACGGAGGCAGGGGCGTCCTGATGAACGTCGACGGGAACAGGCCCATCGACGAGATATCATCGGACATATTGGAGCTCCTGTCGAAACTGGAAGGTTAGACCATGAGGATACTCGTCATCGGTGCAGGGGCGCTCGGGAGCCTTGTCGGAGGGCTTCTTTCCAGGGAACATGACGTCACTATAATCGGAAGGCCCGAACAGGTATGGGTCCTGAAGAGGAAGGGACTCCGGATAGAAGGGATAACGCACGGAGAGTTCAAACCGAAGTCCCATTCGGGGGTCCCGAAGGGCGAGGAGTATGACCTGATAATACTCTGTGTCAAATCCTACAACACCGACATCTCCCTGGAGCCTCTGTCGGAGCTCTTATCGAAGGGGACCCCGATCCTTTCGCTTCAGAACGGCCTTGACAATGAGGAGAGGATATTCAACTTCATCCGGTCAAGGAAGATGCCGACACATGTTATCGGCGGGATCACATGCCACGGGGTCACCTACAAAGGACCCGGCCTGGTAAAGCACGCAGGCATTGGCGACACCATGATAGGGCATTTCGGGACAGCCCACGGCTGCGGGGAGGATATCACGCTCGAGGTCGACGACATCGCCCGGATGTTCACTGATGCGGGTCTCGAAATGATAACGACGACATGCATCGATCGAGAGATCTGGGCGAAGACCATAATCAATTCCGCGATAAACCCTCTCACTGCCATCGTCGGCGGACCCAACGGGGTACTCCTGGAAAACGAGGAGCTCAACGGAATGGCCAGGGACCTGATATCGGAAGGGGTCCAGACTGCCAACGCCTACGGAATGGACCTTACCGAAGAGGAAATGATCGACCGCACTTTCAAGGTCGCAGAAAGGACGGCTTTGAACCATTCCTCGATGTACCAGGATATCAAGCTGAAGCGAAGGACCGAGGTTGATTCCATCAACGGGGCACTCTACGAGAAGGCGAGGCAGAAATCGCTTGAGGCCCCATTGAACCAGGCCATGCTGAGGTTGGTCAAGGGCCTGGAGGTCCTGAACCTTTCGCGCTAGTTCAGGGAGAAGAACTCCTCTATGGCCTTCTCCATCGTTTTCCCTTCAAGAAGCACCGGCCTCAGGTCGCCTGGAAGGAACTTGAGATATTTCGGCTCCTTCAGCCTCTCGTCCATGAGTACAACGACGGCCCTGTCCCTTTCCGACCGGATGGACCTTCCGGCTGCCTGAAGTATCTTGTTCATTGCGGGATAGATATAGGAGTACTCCTCTCCGAGAACGTATCCGAACTTCCCCTTGAAATAATCCCTGAGCTCTTTAACCTCGAGGGAGGGAGGGGCGAACGGGAGACCTATGACGAACACTCCCGAGAGCAGGTTGTCCTTGTAATCGACCCCCTCCGAAAGCGAGCCCCCCATTACACCTAACAGCAGGGAGCCCCCCGTCTCCTTGGTCCTTTTCAGTTCGCCGATGATCCTTTCCTTGTCCGTCCTCGTCATCGACCGCTCTTCTATTATCGTCCTTTTAGGACACCCCCAGAGATATTCCTTGACCTCGAAGAGCATCGAATACGAGGGGAAGAAAGCGGCGACGTTCCCCTGGACAGAGCCCGCAAGCGAAACCATCCGCTCCCCGATCCTCCGATACATCGAGCTAGACCTTCTCTTGTATGCTGTCGTTATGTTCTCCTCGAGGAGAACCAGCTTGTTCCTCTTCGGGAACGGGGATGGATATTCCTTTTCAGTGCGTCTCGATCGGGCCATGCCGAGTATGTCCCCGAACATGGAAGGTGGTGAGAGCGTCCCGCTCATCAGGACCGCACAGTGGCATCCCTTGAAGACGGGTCCCGAGATCTCCCCGGGATCGAGGTTCCGAAACGCCAAACGGAGGGATTCGATGGACTTCCCCTCCGGGATGGTGATGTAGAGGATATGAGAGGGTTTGAGGCGGAGAAGGCCTTCCAGGAACTCGGCCACCAGCGTGATCGGGTCCTCCTCCTCGGAGGACCTCCTCTTTTTGGCATAATCCTCGAGCATCTCGATGAACAATTCCATGTCCATGGACCCGTCGATGGAGCTCTGGAACAAGGCCATAAGCTCTGAGACGAACTCCCTCTTGTCCAGCTTTGCCTCGCCTTCGTCCCCCAGCCTCTTCTTCGCCTCCTCGAGGACCAGGTCCCTGATCTGACCCAGATGGTATTTCAGGTGGCGGTGGCCCGAGACCATGTCCTTTGCTTCATCGAGGACCCTGACCGAAAGCTCCTCGGACTGATTGGACCTGATGCGGTCCGGCAGGTTGTGTGCCTCGTCTATGATGAGGACCAGATCGGAGAGGTCCCTGGAAAGCCCCGAGAGAATTGTGTCGGAGAGGTCCGAGAAGAGGTAATTGAAATCGCATATGAGAACGTCCGCCTCCTTCGCCGCTTCCAGGGCGGCCCTGTGGGGGCAGATCCTGAAAC
>JBLIRH010000095.1:0-7273 GCA_049472215.1 Thermoplasmatota archaeon | reverse complement strand
TGCCGGGTTCAACACTCAAGCTCAGCTCCCGTGTCCGGTTGACCTCCAAGAACAGGTCGGACCCTTTGAATATCCTGTAATTGTACGAAAGCTGGTCCGCAGGCGTTTCAAGATCATCACCCTCCCGGTAGATCTCCACTACAAGCTCGTCACCGGTCGTGGGTACATCGGGAAGGACATAGATCCCAGGTTTGGACGGCAGGTTGTTCTCCACAGTTAGGGTTGGGCCCAGGTCATATGTCATCTTGTCCCCGAAGGAATCCATGATCGTGACCGCCACTTCATAGGTCCCGACCGTGTCCGCAGAGGACGTCTCAAGGGATATTACCCAATGGTCGGAGGACCATAACTGTCCCCTGTCCATCTTATCGGACCATTCGCCGGTTGCCGGGTCCTTGACATCCACCGATATGGTCAGCATATCATCCGGCTCTTCCCGGTCGTCCACATCTATTGAAAGGTAAGCGGTTTCCCCCCTTTGGACCTCCGGATCAAGCATCGTCCATCCTTCAATGGTGGGATCCTGAGAGTATTCAAGATGGATAGATCCGATGCCGGGTCTTGCCGTCGGCTCCTCTGCCCCCACCTCGATGATGATATAGATATTTCCTATGGTGGGGGCAAGGTCCTTCAGGAAGAGAGCCCCCCACCTCATATAATGCACCTGTCCGGGTTTTGTTACCGTGATAGAATCCTTCAGTGCGAAGCCTGTGATGGGCCGCATCACATCGTTCAGGAGGCCGATCCTGAATGAGACCTTGGGGCTGTTTGCATATGTCGAAATGCCAACGACGTCGCACCACAGATCCTCCGTCTCGAGCGGTCCGATGACGATCTCTCCCTTGGACCTCAGGTCCTGGAGGGTTATCCCGCTCGGGGTGTAGGTCATGTTCTTAATGGAAGCTACATGGTCCCTGCTTGTCAAGGGCTCGATGATTGGAAAGTCGTTCGTATGGTTCATTACTATTCCCAGGACGGCCGGGAAGTCAATGTCCGAGCGTGTGGCCCGAACCTCCACGATTATCGGGTCCACGATGTTCTCTCCTGAGGTCCACCCGCCGGAGAACTTTCCATATCTGGAATATGCAACACCATGTATCGATCCGCTTTCAAGGGAAAGAACGTCAAGATAGCCGGAAGCGGGGAATATCTGGGTGGAGCCGTCATCTTGGAGGATCCTCATCTCCAGTGAAGAGCCCGGGCCGAAACCTTCGATATTGAAACCGAAATCATCCCATGAGGAGATCCCCAGGGGTGAGAGAGGCCCCGTGGTCATCCATCCGCTGGTTTCTGTTGCGAACCGGTACAGGAAAAGTCTCCCGCCCGAATAATAAGCCATGTAGTTCTTTGCATCGTCGAAGGCAGGACACCATGCGTAGCTCCCGAACGTTCCCATCGATGCGAAGGAACCACCCTGGTCCTTCGATCCGAACACATCGATGTTGCGGTCCTGCCCCTCGAATGCCACGACCACCTGCGACCTGTCGGCCGAGATCTGCCCTTGGAACCTCCCGTCCAGGTGGTCGATGCTCCCAAGGTCGAACTCGTTGTCGGTATATTCGAAGCTCCAGTCATCGGAACAGCGGTAGACCCTTCCCAGACCGTTGTTCCTGTCCACAGCGAGCATGTAGACCCAACCACCGAAGGAAGCTGAAGAGAAATGGATGTCCGTCCCGGTGAAGATGATGCCCTGGTTATAATTGCCAGGCCATGAGATCCCGCCATTTGGTGACACTGATACGTTCAGACCGTCACCAGAATTCTTCCTGTAACCAAGGTAGACATCAACTCCGCTCCCGGATACCCTGGTTCCAGGCATGATCTCAACAGCCTGGGAAAGGATCCTTACAGGGGATGACCATGCAAGGTTCCTGTAGGACATCATGAAGCACTCGTTCAGGTTATTGTCGATCCAGAAGACCAGGAGGTCGTTGCCGACGGTTAGGAACTTACCACCTTTCGAGACATGACCGTTGACATCCAAGCGCATGGCGACGGCGTTCACGATGGAAGCCCATGAATCGATATCTATCTGTTTAACATATATTCCGCTCTGGGGTCCTATAGAGGATGTGACATATATCCCGTAGAACAATTGGTCCCCGGCAATGGCGATCTCGCAGCCGGCAGTTGTGTAACCTGTCACATTGTGCACTTCCACCGATTGGTCCCACCTATCGATCCTCTTATCATATCTGGACAACCAGAATGAGAACCAGCTCCCTCCGCCCCCTTCAATTATATGTGATACGTAAATGAACGCCCCGTCCTCCGCAATGACCCGTCCGTTGTTGTGGTCCTGTGTTGTATGGAACGTCGCCGGGAGTGATCCCAGCTGTTCGAGGGAGTTCTTCTCGAAGGTGAAGGCGATACCGTTTTCACTTGAAAGATTGTCGCTGGAAGAGATGGCCCCTTCAATGCCCGGATCTATCAGGAAGCTTGTTCTCAAGCCTCCGCCCCGAACCGGAGGCTGGGGTTCCATGGCTCGGGTGCCGGAGATCGGACCGTTCTCCTCACTGGAAGCATAGAAGGATGACAATACAGGGACGGTGATAATGGCAAGGGCTAGGAGGAGAACTACTTTTCTCTCGATCAAGGCAATCACTCCAGGGACCATTGAAATGGCCCTCGATACATTTTTATGTAGGTATAAAACCGTTGCCCTACTTACACAGTACATTTCATTAAATATGGAAAAACCACCGAACGGAATCCAACTTCCCATTTTTCGTTCCGAGCTCTCATTGTGCATCGGTAGCTTTCGTAAGCTTTGTTACATTGCTCTTGGTGAAGAAACCGTCGAAGTTCCCGTATCTGTGTATGTACTCGTTCACCAGGAATGTGTTGGGAGAACCTCTTGTGAATGTCTGTTTCAATCCTTCATCAGGGGAACCCACCAGGTCTACCAGGAACCTCTGGCCGTCATCGCAAAGGGACTGGAACGTATCCTCTATTTTCTCTGTGTGGAAGGCAGCATGGTGTACCCGCGGCCCGTAATTATGAACGAACTTCTCCGTCGGGCCTGAGTTCTCGAGCGACCTGAACGGTTCGATACCGGTGGTGAACACCTGCGCATATGCCTCCTTGCTCAGCCTGGCCACGTTCGTTATGGAGTTGAAGCTCTTCACGTAGATGGCGAAATCGAACCTGTAGTTCGTCAGCTCCATGAACTCGATTATGGCGGCATCCCTGTTGTGGCACTCTAGCCTCGTGGCTGCGTGGTCCAGGTATTTGATATTATCAAGGTATGGCCTGTCCTTTTTAGAGGCTTCGATATTCATATCGAGGTCCGTCGAGTTCCGGTATTCGCCCTTGTTCCCGTGCCACTGGATGAGTCCGATGGAGTTGCCAGTAAAGCAGGAAGGGATCGTCTGGATGAAGGAATAGTTATCCGTCCGGACCGGTTCATCCTGCTGGAACGAGACCCCCCGGTCTATCTGGACCTGGTGGTACTTCTCGATGTCCCGGCATTCGAAGACGAAGGTCTCAAGGCGGGTGTTCGGGAGGTGCCTGGTCTTCGGGGCAAGATTGAGATCAAGATGAGGTGAGCTTCCGGACTTCCTGTGCATCACCAGGAAATCTGCTGATTCTTTGACCTTCAGGACTGCCGTCTTGTACTGCGGGTTCTCAAAGGAGGAATGAAGGCCCATGCCGGTACGGTCCAGGAGTTCCTGCACAGCCGGAAGGAAATTTTCCCTTTCAGTATTTATCACTACAGCCTGGAGGTCTCCGACCAGACCATCAAGGCCCCAAACTTTTCGGTTCTCGTTGACCATTGGAACAGCCTTTTTCAGGACCTCGTCCGAATTCTGGAAGTTGTAGGGATCGGCTGCAGTCGGCCCGCAGCCCTCGCACCTGAAGTTCGCGATCCTATCATGATAGTAGGTCATTATATCATGGCAGATCATCTCGACCATTTCCAAACCTCCTTTGGTATAGGAATTGGTGTAGGAGGTATCACCTTGAAAAATACTTCTCATCTCATCCGCCGATGATGAACACTCGAACGATGAGGAATAGAAGGGTTTGAAGCAGGAGGTAGGCGATCAATGGTCTTGATGTACCATCCTTGCGAACGAGGGAATAGGTCGATGACATGAGCGTTGCTATTACGAACCAAGCGACATAGTTCTGGACCGGGATGACACCTCCTTGCCAGTTCCAATAATCAAGCTCCATAGCCACCGGTTCAAGAATTATATCGAAAACGACCGCAATAGCCCCTGCCAGTATCGGATATATCCTCTTGTCCCGAACATACATCCTGACAAGCTCCGTGGACCCCATAATGACAATAACCCAGTTGAAACCGATCACAAGGGGGACGCCGAAGAGACCGGGCCCCAGGGTCGCTCCGTATTCGTACTCTCCGAACACAACTCCGGTCCAAACACCAACGGCTTCGATGGTGAATGTAACCACATAGCTTCCGAGTGCCCAAAGGAGCACCCGGTACTCCTTTTTCTTATAGAACGGATAAAGAACTAGGACCCCCATGCCTAAAAGGAACAAGGGCGTGAGAAACAACATCAGGTCCCTTGTTAGATCGAGAACATGGCCTATGTAACCAACTACGAAAAAGCATATCATCAGAACTATCAGGAGAGAGTGCCCTTTGAACGGTCCGACCTTCATCCTGACCCTCCTCACCTGACAGTTAACTTCTTGCCAAGAAGGTTCAGGACGATCCTGGTTTTGGAGGGTTTGACCTTCTTTCGGTAAACCACCATGGGGTCCCTGAGGATCTTCATCGCGGTCCATTTGTACATATCGGAAGCGTTCATTACCGGTATCCTGACATTTCTATCCAATCCCCCGTATCCCTTTTCAGCCTCGGACTGCCATTTGAGATATCTTTCCACCTGGTGGTCTATAAGGGCCGAAAAGCATTCCGGACTCTTCCTTGCCGTCTCCTCCTTGAGGTCCTTCAGACCGTAGAACTCAAGCTCCGATGTTGGTATGTATGTCCTGCCGAGCCTGTTGTCCTCCTGTATGTCCCTTATGAAATTGATGTACTGCATGGCCTTTCCGAGTGCTCTTGCATTGGGAAAGAACCTCTCATCCACTCCAAGGACCCTGCACATCATGAGACCGACGACCTCCGCGGAGCCGTAAATGTACTCCTCCACCTCCTCAACGGTCTCGTAATGTTTTTTGGTCAGGTCCAATTCCATGGACTGGAGGAAGGCCACGATCCAATCCTTCTCGAACTTATTCCTTCTTGCCATTTCCACAAAGCTGTCCAGGACGAGGTCCTTCGAGGGTGTGCCTTCCCAGGCACCACAGAACATATCGAAATACTCACAGAACTCCTTTTTTTTCTGGGGGACCGCATCAACGAAATTATCCGCTTCCCTGACGAAGCTGTACAGCACGAAGACATCCTCCCGGACCTCCTTGGGGAAGAAGAGGGAGTTGTAGAAGTAGGTCTTGCTCCCTTTTTTAAATATGTTGTAGATCCTCGATTCAACCATGGTCCTTCAGTATCTCCTTCGATAATATCTGGGAAGAGATTATCACCATCGGAACACCGATGCCGGGATGAGTATATTGTCCCGTATAATACAGGTCCTTGACCTTCCTGGACCTGTGTCCCGGTCGGAATACGGCCGTCTGCCTCAATGTGTGTGCCAGTCCAAGCGCCGTGCCCTTGTAGGCATTGTAGAGAGATGAGAAATCCCTGTGTGTGACTATACGCTTGGAAATGATATGGTCCAGTATTTTCTCACCGAGAAGACCTTCGAGGTGGGAGATGGTCGTCCTGAAGTACCTCTCCCTCACATCATCGGTGTCCTCAAGACCGGCGGCGACCGGGACGAGGAAGAAGAGGTTCTCCTTGCCTTTGGGTGCCACCGAGGGATCGGTCTTTGACGGGCAGCATACATAATAGGAGGGATTGTCGGGCCAGGCAGGTCTGTCGAATATGGATGCGAAGTGCTCGTCCCAACCATCGCTGAGGTAGAGATTGTGGTGCTCCAGACCATCCAGGTTCTTGTCCAGACCTATGTACATCAGAACGCATGAGGGAGCGATGGCTTTCTTGCTCCAGTACCTCTCATCATATGTCCTCTGGCCTTTCTCGAGAAGTTGTGTTTCCGAATGCGGGTAGTCGGCATTGACTATCACAAGGTCGGCTCCAAGCTTGCCCTTTTCTGTCTCGACACCCTTTGCCCTACCCTTCTCGACAAGGACCTTCTTGACCTCCTCTCCCAACCGAAATTCCACCCCCAGTTCAAGACATAGCCGATGGAAAGCTTTTGAAAGCTCCACCATGCCCCCCATGGGGTACCAGACCCCCAGGTTGAAATCGACATGCGACATAAGAGCGTACATCGCGGGGCTGTTGTAAGGAGAGCCCCCAAGGAACACTATCGTGTATTCAAGGACCTTTCTGAGGTCCTTGTCCTTTATGAACCTCTTAATATATCCGTCGAGGCTGTCGAAAATATGGAGCTTCGTTCCTTCGAATACCAGCTTCCTGTTGAGGAAATCGAAGATCGATGAATATTCCTTGTATATGAACTGGCCCATTGCAATGTCGTACTGGTACTTGGCCGATCCAAGGTATTCCTCCAGCTTGTCTCCCGAACCGGGTTCCACGCTGTCGAAGATCCTCTTGGTTCCTTCGAGATCGGCCGGGAAGGTGAAGAACCTCTCCTTTCCGAAGAACACCTTGTATGAGGGATCGAGCCTTTTAAGCTCGTAATAATCGGAAGGGGCCTTTCCGAACTCCTTGAAAAAGTCCTCGAAGACCTCCGGCATCAGGTACCAGGAGGGCCCCATGTCGAACATGAACCCCTTATCCTTGTGAACGATCGCCCTCCCGCCCGGTTGGTCATTCTTCTCCACGATGGTGACATCGAAACCATCCCTGGCAAGAAGAGCTGCAGCGGACATTCCCCCAATACCTGCACCTACTACTACGGCCTTCAAGCAAATCCCCTATCTATAGTAATTTTTTGATTGATAAATTTGTTTACAATTCAATGGTCGACCTCCTCGATGAAAAAATTCTTCATTCATTGAAGCTGGAAATGTGGGAATTGGATATTACAATGAAATGTCAAAGATGAAATGGAATAACATGATGCATGTTATTGCCAGGATGACAATGCATAAAAAGAAAGCCCATTCCTATATACCTTCAGAACCCTTGTGGAAACGAAATGGGAGTAAGCAAGATGGTAAAACCCCTAGTATTTAAGGGAAAGAGATCTCCTGCGATCGCCATCACTGGTTTTTTGATATTCAGCATCAGTCTGGTCTTTCTGAT
>JBLIRH010000094.1:0-7361 GCA_049472215.1 Thermoplasmatota archaeon | reverse complement strand
GCCATTCCATACCCTGCGGCAGTTTGATCAAAGGCGTCACTGCATAGAAATCATCAGTGGTATCCACCAGCTGGATCCGATCATAGTAGGTACTAACCTGAGTGCTCACCCTTCTCTGGACCATGAACTCGATACGATCGATCGACCGGAAACCGCCCTGCATATCGTAGTTGTTCAATGTCGCAAGCTGGGTCTGGAAGAATCCCCGGTAATAGGTGATGGAGGCTTTCTGGGTCGTGCAGTCTATATCTATGCTGTACGAATACCATTGTTCAATGTTCGCCTGGTTCGATATTCTGGTGTATTGTCCGTTGTAAGCGTATGCATCGGTATCCTTGATACCGACCGAAAAAGCGATATCAGCATCGGTCGTATTGGTCGTATTGCGCCCGATGAAAGAGACGCGTGCCACCCACAGGTCCTGAACATCGATAACTGTGGAAAGGATGTAGAACCTCATCGAGATCTTCGTAAGGTTCATCGGTCCTGTGAGAACCGTTGATGACATCTGATTGGAAGCGGTGGTATGTCTGATGGCCTGAGGTGTAGGACTGAAAAACGGTCTGTTTCCTGCAACATTGAAGGACCCTGAGTTGTTGACATCGTGCCAGGTCCATCCGTTTGAACCGATCAGGCTCTGTCCGCCGGAAAGTGTTTCCGCATCCTCCTCGAACGTCAGAGAGGGGATGACCCTCCCCATGTTATCGTCATATTGCGAGTTGAAATACGTTTCGATACCATCCCCGCTCAAGAATCTCTGTTCAAACTGACCTCCTGAAGGGTCAAGGGTCTCATTGTATGAATCCGACCTTGTAGGGCCAACGATAAGATCCCCTTCCGGATCGGAAGAAGAAACCATACCCATCATCGGTACGGTGATGATCAGAATGCCGACAGCGATACCTATCCATAGATGAAAATTTACTCTCTCTCTCATAGATATTCCCCTATATCCCAGATTAGTAAGTATTGTCTGGGTATAATATTCTTTTTCAAACTCTAAATATAATCTTATAAGACCGAAATGTTCGACCGATCGGATTTTCATCCGAATTTGAACCATCATTTACGGAAGAAGAACGGTGAGAGGGCTGTGACACAGAATATCTCATTGCTACTAATCACAATATCAACAGGTTGAGTCAACTGGTACGAGGTTGTGATACTTGATGAAAGAATTGTAATTGTAGTAATTCACATGGAGAAGGGCTGTGATGTTTGAGAAAGTAAGGTAATTGACGGTAATTCTTTCTCAAACATTTAGATAAAAATGATACACTCGATCTATAATCCATTTTTATCGAGTGTAAGCATTTTTGAGCACCATCTTTCGTAGCTTATTATAGATGACGAGAGAAAGACACCGCAAAATCAGGGATTTTGCTTGCCTTTATCTTTTCCAATGAATACATAGAATGAAAAGATAAAGATGGTGCGAGGGCTGTGATTTGAACACAGGAACCACTAAGGACTAGACCCTCAATCTAGCGCCGTTGACCAAGCTAAGCTACCCTCGCACCGATTGGCGGTTCATTGCGGATGATCGGCCCCCTATTATCCGCACGGAGCTTGGTCAACGGGGACCGGGTTGAGGCATACTTGCCTCAACCTCCGCTAAATCCGAAGGATTTAGCCAGATTGACCAAGCTAAGCGTTTCCACCCAGCTCGCTACCCTCGCACCGATCGGTGGTTCATTGCGGATGATCGGTCCGTTAATGGGGGACCAAACCAGACCAGGATCGATAAGTTGGATATATATCTAGTCAAGACCGGAAACGTGCTCTCTTAGCTCCTCGAACTTGTTCTCAAGTGTCGTAAGAGCGTAATTCAAGGCATCCTTTGCCAGAATTGAGCCGTCGGTCTCGAAGGTGAAGATGAACTTGTCCGGGTTCTCACTGACCTCGATGGCAGGCTCACCCCGTCCATCGGATCCCTCGCAATGCTCGATACAGTTCATGCACAGGTCGCAATTCTCCAGGTTCTTCACGACGACCTTCCCCTTCTCAAGGGCAAAGACCTCCCTTGGACAGGATCCGACGCATGCCTCCGGATCGTAGCAGCAGCCATCCTTGACGTTGATCTTCGGATAATACTTGTATCCGCAGGTCGTAACCGGCTGCCATTTGGCATGGTCCTTTCCCCTCCCGAGTATTGCAGTTGCGTAGATCAGGAGCGCCTGCTTCTCCTTGAGCTTCACTACCGGGATCAGCTCCTCCTTGATCTTGAGGGTGATATCGCCAAGGGGCTGCAGGTCTCCGGAATAGACGGTGCAGGGTCCCTTCTTGTTGAGGACGTAGATGATGGTGCAGTGGGGGCATCCGGCGCCGTTGCACTCGCACTGGTCCCTGAAGGTGTAGTTGGCAAGGTCGGTCGGTATCGGGACCATACCGAGCCTGTGGGCGATCATCTCGTCGAAGAGGGCGGAGTTCGAGTCGTATTCGTTTCCTTCCTCGTCTCTGATAGGCCCCATGTGGAACTCGACCTCGTCGATCGCCATCTTCGGGACATCAGCTATCAGAGTCCTCCTCAGGGCGTTCACGATGTCCGGCCTCATGCCGTCCACAGCGAACGAGCACCTGGTGTCGGTCAATTCCCTAACCACCAGTTTCATGTTGTTCACCTCTCAGACCCTTCTTCCCCTCTTTCCGCCCTTTGGCTTGGTCCCATCGTGCGGAACAGGGGTAACGTCCTCGATCCTGCCGATCCTCAGTCCGGCCCTGGAAAGGGACCTGATGACACCCTGGGCTCCGGGACCGGGTGACGATGGTCCGTTGCCGCCGGGTGCTCTGACCTTTATATGGATGTTCGTGACACCCTTTTCCTTTGCCTTGTCGGCAATGACCTCGCCCGCCCTCATTGCAGCGAAAGGCGAAGCTTCGTCCTTTGCGGCCTTGACGACCATTCCGCCGGTGCACTTTGCAATGGTTTCGGCACCGGTGAGGTCGGTCAGGGTAACAAGGATGTTGTTGTAAGAAGCATAGATATGACAGATACCCCATTTCTCGCTCATTCCTTGTCACCTCCGGGGGCATCTATCGAGATCTTCTCGGGAACCTGCGAGGTCGCTTCGAAGGGGGCCACTGTCTCGGACTTCGGCCTCATGGGGTGCTCCTCGAAGGCGAAGGGCGACTTCTGGTCATATTCGATGAACCTCTCATCGGCCTTGGGGACGATGAGTCCGGGTATCGTAACCCTCCTGTCCTTGAGTATGATATGACCATGGGTGATCATCTGCCTTGCCTGCTTGGGGGTCCCTGCCAGTCCCTTTGTGTAGACGAGGGTCTGCAGCCTCCTTGAGAGCAGGGTATCGATCTCGATGGCAAGAACGTCGGTAAGGGGCGCCCCCTCGCCGAGGAAACCGAGCCTCGAACATTTCTTCAGGAGGAGGTCAGCTTCCTTGATGGCCTGCTTGTTCTCGGTCCTGATGTGAGCCTGGAGGGTCCTTGCCTGTCCCCTGAGGTTCCTCAGGAACGACTGGGCCTTCCAGACCTCTTTTTTATTCTTGAGCCCGTATTTTAAAATGAGCTCCTTTTCTTCCTTGATCCTCTCGCCCTGCCAGGGGTGCGAGGGGGACTCGAACTTCCTCTTGAGCTTTCTTGGGTCTCCCATTCAAATCCCTCCTTACGCCGCCTTCTTCCTCGAAACGCCGACAGTGGCTCCGGTCCTTCCGTTGGAGCGGGTCTTCTGACCTCTTACCTTCTGTCCGGTCTCATGCCTGATGCCCCGGTAAGACCTCATCTTCCTCAGGAGGTTGATGTCCTCCCTGTTGGTCATGTCGAGGTCAGTGGAGATGGCATGGGTGTCCTCGCCGGTTTCGATGTCCTTCTGCCGGTTCAGCATCCAAGAGGGCATGCTGGATGGAAGCTCCTCAACGAGCTCCATGAGCTTCTTCACCTCGTCATCGGTGAGGTCGCCCATGAGATTGCCCGGTTCCACCTCAAGCTGCTTGACCAGGATATGTGACAATCGATAGCTGATCCCTTTAATGGAGGTAATACCGTCGATGACCCTTTTCTCACCATCGATATCGGTATTGGCCATACGGACGATGAACTTGAAGTCCGGTCCGTGCTCGACCTCCTTGTCTCCTTTCTGTGATCTTCCTTTCTTCTCTGCCATAGGACAGCCTCCGAAGCGGCCAGACCCGAAGGGTACCGGCCCGCATGATGTTGATGCGGCCGCCAGTGGAACACTGGCTTTGGCTTCAGGATGCCCCCCATATTGGTTCTTATTTATATCCCTTTCCCTTCTTCGGAGGTCGGCTCTTCTAGAGGGAGTTCAGGATACCGATGTGATAGTAATAAATATCCCTTCGCTTTGTTCCGCCAAGTGGTATTGTATGGGCAAGGTCTCTTTGATCGGTATCGCCCTCGCTGTAGAGGGAATGACATTCACCTACCTGGGTCCAACTCCGGAGTGCGAACCCTGCAAGCTCAGTAAGATTTGCCAGAACCTCACACCGGGCAGGAGATACGTACTGATAAAGATCAGGGACAAGGAGCATGAATGCCCCATTCACGAAAAGGGAAAGGTCATCGCCGTCGAGGTCGAGGAGCTCCCGATGGAACTTTCCATACCTGACAGGAAGGCTCTGGATTCGGCCGTGGTAACCCTCGACCTGGAAGCTTGCAGCTTTCGTTGGTGCCCCAACAATCGCCTGTGCAGATACGACAACGTGCCAAAGGGAACCAAGGTGTTCCTTTCCTCGGTCCACGAAGAGCTCGAGTGCCCAAGAGGTCTCAAGCTCAAGAGAGCGGTTGCCGAGGTCAGGCAGTGACAAGGTGGTCCAGATGGGATCGGATATACCCGGCCTCTACCGGATGACGGTGGAGGAAAGAAAGGAGAAGGTCCTGAACGAGACAGGTCTGAAGAAGGACGACATCAGGGGACTCGATGCAGATGGGACTCCCATCGAAGTCCTTGATGGAATGATCGAGAACGTTATAGGCGTGTTCCAGCTCCCTGTCGGAATTGCGACCAACTTCGTCATCAACGGTGTGGAAAGACTTGTTCCGATGGCAATCGAGGAGCCGAGCGTCGTGGCAGCTGCTTCCAAAGGGGCCAAGATCGCCAGGATCAAGGGCGGATTCACAACAACCTCCACAGACCAGGTAATGATCGGCCAGGTGCAGATCTGCGATCTGGAGGATCCCGACCTCGCCGTTAAGGTCGTTAAAGAGAAGAAGGAAGAACTTCTCGAACTTGCCAACTCGAAGGACCCTCTTCTTATCAAATTCGGAGGGGGAGCTAGAGAACTCAGGGCGAGGGTTCTCAACAGCCCTTCGGGACCGATGGTGGTCGTTCACATCCTGGTGGATACAAGGGATGCGATGGGAGCGAACGCCGTGAATACGATGTCAGAGACCATCGCTCCAAGGCTCGAGGAGATCACCGGAGGAAAGGCCGTCCTCAGAATATTGTCGAACCTTGCCATTTACAGGCTCTCGACCGCAAAGGCCGTCTTTCCGAAGGAAGAGCTCGGCGGCGAGGAAGGGGTCGACCTCGTTCTGAAAGCCTACTCATTGGCAGTTGTCGATCCGTTCCGGGCGACGACACATAACAAGGGGATCATGAACGGGATCTCGGCTGTTGTCAGGGCGACAGGCAACGATACGAGGGCAGTGGAGGCAGGGGCGCATTCCTATGCCGCTGTTACGGGACAATACCTCCCTCTTACAAGATACCAAAAGGACGAGGACGGGAACCTTGTGGGTGAGATCAGGATACCCACGGCAGTTGGTCTGGTGGGGGGAGCGACGAAGGTCCACCCCGCTGCCAAGGCCTCTGTCAAGATACTCGGGGTGAAGACGGCCGCAGAGCTAGGGGAAGTACTGGCAGCAGTCGGGCTCGCCCAGAACTTTGCAGCATTGAGGGTTCTAGCCCAGGAAGGCATACAGAGAGGCCACATGAAGCTGCATGCGAGGAACCTTGCGATCCAGGCGGGAGCCGCATCCGGGGAGGTGGAGGAGATCGTTTCGAGGATGGTGAAGGAGAAGAGGATATCGGCATCGAGGGCTTCCGAGCTGCTGCAGGAAATGAGAGGATAGCGTCCTTTCGACCAAAACATTTACAATGACATTCCCATTCGTGTCAGAGAGGTGAGAAAGCATGGTGGAGATACGGTCCGTTCCCATCGAGAAACCGGAAGATATCAATTTCATCCTGGGGCAATCCCATTTCATCAAGACCGTGGAGGACCTCTACGAGGTGATGGTCAACGCGTCCCCCGGGATAAAGTTCGGAATAGCGTTCTGCGAAGCGTCGGGAAAGTGCCTTGTCAGATGGACCGGCAATGACGACGAGATGGTGGAACTCGCGAAGAAGAACGCTGCAAACATCGGCGCGGGACATTCTTTCATCGTGTTCCTCAAGGACGCATACCCTCTCAACGTACTGAATGCTGTCAAGATGACCAACGTCGTCTGCAGGATTTTCTGCGCGACGGCAAATCCGACAGACGTCCTCATCGTCGAGAGCGATAAGGGCCGCGGGATCATAGGAGTCATCGACGGCTTCAAGCCCAAAGGCATCGAAGGCGCCGAGGACCAGAAGTGGAGGGTGGACTTCCTCCGGATGATAGGCTACAAGGTCGGTCCGAAGAAGGATGAGTGAAAATGACGAACGAGAGGGAGGCCCAAAACGGGCCTGAAGGACCGGTCGAGGGCGAGGAAGAGAAAAGACCAGCTTTCAGACCGATACAGGCCCTTCCGCCGATCCTTCTGATGGGGCTCTTCATCATCGTGACAGTAGGGCTCTCCCTCATCGTGGGCCCCCTCTATGATTCATACGGCCTCTCATCAGATTTCGAACAGTTCGCCCAGGGGGACTACTGGTACCTCTATGCCTTCGGGTTCGTCGTTCTGATGGTGGTGGTGGCGGTGGTGATCCTCCTTCTCAGGAAGCTACTGAAAAGGAGAAAACTGAAGCTGAAGTATCTCTTCGCCTTCGTTGTTTTCACCTCGACCTTCGTTGTGGTCCAACCCTTCGTCGACATGGCCTTCAACGGGGCGCCCCCCGTTTGGGAGAGGTATGATTTGGACGTTGATGGAGCCGAAAGCGCGTACCCGCTGGACCCAGCCGATATCGGTTCCGGTTTCATAATCCTGACGAATTCATCGTTTCATATAATCGAATCCGGTAGATACTCCATGGAGGAGACCTATAAGGTTGCCGATCTTGAACGTATATTCCCTCCTCATTTCAAGGGAGGTCATTGGGTCATATCGGGAACAATGGATGCCCAACCTTTCTGGTGGTCGATCGATACCGACGGGACCGTATCCCCACTTGGCATCCTACCTGTCTCCTATGAAGGAATGGATTTCATGGGAGCGCAGATGGAGATCGTCGGAGGTGACCT
>JBLIRH010000093.1:0-7033 GCA_049472215.1 Thermoplasmatota archaeon | reverse complement strand
AGGAGGATATAAATCGACCGTCGGTAATGCTCCACCATGGAAAGGCCGTGGGTCCATATCAACTGCGCATCAACACTGGACGGGAAGATCGCCCGTCCGGACGGATCCAGGCTTCGGATCTCAGGACCTTGGGACATCCTGCGCGTCCACAGGCTCCGGGCCGAGCTGGGGGCTATACTTGTCGGAGCAGGAACGATCACCGCTGACGACCCCAAGCTCAGAGTGAAGGAGGAGATAGTCCATGATCCGCCTCACCTTACGAAGATAGTGCTCGATGGAACTGGAAAGGTCCCGGCGTCTTCCAGGTTCCTCAGGACAGGGGGCAGGTCGGTGATCCTCACCACCGAACAGTGCGATCCAGCATGGTATGAGACCCTCCTGCGGACCGCTGACAAGGAAGGTCTGGACCTCGAGGTGGTGAGGATGTCCGGGAATGATACAAGGATCGATCTGCAGGAAGCCCTTGGAGCATTATTGGAGCGGGGGGTGCGAAAGGTCCTCGTGGAGGGGGGCTCCGAAACGATATCGGAGTTCGTTCGCTGCGCCCTGTTCGACAGGTTCACGATCTACTTCGGACCGATCATGATAGGTGGGAACGGACCCACGATCATGGGGGGGTTCGGTCTTCCCGACTCACCGCTGGGGATGCATATCGAAAAAGTGGAAAAGACCCCGGACGGCGGATTACTGGTGGAGTTCGGGCTGCCAGCGGGTAGTCAGTAGTTGAACTTGGTGTTCTCACCCTGGACCTCTGCCAGCTTCTTGATGGCTTTCTTCTCGAAGATGCCAGGGTGCTTCGGAACATCCACTCTTACATTCACATAGAGATCGCCGATCCTCCTGCCCCCGCGAAGGCTTGGCATTCCCTTGCCCTTTATCCGGAGAGTGCTGTTGGGCTGGGTTCCGGATGGGATCTTAACCTCCACGGGTCCGTGAAGTGTCTTTATCTCCACCTTCGTCCCCAGGACCGCCTGCGGGTACGTGATGTTGACCTCGCACTTCACGTCCTCTCCAACCCTGTCGAAGAAAGAGTGGGGTCTCACCTCCACAGCAACGAACAGATCGCCTGGCGGGCCGCCCCGCGCCCCGGAATCCCCGAGGCCGGCGACCCTGAGCCTATTACCTGTGTCGACCCCGGGAGGTATATTGATGGACTTTGATACCCGCTCCCTGACCTTCTTCTTGCCCTTGCATTTGGGGCAGGGGTCCTTGATTATCTGACCCTCACCGTTGCATCGGGAGCATGTCTTCGTCGTGACATATTGTACAGGCCCCAGGTTCTTGACCATCCGCTGGCTGCCTGTTCCGCTGCACTCGGGGCATTCGACAGCTTCCTCTCCCTGGGCAGAGCCCGATCCGTCACAGACCGGACAGTTGATGAGATGGACGATCTCCATTTCCTTTTCGATCCCTGAGACCGCCTCCTCCAGGGTGATCCTGACCGTGGTCAGACGATCATCGCCCTTGAGGGGGCCTCTTCTCCTGTACGACCTCTCCTCGAAGGGATCGCCGCCGCCGAAGAAGGAGCCGAAACCGCCGCCGAAGGACCTCATGAACATCCGCAGGGCCTCGTCCAGGTCCACGTGCTGGTATTGATAATGGGGCATCTCTCCGTCCTCTGTCGCGAAACCGTACTGGTCATACTGGGAACGCTTGTTCTCGTCCGAAAGCACTTCGTATGCCTCGGTAACCTCGGTGAACTTCTTCGCGGCCGAAGGATCGTCCGGGTTCCGATCGGGATGGAACTTCAATGCCAGCTTCCGGTAGGCCTTCTCGATCTCGGCCTTTTGCGCGTCCTTCGCGACGCCCAGGATCTCGTAGTAGTCCTTCTTCATCCTTGCACTGCCCTTCAGGGTGATGGGAGGGGCTGAATGGCCCCCCCCTTACTTCATATTTACTTGTCCTCTGCATCGACATCGATGTAGTCGTCGTCGGATTCCTTTTCCGAGGAAGCCGGTTCCTCATCCTCCTCATCCATGGAAGGTCCGGCGGACTTCGATGCCTGCTGATACATCTTGGCGAACAACTTCTGGGAGGCCTCCGAGAGCTCCTCGGTCTTGGACTTTATCTCATCCACGTCCTCTCCCTGGGCGAGCTCCTCGACCTCCTTCATCAGGGATTCGACCTCCTCGACCTCGGATGCGTCCAGCTTATCGCGGTGGTCCTTTATTGCCTTCTCTGTAGCGAAGACGAGGGAGGTCGCGTTGTTCTTTGCCTCGGCTACCTCGAGCTTCTTCTTGTCCTCCTCCGCGAACTTGTCGGCGTCGTCCATCATCCTCTCGATCTCATCGTCGGAAAGGGCTCCGGTCCCTGACACCACTATATCCTGGCTGTTGCCGGTTGTTAGGTCCTTGGCGGTGACGTGAACGATGCCGTTGGCATCTATCTGGAACGTCACCTCGATCTGCGGTATCCCCCTCGGTGCAGGGGGTATCCCCGTAAGGGTGAACACACCAAGGGTCTTGTTGTCCGCGGCCATCGGCCTCTCGCCCTGAAGGACATGGATCTCGACCTGAGGCTGGTTATCTGATGCGGTCGAGAAGATCTTCGACTTCTTCGTTGGGATCGTCGTATTGCGGTTGATTATCCTTGTCAGGACCCCGCCCAGGGTCTCTATGCCAAGTGATAGCGGTGTGACATCCAGGAGGACCATGTCCTTGCCTACTTCCCCTGTCAACACACCGGCCTGAATGGCTGCCCCTATGGCAACACACTCGTCAGGATTGATGTTCTTTGTCGGCTCCTTCTTTAGGACCTCGTTGATCTTGTTCTGGACAAGGGGGACCCTCGTCGAACCGCCGACGAGGAGCACCTTGTCGACGTCCTTGGGTTCCAGCTTCGCATCCTTGAGGGCCTGTTTCAGGGGTTTGATGGTCTTCTCAACAAGGTCGCTGATGAGGGACTCGAACTTGGACCTGGAAAGGTCCATCTCCAGATGAAGAGGTCCTTCGTCTCCCTGTGTGATGAAGGGGATGCTTATCTGGGTCGTCGGGGTTCCCGACAGCTCGATCTTGGCCTTTTCTGCAGCATCCTTCATCCTCTGGACAGCCTGTTTGTCCTTGAGGAGATCGACCCCGTGGGTGTTCTTGAAATCCTTTGCCATCCATTCGATCACCCGCTGGTCGAAGTCGTCGCCCCCCAGGTGGTTGTTTCCTGATGTGGACTTGACCTGGAACACGCCGTCTCCGATCTGAAGGATGGAGACATCGAAGGTGCCGCCTCCGAGGTCGTACACCAGGATCGTCAGGTCGCCTTCCTTGTCGAGGCCGTATGCAAGAGCCGCTGCGGTGGGCTCGTTGATGATCCTCTTGACCTCCAATCCGGCGATCTTGCCGGCATCCTTTGTGGCCTGCCTCTGGGCATCCTCGAAGTAGGCCGGGACGGTGATGACCGCCTCGGTGACCTTCTCGCCAAGGTAGGCCTCCGCGTCCTCCTTCATCTTCTGAAGGACCATTGCCGATATCTCCTGGGGAGTGTATTTCTTGCCCGCCATGGAAACCTTGGTCTTCTGGCCCATCTTCCTCTTGATCGAGGCGATGGTGTTATCCGGGTTTGCCACGGCCTGCCTCTTGGCGAGTTCCCCGACCAGCCTTTCGCCCTTCTTCGTTATTCCAACCACGGACGGGGTCGTTCTTGCACCTTCCCTGTTGGGAATGACGACCGGCTGTCCGCCTTCTATCACTGCCACGACAGAGTTCGTGGTCCCGAGATCTATTCCAATTACCTTTCCCATTTGTGATCACCTCGTTTACCGTTATTTCTTCTGGCCCCCCTGGGGCTTTCTGTTGACAATGACCTGTGCGGGCCGGAGCGTTCTGTCCTTGTAGATATAGCCCGCCTTCACCTCGGTGGCGATGACATCGTCCTCTAGGTCCTTCCTCTGCACGTGCCCTACGGCCTCGTGGAAGTTGTGATCGAAATGATGCCCCTCCACCGACATGCGTGTTATGCCGATCCTCTGAAAGAGGCTCTTGACCTGGTTCTCTATCATCTCGATACCCTTGAGGGTCTGCTCGACCGAGCTCTCTGTTCTTCCAGAGCCCTTGATGGAGGCTTTTGCGAGCTTGAAACTGTCAAGAACGTCGATCAGGCCCGTGGAGACCTCCTCGATCTTTTTGTCAGCGATCGACTCCTTCTCACTCTCATGCCTGCGCTTGAGGTTGTGGAAATCCCTCTGTAGGAATGCGGCCCTCTCCTCGAGAGAGGCCCTCTCCTCCGAAACCTTGAGAAGCTCGTTCCTCAACTCGTCCAGCTCCTTCTCAAGGTGGTCGATCGAGGCATCGACGGTGGAGATCACCGGGACCTGTTTCTCTCCCTCGTGCTCCGTTTCGTCATGCTTCCTTCCCAGAAGGACCTCGAGGACCCCCTGTGAAAAGGATACCGATATACCGTCGGGATCAGGTTCGAAAGGAAGGGGCTGTATGGTACTGAACTTACCCCTTGTACCTTCGGCCTCAAGCTTCAGAATGTCCTTGGATACAGCGATCCTTATGGCATCCTGGGCCACCCCCGGTAGCTCGGCAGTTAGCTTTGCTCCTTCAGGGGTTTCCTGTATGTCGGTGTTGGGTTCGCGCACCATCTGGTCCTTGCCGGCCATGTTTACTACCTTCCTCTTTACAACCTCAAGTTGTAATCTTGTTGTAACCCTTACATATCTATTGGTATTTAATTGTTTCCGACAGGCTCTCCGGAACCATGGAAATCGATTTGTAATCCCTTACTCCTCCGGTGTCATGGAGGTTCACCCCCTCGTCTACATAGGATTGATACTGGCCGTGATAGTTTCTGGAGTGATGGTCAACATCGCCAAATACGGTTGGAAGAGCAGGAGGTGGACCTGGTTCTTTGCGATCGTCGGGGTCCTCTCGATGCTCGTCCTATTATTCATCGTCTATCCATCGCTGTGAGGGATCCTGTTGGGAGAGAAGAAGAAATTGATGGACAGCCCTTCTTACAAGGGCCCGGACCCGAGGTACATCTTCCCGGTGCGCTCGAAGGTCGAATGGTTCTACAGGGACGGTAAGGTTGTCCTAGAATACCCGAAGAACTTCAACAGGCTAGAAAAAAAACTTCACAAGATACTGAAGGGGCCGGAGAACATCCGACGCCCGCTGGACGAGGTGGGGACGCTTCTCTGGGAAATGAGCGACGGGGATCACTGCCTTGCAGAGGTATATCTGAAGCAACAAAAGATGTTCCATGAGAGGGTGGAGCCCGTGGACAAGGTGGTAGGCGGACTCCTGGAGACCATGCTCAAGCTCGGACTCCTCCAGCTTGAATACAGAAAGGACGGCGAGAAGGGATTCAAAAAAAGAGCCAAAAAGGTAGTTATAAGGGCCAAGGACAGATAGGTACGTCGTTGTCAGTGTCCGACGACAATGTTTTTATTCATAGTATATATAATGGCCAGATAGATATAGGTACATGGACCCCATTGGGCCCTTTTGTTCGGCATCGGTGATATAAATGCGCTCGAGCACCATGAACTGGAGGCTGCTTCTTTTCGCGATGACCGCCCTGATAGTGCTGTCCCCTATGTATGCTTACTCAGGGGAGGCCGCGGAGACCAGGCTGCCTGCCGGCTACGAATCGGTATCCTACGAGGATATGACACCCATAGACAAGGTGACCATAGTCAACCATGACAGGGAAGGTTTCGATGACGACCTCGCCTTCCTGGCCGCGGTTCCCGCATCCGTTTTCAGGTCCGAGGCCGATAACAGGGTCTTCATGAACCCGGTATTGTTCTACGAGCCTCCCAGGGAGACCTCTGACGAGGAGAAGGTCCTCAACACCTATCCCGGGATCTCGTACCTCATGGAGGACCTCGTGACCGTGGCCGACGGGGAGCTCGACAGGATCGAGCTCATCGGTTTCCAGGGGAATCCGCCGGGGGACCTCGGGAATGCTTGGAGGTCCTCGAATGTCGAGATGATCGATAATAAAGACCCGATCGCCACCGCCGCCGATATCGCCCTTATGAACTGGGAATGGTCAGACACGGCCGTCATAGCTGTAATAAACAAGGACCCCAAGGAGATGGACGAGAGATCGGAAGGGCAGCTTTCGGGGACAACACCGAACTCGGCACCAAGGTCCGGGTCGGTTACCGGCACCAAGGAACCTTCTCCCGTCGATCCGAACACGCACAGCTTCACCATCGAGCCTGATTACAAGTACATTACCTCCCAGCTCACATGGGGTCAGGATTGGAACCCTCTTTCCGAGATAACGGAGAGAGGCAAGGACCCCGACCTCCAGCTGTACGACATGCAGCTCGGGATGGTGGGAGCGAGCGAGAAGTGGAACGTTCTTGAGGGGGCTTCGGAGGAGATCGACTCGTACATCTACCACTCCGGCGACTGGGAGTTCGCGGTCACATACATGCCCACCGAGAACTCACTCGTCCACCAGGACGAACCCGACAGCTGGTCCTCCGTTCCTCTGCCCTCGGAGGTCACCCCCAGGGAGCGTGAGGAATGGAAACAGTCCCGTATAAGGCAGGTGATGACGGACAGGGCCGAGAAAGGGCTTGCCCCGGAAGCACCCTTCGGATCCGAGGTCACCTATACAATAGATTACACGCTCTATCCCGGGATCGATGTACCCACAAGGATAGAGACGCCCTTCTACTGCAGGGATGCGAAGTTCACCCTAGAATGGTCGGACGGCAGCGCGGACCTGGGGCTCATCCTAAGAGGTCCGGAAGGGGCCGAGATCGCTGTCGCCGCGGGAGCGACCTCCGGAAACACGCAGGTCCTGGAGGTCCCTGAGCTGGGTCAGGGGGATTATCAGATCTCCGTTGTCAACCTTGCAGGGTCCGGGACCGATTTCACGGTCAAATACGAGTTCAAGCAGAAGAAGGAACTGTGGGAAGGAACGAGCTGGGCGGGGGCCGCCAACGCTGCCGTGATCGCTTCCTCGATCAATTCACCTCTCCTGTTCACCTCACACAGGGGACTGTCCGATCCCACCGGAAAAGCGCTCAACACCCTTGGTGTGAAGAAGGTGATCGTTGTGGACATCGACTCCC
>JBLIRH010000092.1:0-7534 GCA_049472215.1 Thermoplasmatota archaeon | reverse complement strand
CATCTCTCCTTGCTCATGGCCTTCATCGGGATCACCCTGGATGCATACCTTTTGTCCCCTGGTCAGTTTCAAACTTGCGGGACACATTGATATCGGCATTCGATATCTGGGTCAGCCTAAAAGGAGCGACCCACGGATTAACTCCTCATCCATATTTTTAATTTATGTAACCGCTTGATATGTTAACGAGCACCATCGAAAAAAGATCCGATCGGTGGGGAACATTACTTTCGGGGAACCGCCAGGGAACGGGTTAATATACGGGTCCGGTTCAAACCTTGATGGGTCAGGATAACGGCTCGAAGCTTCCACGAGAGCTCCAGTTCCTCAGGTCGGTGTTCAGAGAGCACTATTCCAAGGACCCGGTGGACCCTCCGTTCAGGTTCACGAGAAGGGAATGGGGTTTCTTCCCCTTCGGGGGGAAGATGATGTTCCGGCACATCGGATTCCAGCGGCGGAGCGAGATAGACAGGTTCTTTGTTGAAACGGCTCCAATGCATGCTTACTATTCGACAGCTTATTACGGGGACCCGGCGCTTCAACCTATGGGGGACAAGTTCAAGACATGGATGGGGGCCGATCTGATCTTCGACCTTGATGCGGACCATCTCCCCAATGCAGAGGAAATGAGCTATTCCGAGCAGCTCCGCAAGGTGAAGGAGGAGGTAAAGAGGCTCCTTTTCGATTTCATCCTCGATGACCTGGGCCTTCCTGAGGAGCATACGTATCTCCATTTCTCCGGTGGAAGGGGATACCACGTCCATGTCAGGGCCCCGGAGGTTCTGCAGCTTGACAGCAGGGACAGAAGGGCGATCGTTGATTATATCACCGGAAGGGGACTTGACCTCGACAAGCTATTTCCCAAGGAGACCATATCGGTCAATAAGCGCTTCGGCAGCCACAAGGAAAGACGCAGGTTTCCCTCCGGTGACCGGGGGGGATGGACCCGCAAGGTGATCGATGGCAGGGACAGACTGATAGATGAACTGTCGAAAAGGGATGGCAAGGAGAAGCTCAAGCTTCTTCTGGAAATTGCTGATTCCGGGAAGTTGAAGATAGGAAAGGACCTTGTGAGGTCCATCCTGGACCACGAGGATGGTTTCAAGAGATTGGTCGGAACCAACAACTTCGATGTTTTCGAGAGGAACCAGCAGCTGGAGTCATTCCTCAATCTGGTCGTGGCTTATACTTCCATCCACCTTAGCGGGGAGACGGATGAACCGGTTACAACGGATATCAAGAGGCTCATCAGATGCCCCGGTTCCCTGCACGGCAAGACCGGTCTCAAGGTCATCAGGGTCGACCTTGACGCCATCGATGATTTCGACCCCCTGCGGGATGCCCTGGCACTTTCGGACGATCCCTTCACGATAAATGTCAACGAAAGGGTCGAACAGGAGCTCGGGGGGCAGAAGTTCGTCCTGGAGAAGGGGGAGAACGAGGTACCGTTGTTCCTGGCATATTTCCTTGTAGCTAGAAGACAGGCTGTGCTCCCCTGATCAGATCCTCACCATCGAGGTATGCATGTCATCCTCGTCCTCGTCATCATCCCCGCCCCCCCTTTTTGAGAAGAGAACGATCAACACTATCAGGGCTATGACGGCCATGGCGGCGGTGACGCCGATGATGGCATATGGCGAATCCGTTGCCTGGATGTTCGTATCATCGTCGATCACGGTATCGTTGTCATCATCGTCATCATCGTCGACGATCGGGTCCTGGACCTTTGACTTCTTGAGCTGAAGCGTCAATGTCAGCTCGGCACTGCTCACCGGCTCGAGGGTATCAGGATCCAGCTCGTCGGTGAACACCCTGATGTCTATCTCCAGGTCCCGATCTGCAGGGATGTCGTTCGGTGCGGTCAGCAGGAGGATGGACCTTTCCTCAAACCCCGGTTCCATATCATCTATATCCGTCAAGCTAAGGGAGGTGGTCCATCCGTCGCTCTCGAGGTCCTCGAGATCGGGGACCTCCACCGTCACACTGTCCATCTGATTGCCGGCGTTCTTGATCCGAAGCGTATAGTTCACCCTGTTGCCAGCCTTTACCTCCAGGGGAGTGGTCGGTGTCGAGAGGTTGATCAGATGGTAGTAATCGGGGATTATGGTCATCCGCTCGATGTCCTCCCCTGAGGAGGCTCCGGAATAGGCCAGTTTCAGGACCAGTTTTCCCTCGGTCAGCGGAGATATCCCGGGCGGGACAGCTATATCGCCGTCTCCCTGTCCTGACAGCTCGGGATCGATGAAGATGGTGAAATCAACCGTGTCCTTGTTGTAGGTCAGCCTCGTCTCTTCCGGGGTCACGGTCTCCCCTTCGAACTCAGCAGAGGCAGCCCAGTACCTTCCCGTCGGCTCCCCGTCGTATTCCTCGGTTATGTTCACCGAGAGGGTCACCGTCAGCTGGTCGAGGATCCCTATCTGGCTGCCGTCCACCGTCCCGTATATCTCGAGGTAGCCCTGGTCCTCGTCGGAGGGATCCACCGAGATGTAATGATCGTCCTCTTCGACATCGATGGATGCCGAAGCACCGTTCACGGGGGAAGGCTGGAGCAGGACCACCAGAAGGATCGCGATCATAAGGACAGGCCAGCTTTTCCTCATAATTGGGGAATAACAAGACGTCATATAAAATATGGTTGGAACTCCCGTGCAATCGACATCTTTTTGACCATGTATCAGGATAATGGGCTGCGATGAAGCCGGACGATCCCGAAGATCACAGGGCGCTTCTCCAGGAGATCGGGGAGGTCTATGCCGCGGAAAAGGGCTCCATCAAATTGACCAGGCTTCCGGAGGATTTCTACGAGAAGGCGAACTCACTGATAGAATCCACAAGGGCGAGGATCGAGAACCAGAAGGCAACCTCCAAGGGTGAGTTCTCGGAAGAGTACTACAGGCTGATGGAAGAGCATAGACGGGCAAAGGAGATAATGAACAATATCTACAACATGAGGGAGCGCAAGATAGTCCTTATGGCAATGAACTCTGCCAGGAAGATCACCCATTCGACGGACAACATGATCCATGATGAGATGGACCTCTTCTTCGACCTGAAGCTCGAGATGGAGAAGATCAGGGGCAGGGTCCTCAAGTTCGGGACCCGATCCCAGGAGCCCATAAGGGCCGAAACAGGTATCAATACACCACTTGCCGATTACATAGAGTCCGAGCCCATCACACCTCCGAAGGAGAAGGCCGCACCGGACCCGGCAGGCCCCGGATCGAAGTCGACCATGAAGAAGGAGGCGATGAAGGAAGAAAAAGAGGAACCTGCGAACCCGGTACCATCCGGGAGGTCCGACATTCCGGAGGGCATGGTGCTGGTCAGAGCCCTGAAGGACATAGCCACCTTCATGTGCCCCGACAGCACCTCGATATCGATGCGGAAGGAGGACGTTGCAGTGCTTCCCCGTGAGGTCGTTGACATCCTGGTCCTGAACGGGTCGGTCGAACCGATAGGGGGCACCCGGTGAGCACCCTTGTTCCGTTGATCCTGCACCTGTCGCAGGACGATCCCAGGAAATGCAGCGCCAGGAAGATGGCGAAGTTCGGGAAGGCAAGGCTCGTGGAGCATTTCCACGATGTTCCCCATGGCTCCCTTCTTCTTGATCCATTCTCAAAAGTAGCCCTCTCCCCGGCAGACAGGACGATACTCGAGTCGCGGGGAATGGCAGCGATCGACTGCTCCTGGGAGGAAGCGGAGAGGGTGTTCAAGAAGTTCCACAAGGTCAGGAAAGCCGAATCCAGGGCGCTTCCGATCCTCATGGCGACGAACCCCGTGAAGTTCGGGAAATGGGGAGAGCTCTCCACCCTTGAAGCCCTTGCGGCCTCCTTTTACATAATGGGATTCAAGGAGCAGGCCGAGGATATGATGTCCATCTACACCTGGGGTCACAATTTCATAAAGATAAACAAGGAGCCTCTCGAAGCCTACTCCGAGTGCAACAACAGCACCGAGGTGGTCGAGGTCCAGAAAGAGTTCATCTGATCGTAATAGGAGATCACTGTTCTTCCCTCTCCCCCCGCACCTTTGATCAGAAATTAGGTCCCCATGTTATTCCTTCAGATGCAGGGTCTCCCTGGCTTCCTCCTCGAGTATGAAACGGAGCTGTCGCTCCTGCTCCGGGTGCTTCTTGATATATAATTTGGCAAACTTAATCGCCTTCTTTCGCAGGCCCCCTTTGGGAACCCAACCGCAGTCGTTGCACCTCATGAACGGGAACATCATGTTAGATCCGCATTTCCTGCATGGGACCTCCATATCGGCAGATCCGACCATTCTAGACACCTCGCCCGGATGCCTTTTTCCCATCTTCTCCTCGAGCAGTATCCTCAATCTCGGTGCATCTTCAGGATGCTTCTTTATGTACTTTTCAGCGAACTTGATCGCCCGATCTTTCATAGCACCCTCCGGCTCCCAACCGCATTCCTTGCATTGAAAGAACGGGAACTCCATCCTTGACATGCATCTTTTGCAAGGAATTCTCAGGTGTCTCCCCCCATTATTTTCTGCTGAGGGCGATCTTCAAAACGGTCAGTATGACCCCTAGGATCAGGAAGAACAGACCGCATACAATACCACCGTACACCTCTCCCATGAAGGAAAAACCGTCGGATGTATCGCTGGATGCTGAGAAAACGAAATAAAGAACGAAGAGGGTGATGATCCCGACAAGATAACAGAATATTATGTAGAACAGGCTGATCTTTCTCCCCATCTCCTGCCTCTTCCTTTTCCTTGCGGTCCTTTCCTCGTATTCTTCCTTCTTCTCCTTCATGACCATATCAAGGACCATTTTGAGCTGGTCCTCGTCATCCGGATGCTCCTGGATGTATTCCTTGGCCGAAATGGACATTTTAGCCGCTGTCTCTCCTTTGGCGGCCCATCTACATTCAGGACAGATCATGAACGGGAACTGCATTTCACTCTTGCATTTCGGGCAAAATACCTCGACCATTGACCCTCCTCCTGAAGAATGGAGAGGGGGTGATGGTTGTTATCTGTTTCTATTCCTCTTTCTCGATGTCCAGCGGGCTCACGATACGCGGTTTTGGGTTCTCCCTGTCCGCTTCGGGCCCCCTGACAAAGGTACCACAGTGTGGGCAGAAATCAAGGTTGGAATCCAGCCTTGCCTCGCATTTGGGGCAAACGCCCCCCTCCTGCTCGATCCCTTTCTTCTTTGCCCAGAAGTTCCACAGGATGAAGGTGGTCACGACGAGCAGTCCTATGAACACTATCTGCAGTATCATCAGCGTCTCGCTGTCGATGAGCTCACCGCTGTCCCCGTTGCCTTCGGTCAGAACATAGTCCAGATAACGGTCCTGGCCTTCTCCGGGATACATCACGACGATCCCGCAGATAAGGAACTCATCCGAAGGAGCTCCGAGGATGAAATTGGCCCTGTTCATAGTTAGATTGAGTGTTACACCCTCGATCTTTATGAGCGATATATTGGCTCCTTCCTTGTAGCTCCCCTCCTCCCATACCATGTATGAGGTCTCCCCGCCCGAATAGGACATGATGAAATCGAAGGTCTCTTCTTCCTTGGGGTCGGTCCTGGTATAGCCGCAAATGAAGTAGGTGTAGTTCCTGTCGTTCTGGATCCTGCCTTCCACCGTGATGATGCATGAGAAGTAGGTCCCGTCCTGGGTGATCTTCAATGAGTCGATATCAACGTTGGGTCTCTCCTCGAACTCATCTGCCTTCTCGGCATCCAGGTTCTTAAGGTCCATGAGCCTGTCAAGGGGTCCTTTCCTTGAATCGGCAAGAACATCCTTTTCTTTGTCCTGGTAGACTACGGATTCCCTTTCCTGGTCCGCCGTTGCCGGAATCACGATGACAGCAGCCATCAAAGCGACCAGCATAACAGCGGTTATTACGACCTTCATGCTATTGGACCCTTTCACAACACGTTATCGACAAGATGTGTTTTAATATATCGGTCGTCATCCCAAGCCTGTCGGTGCAGCCACCCCTTTTTATTAAATATAAGAAGAGATTTAGGGCAGAACCCTCCGATGGACCCGTTGGTCCACGATCGACCCAGGGGAATGACAATGAGCGGAACCGGCACCGAGGATGATGCGAGCAGGGATGGATCAGGGAGCGGTTTCGACATTCATGCCCTTGAGGAAAGGTGGCAGGATTTCTGGGAGAACGAGAAGGTTTACCATTGGGACCCTGACTCGAAAAAACCCCCTTTCACCATAGACAATCCGCCGAGATACGCATCCGGTCCTCTGCATGCCGGCCACGCTGTTCATTACACCCACATAGATTTCGTTGCAAGATACAAGAGGATGCGGGGATACAACGTTATGTTCCCCCTCTGTTTCGATGTCAACGGCATGCCCATCGAGGTCAGGGTCGAGAAGAAGTACAACATCCGAATGAGGGAGTACGACCGTCACGAGTTCATCAAGCTTTGCGAGAAGTTCGCAGGCGACAACATAGCGGAAATGACCCGCCAGTTCAAGATCTTCGGCGAATCGATGGACCCCTCCGTCTATTATCAGACGGACGCGCAATACTACCGCCGGCTGACCCAGATCTCCTTCATCAGGCTCTTCCACAAAGGAAGGATATACAAGGCCAATCACCCTGTGAACTGGTGCCCTCGATGCGGGACCGCTCTCGCGGAATCCGAGGTGGAATACCGGGACAACGTGACCAAGCTGAACACGATACACTTCTCGCTGGCTGACGATCCCGACCGCAAGGTGGAGATTGCAACAACAAGACCAGAGCTGCTTTGCACGTGCCAGCTGGTGGCAGTCCATCCCGATGATCCAAGGTACCTGGACCTCGTGGGGAAAGAGCTCCTGACGCCTATCTTCGAGAAGAAGGTCCCGGTGGTCGCCGATGAGGTCGTGGAGAAGGATTACGGGTCCGGCGTCGTGATGATATGCACCATCGGGGACAAGGAGGACCTGCGGTGGGTATTCAAATACGGTCTCGATCTGGTGAAGGGCATTGACGAGCACGGCAGGATGACCGGTGTCGCGGGGCCGTACGAGGGATTGGACCTCAAGGAGGCGAGGCAGAAGATAATCCAGGACCTCAAGGAATACGGCCTTCTGGTAAAACAGGAGGATAATCCCCAGAACATCGGCTCATGCTGGAGATGCCATACCACCATAGAGTATCTGCAGGTGCCGCAATGGTTCGTGAAGATCCTCGACATGAAAGATGAGGTCCTGGAGGCTGCGGACAGAGTGGAATGGTTCCCTGAGTTCATGAAGGTCAGATTGAGGGAATGGGTCAACTCACTGACCTGGGACTGGGTGATCTCCAGACAGAGGTATTTCGCTACACCTATCCCTGTATGGGAGTGTCTTGAGTGCGGTCAACCTGTCCTTCCTCCCGAAGAGGCGTGTTACATCGACCCCACCATCGACAAACCTCCCTTGGATGCCTGTCCCCAATGCGGTGGTCAGCTCAAAGGCTCCGAAGAGGTCTTCGACACATGGATGGATTCATCGATCACTCCCCTTTACAATTCCTTTTGGATAAGGGACGACGTTCGGTTCCAGAA
>JBLIRH010000091.1:0-7581 GCA_049472215.1 Thermoplasmatota archaeon | reverse complement strand
TGCGACATGAGCGTATCTGATCTTGATGACTTGGTTTTCACCTTGCTGCTCCTTGACGGATCAACGGAATTGACTGCCAGGGCACCGGTCCCTAATGGAACGGTATGGGTGAATATTACGATCGGGTCCTTTCGGAATTGCACAGAATTGATAACTGATGACGATGGAATGGTCACGATCAATTATACAATGGGTCTCTTCGATTCATTCACCGGGGAGCCGATTAGATTACCCCGTGGAGAGGAGCGTTCGAATGTAACCATTGAAGCTAAGTTCATTGGAAAGAGATACTACACCGGCTCGATCAATACAAGGTTCACCACATATACTGTTCCAGAGTCCTCTGAGGAAAGGTCACTGACCGATCTGATGAGGTCAGGGATGAAGATCTACCTTATTCTCATCTTCCATCTATCGATCCTCGTCTACCCAATGATCGTTGTGGGTGTTGCGATCGCATTGTGTATCAGAAAACTCCACGGATCAGAGAAGAAAAAACGGTATACATTGGATCCTGAACCTTGAATATACGTTCATGTGAAATGGCATTTTTTCATGAGCGAAGCCCTGTTAAATAATCCTCGACCGATGCTTTTACGAGGCGTATGGAGGCCGTCTGGAAGAGGATACTATTGCTCCTATTAGTGGGGGTCCTGCTTACTTTGATAGTGTTCCCTATCGTCAGGGCGCAACCTGTCGAAGAAAAAAGGGAACCCATGAATGGATGGGTTTCAACAAAGATCGAAGTAGTTCATCTCAGCCCCCCGGACAATACCGTCCCCCCGGACGGAAGAATTGATCTTGAGGAGGATTTTCCTGAAGAATTCATTTTCGCGTTTCGATTGGTGGTAGAGGACATGTGGACAATACATGGCCAACCAGTCCCCTTACAGAAAGTATGGTTGAACATCACGATGGGGCCTTATACCAATTCAAGTTTCAATTACACTGATCATGCTGGAATGGTTTTATTCAAAGATTTTTTAAGATTGACGGATACCAAAACAGGGAACCCGTTCTCAATTCCTGCAGAGCAGAATCGGGCAAATATCACTCTGCAAGCCAATTTCGGTGGAAGTCAGGGATACACCAGCTCTATCAGAACGATTTTCGCCACGTATCACCGGACATATATTGATGATGATTATCTCACAAATGAACCCAACCCAATTTTTTGTTTCATTTTTTTTATAGAATTAATTATCATTGCGGGGTTCATATATTCCTTAGTCCTCGCATGTATCAGGGTCGATAACTGGTACTCCGATAGAAAGGATAAGAGGTTTTACAAGGAACAGATGAATAAAGTGATCTCATCGGACGTCTATCCTGAAATCATACCATCGATTGTCCCTTCAGATCGTTCATGTGAAATGCCGATTCTTCATGAACGAGACCTCATTAAATAATCCTCGACTGATGCTTTTTACGAGGCGAATGGAGGCCATCTGGAAGAGGATACTGCTGCTTCTCCTGGTAGGAGTTCTGCTTACTTTGTTGGTATTCCCGATAGTGAGAGGCGAACCGGTCGGAACAGGAACGAACACTTCTTCCGATGAAAAGATACCAACAATGCTCAAGGAGGTCTACTTTGGTCCGGTGGATAGAACCGCCCCCCAGGATGGTAGACCCGATCTTTATGAATGGGGGGAGGGGGAATTCGTCTTCACGTATCAACTTCTGGCAATGAACGATAACGGATCTTATGAGGTTCCTGTAGCATACGCACCGGTCTACCTGGTCTTAGAAATGTGGCCTTACGAGAACTATACAAAGAAGATCACGGATATCAGGGGCAGGGTCCATTTCAATTTCACCAAAAGATTGACGGATACTTACTGGGGGGACACTTTTCAAGTTGAAGATGGGAGATCACGTTCCAATCTGACATTGACGGTGGATTTTTCCGGGAACGAAATTTATCTCGGTTCGAAGAGGACGAAATACTGCGATTACCACGTGTATCCTTCCATGGACTACAAGACATCGGAGGAAAAGATGATCGAGCTGCTTAAGGAGGAAATGGGAATATTGATCTTCATTTCCTTGGTAATTGGGCTGGTTCTTCTTTTTTGTCTCCTATTTTTGATCATGACCGCCAAGGAGTATCAGTTTTGGATATGGAAGAATGAAAGGGAACAAGAAATGGACCTTCCACGATTCAATATCGTCCGGTCACCTTCAGGATCCTGTCCTGAAGGTCCCTCTTCTCCTCGTCCATGAGGATGCTCTTTGCAGCGTTTATCTCCTTCATCTTCAGATGCGACGTGTCCTCGTCGAAGTCCTCCCCGTGCATCGCCTTGTCGGGATGATATTTCGCCGCAAGCTTCCGATAAGCTTTCTTTATCTCCTTCGAGGAAGCGTTCCTCCCGATCCCCAGTGTCTCGTAGCAGTCGATCTCGTGGATCTTCGTCGCGACATCGAAATGACGGA
This sequence comes from Thermoplasmatota archaeon, assembly GCA_049472215.1. Taxonomy (GTDB): domain Archaea; phylum Thermoplasmatota; class Penumbrarchaeia; order Penumbrarchaeales; family Penumbrarchaeaceae; genus JAFGLL01. The sequence goes on along the minus strand of JBLIRH010000091.1, from coordinate 5,148 downwards.
GTATCTCCACCATCTGCTCCCTGTCGTCATGAGATATACCGTGTGTCTGGTGCCTCCTCCAGACATACACCGCCACCATCAAGAATATCAGGAACACCACTACCAGTATCGAAACCAGGAGAAGCACGATCGTCCTCTCCTTATCCCCCTTACCATCAGATGGGACCGGTTCCAGGGTTATCCATCCGAGGTCCGTCAAGGACCCGGGGACTATATCGACCGTGGCATTGAACTCTATGTATCCGATCCTGGTGATGTTCAGCAGATAGGTCCCAGCATGGGCGGAGATATTGAACATCCCTTCCCGATCGGTCCTTTCGCTCTGGTTGTCCTCCAGGTTCACCCTGAGGTTGGTGAGGAAGTTCCCGAACTGGTCAACAACCACACCTCTGACCCATCCCATGTCCGTCGTGGTGAATTTCCAGATGTAAGGCTGGAGCCAGTTGCCGGCCCGGTCCCTCCCGGATACTGTCACCACATATTCCTTTCCGTATTCAAGCGAACCGTTCCATTCGAAACCGATCTGGCCGTCGTTTATTGTGACGTTGCCCCGGAGCCCGGATACTGAGACCGAAACCGAATCGGGGACGAGCGCTTCGGAGGTAGCGATCCAGATGGACGTATCTATGGCCACATCATCTCCCTGCGGATAGTACTGCACAACGTAGGGACTGAACGTGTCGATGTTGATGGAGGATGTTACGGTCCGGATGTTCCCCGCCTGATCGAAGGCGGAAAGTCTTAATTCGTGCCTTCCATCCGCGATGTTCTGGTACTCGAAAGTTCCCGGTGTCTGGAAGGTCTCCGATGTGGTCGAATCAAGTTGAAGCTCGTAATAGGATATCCCGGAAAGGTCGTCACCACCCGTCCATGAGACCTCGATGGTCGAGGAGTTCTGGGTGCTCCCATCAGAGGGGGAAACAAGAAAGAGATCGGGTCTCTCTCTGTCAAGGACTATCTCTTTTGCAATGGTCGCATGGTTCCCCGCCTTATCGAAGGCCATAACCTCGAAAATGTGTTCTCCCTCGGTCTGAAGCTTGACTATCTCTCTGTTCGTGTTGCCTTTCTCCACCCAATCCCCGCCGTCAAGGCGGGTCTTTACATGGTCCACGCCGGAACCCTGGTCCGATGAGTACCACTCTATCATAACGGGGTCCAGGTTAGCGTAGAGCTTTCCTGCATGCGTGAACTGCACATCCGGCGGAAAAGTGTCTATTCTGAAGGATATTGAGATCGTCGTCTCTTCACCGATTCCGTTGCGGCACCTGATGGACAGGTCGTGGTATCCTTCCGTAAGCTCCTCGAACAGGACCGAAGTGTTCGAACCGGTCGATACGAAGGGGGCGAGGTCCAGGCTGTACTCGCTGGTGATATTCCCTGTGGGGTCTTCCACGGTCCAGTTCGCCTCGATGGTCGTATAGTTGTAGGACCTTTCGTTCTCCGGGAATGCCAGGATGATGGAGGGGGCGGCTTCCGAGCCGGATGGAAAGACCGAGACCATGGACAGGATGATCGCTGATAAAAGGAACAATGTCCATGGAAAAGTCGAAGCTGAACTCCTCATCGGAAGCTTCAACACATGGAGATATTTAAACCTGACCAGTTATGTCTCAGAGCTCCCGGTCCAGCAAAGAAATGTCGTAGGCCTGCTTCCTGTAAGGGTCCAAAAGTGTAGACTTCGCCTCGTTCAGTTCACGCATCATCACGTGGATCTCATGCATCGACATGTCTATCCCGGCGGCCTGGAGCTTATCGGGATGGTACATGTAGGCCATCCTTCTGTAGGCCCTGCGGATCTCGGGCACCGAGGCCGATCGCTCCACCCCCAGCATAGAGTAATAATCGGGTGCGCCCCTGTAATCGAAGATCTCGAACTCCTCATCATCATCATCGTCCTCCTCGAGCTCGACATGCAGGTGCGGGCGCCTGGCAACTGTCTCGCCGTCGACCACGAAGAACTCCATTTTTCTGGATCTTCTGCGGTAGATCAGAACACCTGAGATGATCAGAAGGGAAATGATGATCACCGCGGCCGAGATCGTAAAAGCAAGGATGACAGTGGGATTCAATATGCCTCCCTCCTTGTCTATCCGGATGGTTCCCAGGTCCTCTATCTCTCCCGAATAGATCCTGAGGTCGTAGGTCTTCTTTTCGTATCCGTCCTTTTCGACGGTGACGGTATACTCGCCCGGTGCAACCTGGATGGAGAACCGGCCTTCATTGTCCGTCAGAGTGAACCTGCCACCGTCGATCGTAACGATCGCATCGAAGACAGGTCTCCCGTTGCTCCCAATGACCCTTCCTTTGATGGTCCCCGAAGGGGACGTGGAGAACTGCCAGCTGAACTGCCCCATCATATTCCCGGCGAGGTCCATGCCGTTGACCTTCACCAGGTAGGTCTTCCCGTAATCAAGGAGTTCCCTAAGCGTGAATGAAAGACGGTTTTCATCCCAAGCAAGCTCCCCGGAGGCCCCCTCCACTATGAAACTGACGGAACCCAGGAGCATCTTCTCCGAGAATACGACGTATATCGGAGTGTTGACGACGATATTGCCTCCCTTCGGCCAGTAGTCCATGATCCTTGGACCAGTCAGGTCAACATGCACGGTCCATTCTATGGAGGCCTTGTTGCCGGCTTTGTCCAGTGCATCGAGTTGGACCACGGAGAGTCCCTCGTCAAGCTCGATGGTTTTCGAGGTCATGGTCCCCATAAGGTTCATCTGGACCTCGTTGACGTACAGCCTGTAGGATGAAATGCCCGAAACATCGTCTTCACAGGTCCATTCGAACAAAACCTCCTTTTTGCTCAGATGGCTGACCGATCCGTTATCAGGGGACACTCCTTTCAATTCCGGCGGGGTCTGATCGAGGTAGACCGTCAAGCGGCTGGAAGCAATGTTGCCTGCCATGTCGATGGCCTCAAGGTCAAAGGTGTTCCTTCCCTCCTTGAGCACGACATCGGTCGAGGTCAATAATGAGGGGGCGGTCCATGGATCATTGTTCAGTCTGTATCTTATTCGGTCGATCTTACCCCCTTTGTCAAGGGCATTCCAGGAAACAGTGTATACGTAACCGTTTGTGTACACAAGGTCCGGTGAACCGAAAGTGATCTCGGGCAGGGTGACATCCACATGGAAGGTGACCTTTCTCTCGTTGGTCAGACCGACCTGGTTGTCAGCTCTGACGTAGGCTACATGTGTATTCTCCCTTAACCCCCTGATCAGGTACGATGTCTCTCTTCCTACATCGACCCACTCACCGTCATCCCACCTTACAAGATATTTGACGATCGTGGAATCCTCATCGGTCCCTACCCACTGGAGCAGGACATCGCCGGTTTTCATCCACGCTTCTTCCTGGGGGGAAGTGATCTCGAGCAGGGGGGCTGAATTATCGGAGAAACCCGAGATGATCTCCGAGGCGTCACCGTAGCCGAGCTCATTGTAGGCCCGGACCTGATAGTAATACCATATCCCTGACTCGACGTAGTTGTCGTAGAACTCGGAATTTGCGTCATTGGTTTCATAGTACAGGAGCAAATGATCCGGTCTGGTGCCCCGGAATATCCTGTATCCATCGATCCCGCCGTCGAGAATGTACAAAGGTGGTTCCCAATCGATGAAGATGAAATCGAAACCCATCGTGGTATTGATGTTCCGAGGTGCTGATATGATGGTGACCGGGGAATGGACAAGTGGATATCTATCTACCAGGGTCCCTCCTGCCACGCCGTATGACGAATCCACTATCCCGTCGTCATCCTCATCTGGCCCGTACTTGTCCGAATAATAGTTCCCTTGCTCCTTCGCTGTGAACCAGGTGTTGATCTTCGATTCGTCGTAGACCTGGAGCCGAAATGTATGGTAGACATCGTCCGTTCCCTTGTTCCGGATGAATGAGTTCGTCAGGAAGCGGTTGGAATCGGATTCTGTGCATCGTATTGCATAGTCCGTGTTCCTGAAGAACAGGTTGTACCTTGATTCCGAAAAGTCAGTTCTGTACAGATTCAGACCGATGTTGTTGTTCCTGAGTGAATTATTATAGACGTAGGCATAAGTACAATCGGTCAGTGCGAGCCCTATATCGGTCTTTGAGATGGAATTCTGGTTGTACTCGATATCATTGCAATACTCGGCGATCATTCCATGTTTTGAGTCGCTTATATTATTCTGAATGATCTTGGACATATCCACATATCGCAGGAATATCGCTTCCTCAGGTGTTTCAGTTATCTGGTTGCCGAGAATTTCCATACCATCCGAGCTCCGGATAACTATCCCTCTGTAGGTCATCTCGAATTCGCAGTTCCTGATGGAAGAATTATCCGAAATGTCCAGGTTCACACCATTTCCAAGGCCTGAAAATATGGAGCGATCTATGTCTACCCGGGATGAGGATTGGCAATTGACGGAAGAGCTAGTGATATTATCGAACTTCGATCCGTAAATAGAGAGGTTCGTCACATCCCACCCGTTCAATCCGACCGCCTCGTCCCAGAAACTGCATCCCGAGAACTCGATTTCAGATGAAGATTCCACATTGACTCCGATACCGGATCCCCAGGACATGAAGGCAGAAAAGACGACGTTGTTGGAACCGTAGATGTTAACGTTCTTATCCAGATTGTAGGCTGTCCTCGAGGTCGTGAACATCACATTGGATGATCCGATCACCTCGATCCCCTTCTCGACACCGTGGACGTACTGGTCGCGGAACCTGACATCCCTTGAATTCACCACAAAGATCTGACCGTAGGATGTGGTCAGTGTCTGGTTGTCCAGATCGTCCCCGTTCAGATAAAGGATGAACCTGCCTTCGTAGGTGTTGCTGATCTCGACATACTGAGAAGTGTATAGTTCAAGATCGAAATAATCACCATAGGTGAGCATTGGGTCGATCGTCAGGCCGCCTCTGTAGAGAGCGTTCGAGTAGAATTCATTCCCGTATGATCCTCGACCTACCCTGATGGCTGTATACTGATCTGCGGAGTTGACCCTGTTGTGGACGAAACGGTTCCCCATGGAACCAAAGAGGTAGATACCTTCGGCGACGTAGGTGTCGATGTTGCAGTCCCATACATCATTGTCATAGCTGTTGTAGAAATAGATACCCAAGTAAGCGTCCAGTATTCGGACGTCTTCGAGAATA
>JBLIRH010000090.1:0-7592 GCA_049472215.1 Thermoplasmatota archaeon | reverse complement strand
CCATCTCGAACTTCGGTGCGATCGGGGGGATCTACGGTGTCCCGATAATCAACTTCCCCGAGGCAGCCATCCTCGGGATCGGGAAGATCAGGGAGCTGCCCAGGGTGGTCGACGGTCAGATAGTTGTCAGAAAGGTCATGGGGATATCTGTGTCCTTCGATCACAGGATCGTCGACGGTGCGGAAGTGGCGAGGTTCATAAACACTCTGAAGGACTATCTGGAGCACCCCGGCAAGGTCATGGTCTGATCATCCGATCTATTGGTAAACCTTCCCCTTGTATCATCGTGATCTCCGTTATTTGATAAAATGAGGTATCAAGCCGCCTTTCTATGAGGTTTTTGACGGATATGTTATTATACTATGTGATTGTAGACCCTTTTAAGCCCAACTAGTTTGGGCGAATAGGAAATATATATATGTATGGAGAAAGGCGAGGAGGCGGGTTCAATAGGCCGCCTCGAGAAATGCACGACGCCGTTTGTGCAGATTGTGGACAGACAACCCAGGTTCCCTTCAAACCCGACCAGGACAGACCTGTATACTGCAGGGATTGTTACAGGAAGAGGAAGCCTGCCCGCTATTGATGGGTAAACTGTTCATGATAGGGATGGATCGTGTTCGAGCGCCTTGCTTGAACACGATTGACATCCGGAATTGAAGTCCGATCTCGAAATATGATAAAACCCCGGGAAAATGGACTTCTCTTGTTATTTTAATGATTCTATTTTATCGATCCGGACATTGACCGATATCCCATCGGGCCATTCAATGGAACGTTTTTCATTTCAAATACGGATAATTTTAATTGGGGCAATATCCCTTTATGGGTATGACAGGGATACTGAAGGGGCTCGCAACCTCAGCATTGGTAATTCTTTTCGTCATCTCCTCACTCTGCCTTGACAACGGGGACAAGGATGATGACATCGATATCTACAAGCCCGTGATAAAGAACGACATCCTGACCTCCGACGAGACATGGAGTGGTGATATCCTGATCAACGGGACCGTGATCGTCCCCAAAGGGGTCGTTCTAACGATCGAACCGGGCACACATATCTCTTTCGACCCTTACCGGGGTTACAAGGAGCCATGGATGAAGAAATCCCTGGGGGTCGATGGTGGAACGATCAAGGCGGTTGGAAACCCTGACGGGATGATATGGTTCACTTCAGGAGCCGATGACCCGATCAACGGTGATTGGAACGGGATCGAGGTATACGGATCGAACGACTCGGTGTTCAAGTACGTGATCGTCGAATTCGCCGTCCTTGGAATAATGCAAATGGATTCCTCAGTAGAAGTGTCGCATTCGATAGTGAGATGGACCAACTCCGAAGGTCTGTATGCGGAGCGCTCCAGACCTACTTACAAGTCCAACATTCTATATGGCAACGGATACCACGACATCGCACTGGAACAGTACAACAAGGACGTGGCCATAGAGGGGAACCACTTCCTGGGCGGTCACGTCTCGCTCCATTTCGAGAAAACGGAAGCGGTCGTCGAGAACAATTATTTCACGGGCTACGACCTGCCGATAACGGGAGGAATGGATTCTACCGTAACCGTCAAGAACAACAGGTTCCGGGACCATTCAGAACCCGATCCGATAGGGTTCGATGCCACGGTCACCTCGACCATAGAAGGGAACGACCTCGGAGATGATTCCGTCCCGCCCCCCGATATTGATATCGAGGATGTGAGGGACAGGGAGCTAGGTTACATTCCGGGGGACCCGGAGGACAGATACAATTACGTCTATGCACCGGAGGATGAGACCCGCAGGGTCGTAAAGAAGGTCGGCAAGGGCCTGTATTTCGGGTGGTCTCTTGTGTTTACGGACGGATATCTGTGGAGGTTCAGTCTTGGCTCCGGGACAATTGGAACGCAGCTTGACTTCATAAGGGTCGATCCGGAGACCGGGAATTCGGTCCGTTACGGCAACGATGTGATCATGAACCCTAGAGGGCTCACGAACGATGGAGAGTTCTTCTATGTCAACGATTTCAGCCTTCTGAAGATCTTCAAGTTCCATCTAAACGGGACGAAGATCGAAATCGTCGGATCCTTCGATATACCGGACAAAGAGCTCGGCGGAACAAGCGGATTGACCTATGATGGGGAACATCTGCGTCTGTTGAGCAGGGGAGGAACGGTCCTCCATAAACTGACGAAGGATGGGGTAAAGGTGGGTGAAACGACATTCCAGGATGGGGCCGATGTCGGAACCCTGGTGTGGACGGGTGAATACTACTGGTCAGTATACGGAGGTCCGAGAGGGCTCGGAAAATGGGATGCAGATGGGAACCTCATTGGCTCCATATTTCCGGCGGCCGATGGGACCTGGGCAATAACCTGGGATGGAGAATATATCTGGACCATTCAACGGACCTGCGAGATGTGGGATGACGACAAGATCTACAAGATCGAGGTGCTGGACGATTCCCTCTTTGGGGGGTGACCGGTGGAACGATCCCCGGGCCCAATGGTCGGGCATCCCCTCAGCTCTTGAGGTTCCAGCTATCTGTGGAATACTTCGAGTTCTTCAGGTCCATTGCCCTTTTCAACTCTCTCTCCGTCCATGATGACGAAAAAGTATCCCTCTCCTCGAGGAGCGAATCCCTCACGCCTTCGTAGAGCTCCTCGAGCGTGATGTCGAGATGGTCCATGATGCTCGTAACCGGTTTGTAATTGGAGCAGGTCCCCTTGACCTCCGATTCGGCCTTGTCCCCCTTGATATAGGAGAACATCTCCCATTCATTGACCTCGAAAAGTATCGTACCGTGGTGCAGGACCGCTTTGGCGGTCCTCCTCTGTGCCGAACCGGAGATCTTCTTCTTCCCGAGCATGATGTTGTTCTCGTCGATGGTAGTGTTCAATCCGAAACCTTTCAATGCCCCCACGATGGGTTCGAGAAGTTCCAGATAGCTTCTCGAGATATCATTGGAGATCACGCCGGGCGGAGCGCAGATCGAGAAAACTATCTCGTTGGATGGAACGTGGAACATGGTCCCACCTCCGCTGGCCCTTCTTATCACAGGCACGCCTGACCTTTTGCATCTGTGGAGATAGACCTCCCCCTCGGCGTTTTGGAAGTTCCCAATGGTCACGGCCTTCTTCTCCCAGTCCCAGAAGTGAACGATAGGATCTCCACCGGCAGCAACGTGTTCCAGGACGACCTCCTCGAGCCCCATCGCAAGATAAGGGTCCAGGGTCTCAAGCTCCATTACCCTCCATTTCAATTACATCACCGAAGGTCTTGAAGTATAATCACCATTGAGGATATCTTATTTGCTTTCCCGGAAACCTTTCTATTCATCAATCAGAAACGTTAAAACCCATCCGACCCATGCGTTCAATGTGCGCCCCCTTTGGACCGCACTCCGTTTTTCATAGGGAGAAGGGTGTGATCGAATGGAAACCAGCCTAGTTTACCAGAATGCGCAGTCCAGGACCGTACTCCTTGTCAGTATGCTCCTTCCTTTGGTCCCATTGTATGTTTTCATCTTTGTGGTCTATTTCTTCGAGATCGGGGGTGGCATCATCTTGATCTCCCTCCTCTACCTGTCTGTCTGGCTCATATTCTTCATCGCCTTGCTCGTCTGTATCTTTGAGGTTATGGTGGTATACAGGGACAGGATCGTTTTCATCAACCCGTACAAGGAGAGGGTGATCAGGCTCTCCGAGGTGAAGATGATCTATTACCACGAGAGACACGGGATATCATTCACATTGCACAGCGGGAAGGTCGTAAAGGGAAGGTTCAAGTTCGATTTCGGGGGAAATGTCCTCGAAGATGTTTTCAGGGCACTGAGCTCTTTCATTGGTTTCAGCGAAGAGCATATCAAGGACTCGAACACCTATTGCCTCGTCAGGAGATAAGCCCAATAACCTCACAGACTACCTGAGATACGATTATATCCGCCCTGGTCATCAGGGTCCGGGGGGCCTGAATGGATCTCACTAGGAAAACGAAGATAGTCTGCACGATAGGTCCGGTAACCGAAAGCGGAGAGATGCTCGAAAGGCTGGTGGAGTCCGGTATGGACGTTGCCAGGCTGAACTTTTCCCATGGGGGCCATGACAGGCATAGACGGGTCTTTTCACAGGTCCGTGAGATCGCAGATTCGAAGGACAGGGACATTGCCGTCCTTTGCGATATCCAGGGACCGAAGATCAGGACGGGTGACATGAAGGAACCCTTCGTCCTGAACACCGGCGATATCGTCCGCATCACTCCGGATGAGGTCCTTGGCACCCCGGAAAGGTTCACGATAAGGTACCCCCAGCTGATCGGGGACCTGAAAATCGGGGACGAGGTTTTCCTGAACGACGGGATCGTCAAGCTCAGGGTGATGGACAAGGATGAGAAGGACCTCGTTTGCACCGTAAGGTCCGGCGGGCTCATTTCCAACGCAAAGGGCTGCAACATACCGGGCGCGGACCTGACGGTCAGGGTTCCCACGGACAAGGACAGGGAGGACCTTGTCCTGATCGCAGAGCTCGATCCCGAATTCGTCGCTGTCTCCTTCGTTGCCGGTCCGAGGGATGTGGTGGACGTGAGGGAATACCTGAGGGGAGCGGGAAACGGCAATGTCAAGGTCATTGCCAAGATCGAGCGCCCCCTCGCGCTCAGGAACCTTGACGGTATCATCGAGGTATCGGACGGACTCATGGTCGCAAGGGGGGACCTGGGAGTTGAGATACCGCCTCACGAGGTCCCCATATGGCAGAAGGAGATGTGCAGGAAATGCAACAGGGCGGGTATTCCCGTCATCGTCGCAACCCAGATGCTGGAATCCATGACCGAACATTCGAGGCCGACCAGGGCGGAAGCCAGCGATGTCTTCAACTCTGTCCTTGACGGGGCGGACGCCGTCATGCTCTCCAACGAGACATCCGTGGGGAAGCATCCGGTCGAGGCCCTCGAATTCATGAAGGATATAGTCATGACGGCGGAGGAGCAGATACCGAACCGTGACCCGGATTACTATGATTCCGACCTTAAATGCAAGGTGGAAACAGTAGGCCACGCATGTTTTACAATGGTCAAGGAGTTCAACGACCGCGGATATCCCGGAAAGGTTCTGGCCATCACCGATACAGGTCAATCCGCAAGGATGGTATCCAAGTACAGGCCCAACAGGGCCATCGTAGCGATAACACCCTCGAGGAGGACCGCACGGGAGATGAACCTCGTCTGGGGGGTCACTCCGATACATTCCCAACGGATAGATAACTCCTCACTGGAGACCAGGATCATGAGCTCGATACGGGACGTGCAGGAGAGGGGATTGATATCTCCCGGCGACCAGGTCGTTGTCGTTTCAAGTTCACTTGTCATAGATGATGAGGGTCTTGTCGTTGGAATTTACGATGTCGAGAGCGTGCTCAGGACAAGGGATCCCGTCTAGGACCTGTGTCGAAAATAATGTGCGTTCCTTATCTTGATATCCAGCCTGTCGATGATCTCCTTGTATCGCTTCCGGATGGTGACCTCGGTTATCCCGGATGCCTCCGAGATCTCCCCCTGGGTCCTGGTCTGTCCTGTCATTATTGATGCGATATAGATCGCCGATGCGGCAATTCCCGCCGGATCCTTTCCGGAGATATAACCCAGCTCCTCGGATCTCCTTATGATGTCCATCGCGAACTCCTGGGTATTTCCGTTGAGTTTCAGTCTGGAGCAGAAACGAGAAATGTAGTCGAGAGGATTGGTGACCCGTATGGATAGCTCGAGCTGCCTTGAGATCTTTCGGAAAGCTCTTCCGATATCCTTTCTTGATACAGTGAGGTCATCCGCTATCTCGTTCAGCGTCCTTGGAACGTTAGAGGTCCTGCACGCTGCATAGAGCACAACCGCCACCATGCATTCGACCCCTCTGCCCTGGATCATGTTGTGCTCGCTCGCCCTTTGAAAAAGTGCTTTGGCATGTTCCCTGACATTGGGGGGAAGGTCCTTGGCCATGCAGAGCCGGTCGATCTCGGCGAAACCGAAGATCAGGTTCCTCTGGGAAGTCCTGAATTTCCTCAATCTCCGCTGCCATTTCCTCAAACGGTAAACCTGCGCCCTGTTCCTTTCGGGGATGGTTCGTCCGAAGGAGTCCCTGTCCTTCCATCCGATCTCGGTGCTCGGGGCGAGACCGTCATTCCATTTCCGGGATGGTGCACCTACCCTGGATCGAGAATGCGCGTTATCGAGGTCCCTCCATTCCGGCCCGTGGTCGATGTGGGTGTCAGAGATGACCACACCGCATTCGATGCAGACTATCTCACCCCTGACCTGGTCCACATGTACGTTGATGCTCCCGCATTCGGGACATCTATCCAGGTGGGGGTCAAGAAGATAGTGACTCATCGGATCACCATGACCCTACGATCGATGTTGTGCTGGTCATGGCTTTCGCTTTCACTGAGGGCAGCACCTTCATTCCATTCCTCCAGGGGTAGGATTATCGGTATCACTCCGCTGTTTCCTGCGCAGGAAGCCTTCTTCTCCCTGCATCGGATGAACGAGGAGACATCGCTCTTGGATCTCGGACCGCCTCGCTCGATCCGGCCCAGAAAAACACTTTGGCGGTGGGTATTTATCTGTTATGGTTTCATGTGATTTTGCGGTTTTTTCATGAAAGATCGGAGTTTTTACAAGGAAATCCCAAAAAGCCGTACTTTATAACTGGGGGTAATTTCTTGAGCATCATTTTCTACAGATTTCAGCCCGGCCCATGTAATCCGTTCATATGGATTAGGGATATATAGAAAGGCTCCAATCATGGAGGGTCCCCAGTGGGAGCTGATCTGTTTGGATTTCGATCCCATCGAAAGGTATTACGAGATGAACGGAAGCGAGATACTCCGCAACCAGGAGAGGAAACTCCGTGATTACATCAGATATCAGCTCTATCCATTCTCGAGCCATTACAGGAAGCTCTTTGACCAGCATGGTATAGATCCGAACTCCATCGAGACCGTCAAGGACCTCGAGAGGCTACCTCTGACCAGAAAGGAGGACATAATGCCGGATGACACCGATCCAAAGAGATACCTGGATTTCATCCTCAGACCGGATTCCGAGAGTATAAAGAAATACTGGCCGAGGTCCAGATTGGTAGGTCTCAGGCTCAAGGATATCTGGAAGGGGGACGTGGAGGAAATGCTCAGGTCCGAGTACTATCCCACCTTCATGATCGCCACATCCGGGACCACGGGGAACAACATTCCCTTCATGTACACGAGAAGGGACATAGAGCAGTTCTCGAACATCTACCAGTCGCTGCAGACCGTGACCGAGATCGATCCGAACTGGGTCATAATGAACCTTTTTCCGTTTTCTCCTCACCTTGCTTTCAACGTGGTGTTCTTCGTGAACCTGAACTCCAACCTCAGGATGTTCCACACCGGAGGAGGATCGGTGACATCCACCGAGAAGACACTGGAGGTCATCAGCATGGTGGATTCGAACGTTCTGATAGGCGTCCCCTCGTACATCTATCATGTCCTCAAGAAGGCCCAGGACCATAAGGCAGACCTCTCGTCGGTCAAACTTGTGGTATGTGCTGGAGAGAAGCTGACCCACTCAACGCGGAA
>JBLIRH010000089.1:0-7615 GCA_049472215.1 Thermoplasmatota archaeon | reverse complement strand
GCTCATGGAGGTCGATCTGCTCGAAGACATCACAACAATGGTTACTCCAAGTTGGAAAGCAAATACCAGAACGATCACCACACTGGACCCCATAAACAGACTCTCAAGGACCGGGAATACGGTGATATTCGCACCAACCGATAACATGATCAAAAGGAATGCCAGAACACTGGTTACGGAGAAGATCACCATCATTGGTAGAAAGGTCCATGTGATCATCCGGTAACTCTTGCTGTCATCACCTCCTGTGATCTTCCGTTGGATCCAGGGCTGCTCCGTATCCTTTAGAAGCCTTTCTTCCTCGATTTTCTCCCCCGGCATGGTATCAACTTGGCCCTGTATCAGTTCCACTCATCAAGGTATCCATCCTCTTCAAGTTCTTTTCTCCTCTTCAGTCTGGAGTTGAGCTCCCTTATGAACCTATCCTTCTCATCCGACCTTATGGCTATTATCATCCTGTCGGTCCTTTTCCTTGCACCCGTGTTAGGCGTGAACATTCTAGACCTCATCCATGATGGGTTGATGAATGAGGGGATGTCGAGCTCCTTCGTCAACTCGATCACAACCAGGTCATCGACGGGGGTATAAGGCGGATAAAGCGCCCCCCTTATCCACCACGGGTCCGGAGCGATCCTGACCTTTTCATTGCGAAGGACCTTGTAACCTTGGAAATGGTCCATTACCCGATCGTTGACCGACGCAATATCCAGGTAATGTACCGGGACAACGACCGATTCCCTGGCAAAGCAGACCTCCATTTGCCTGTTTCCCAGAACGACCCAATCGGATGGTCCCGGTCCGACCCCCATGATCGCATCATCCCTTCTCTGCTTCTCCCGCTTGTTCTGCTCTTTCTTCACTAAATGATATAGGAAAACGAAACCGACAGCCATCAGAAGAGTGACGAAAATGGATACGAGCAGGGAGACGCCCGTCAGGAACATCAGCAAGCACATGATGAACAAAGAACCGAGGATGATGATGGATGCGTTCCTTCGGTCCTTTCCCGAGTCGAACGAACGGACCTCTGCCTGGTCGGTCAAGGAAGGGTCAGATATGAACCTATACATCTCCCGCTCCATATCCTCGATCTCGGCCCTTTCCATCTGGTAGTCCAGTATACCTCTCTGCATCTCCTTGATGCGTCTTTCCTCCCTGTCCCTGCGGTGGACCTTATGGTCGGACAGGCTCAAGTACGGAGGTTTATCCTTCTCCTCCTGGCCATAGTAGAGATCCTCGGGGACCTTTCTCCTCAACCATCCCATCTCTATCCCCTGGTATATGAGAAGTGGATATAATAAGAATATTCATTTATAAATTGAATTTTTATTCATTAATTTCATTATCCTCCCGATATACGAGGTCCATGTAGGAGCTGTCATCGATCGGACCGTCGACAATCGGCTGATGTACCTCCGGCTGGTAGTATGTCCGGTCAACGTGCGCGGTCGGCCCCTTCATCCTTTCATTGACATACCCCTTGAACCCCGGATAATCCTTCCCGGGCATGCTGATGTACAGTTTATCGTCCATGAGCATTTGGTCCTCGATCTCTCTTCCCACCATGAAAAAGAGCCAGCTGACCGTCAGGCCGAGCAATGTTGCCCATGTGGCCTGGGTTTCCGAATAGGTGTGGAGCTCCATCCTCCTGTCGAACTCGATGGTATAGACGTTCTTCCTTCTGGTCCCGGGCTGGAATCGGCTGGAAGGACCGATGAAGGGCCACAGTGCGATCTTTCGAAGCGGGTTCCACATCTTCATTTCATGGTTCCATTCAAGATCCGTGACGGGATGAATGTCCTTGATGTAGCGAAACGGCACCCTCGTGACCTGCACCGGGATGTCCTTTTCCCCCTTCCAGTAGATCACCTCGACGAACTCGTCGCACAGATGTATCCTGTTGCGCTTCAATTTCTTGGAAGAACCGACCAGCATCGACAGAAAGACAAGGATCACCGACGGGATGCCAACGATGACAACTATCAGAAAGAACATGACGAGAAAACATGATAGCCCGCTCTCCACGCTCTCGAGGAATCCGAAGATCAAAGCTCCAAGGGTCCACGGGATGAAAAAAGCCAGGATCAGAAGAAGTGTTATCCACGCATGGGATAATGCCATGGTCAATCTGGTCTGTCCGGGATCGAAGACGCCTCTCAGCTCATCCTTTCCGAGCCACCCCCTCCCGCACCTTGATAATCCTTCCTGTCTTCCATCGAAGAATTCCATATCCCTATCTTCCCCCGGCACGGAACGGTCTGTACGTAAATAAGTATTTTCGAATGGACATTTTTTAGATTTATATTTGATCCGTGCAATAACTTATTCTATCGATCCGGGATTAATGGTATGAGGAGATATGGAGAATATTGCTGAAAGAATAAGTCTGACCATGATGACCGTCGGCATCGTGATGGTCTGTGCAATGATACCCTTCATCATCTACCATGACCTGATCAAGGACCCGTGGGAGGTGACCGATCCAAGGACGAACGAGCATCACGAGTTCGTTCTGTCCAATTCGACCTCCAATGTCACGTTCGAAGCTCACAAAGGTGAATATTACATATTTGCAGTGAACAGATCATATCCGGAAAGCTTCATCCTTATCTCGGAAAACAACACAATTTACGACTCTCAAGGTAAGAGATACTCGAACGAGACCGATACCTATCGAGGAGAGAAGTTCACTTACAGAGGCTGGTTCGAACAAGATGGAACCGCCAATATCACCATGAGCGTGAACGGAACATGCCACTTGATCGTTGTGAAGGGAAGTATCCGGGATTACTGGTGGGTCTGGGAAAGATGGTATATCTATGTTATGGGTGCTGGGCTGGCGATCTGCATGGCCGGCCTGCCTTTTCTTTCATATGCAAAAAGGGACTTCACGAAATGGAAAAAGAGGGAAAGGAGAGAAAAATGGAAGAAGCTCAGGTCGGAAAAATGGACGAAAAAGCAGAAGATCGGGCTGGTGATGCTGATCTTTGGTCCGATAATCGGAATATCACTTATGGTCATCCAGTTCATTCTCCTCGGAGGGATCTTTGAGATAATCACCATTGCGATCATTGTAATCCCAGCGGTGGTTGGTTGGTCATTCATCTCGGGGCCCACAGAGAAGAAGAAAGATGAAAGCATCATTTACTATCATTGTAATAAGTGCGAATTGATAAATGAGGTCGGCAACAGGGAAAGACCTTTCACAGTGAAATGTAAAAAATGTGGCGCCCCCCTGCTTGTTCCGGATGACTGGAAGGACCTGCCGAAGGATAGGAGGAGCCCCATTGTATATGCCTGCCCTCTCTGCAAGAGGACCCTCGTGCTCTATTTCTACTCGAAGCTCGAGTTCAGGTGTCCCAACTGCACGATGGAGCTGATAATGGACCGAAAGTATCCGGGAAAGAACCCCGTGATGAAGATGAAGGGCTATGATATGATAGAAAAATGAACGTCCCTGATCCGATGAAGAACGGTCAACATTATAATATGGCGGACCTCATTTCGAGATCGTGGGAGAGATCAGGAAGAAGCTTGGGAAGATCAGTCCGTTCCTGAGATGGGGCTCGCTATTTGCCATCATAACCGCTATCCTGTTCTATACCACAAACCGTGTTTTCATTCTCGGATGGAGCCTCTTCACCCGGTCCCTTTTCAAGATAATGACCTTTTTAACGATCTATTCCATGCTGCTCGCTTTCCTTCTGCTTGCAGCGTGGTTCATAGATTCTACAAAATTGATTAACCATAGACTGGAGAGGGATTCGAGGGAGATCATCTCCTTTCAAAAACAGTTCAGGACCGACCAAAACGACAGGAAGCAGGTATGGGGAGCCAACATCCTGTTCAAGATCGCGCCGGTCCTGTTCATCACCCTCATGGTCCTGCTGGTATCCTTCACCGAGATCTGCAGGCTCGAGTTCATCATCATACTGTTCAACTCCGTCCTGGGTCTCGGCATATACTTGCTTTATTACGACAGTTTCAAGAAATTCAAGGACAGTATAAGATACGTACAGTGCAGGAAATGCAGAACCTACAACATTGCCAAGTTCGAAGGGGAGCCCATCGTCATCAAATGCAATGAATGCGATTACCCGGAACTCCTTGAATTCAGGTTCGAAATGGAAAAGAGAGGATTCATCAAGACAAAATGCAGCGTCTGCAAGAGGAACATCTTCACCAGGAGAAAGAAGAATATGAAACTACGATGCCCCTACTGCAGGCGGATCATCAGATTAAAAAAAAGGGAGGGCAAAAAAGACCCTCCCAAAAATCCCGCCAAATAGCTCAGACCTTGATCGAATCGATAATGGCGTTCAGGGTCGCGCTCGGTCTCATAGCCCTGGAGGCAAGCACATCATCCGGCTTGTAATACCCGCCAAACTCGACTGGGTGCCCCTGGGTGGCATCGATCTCTTCCATGATCCTCTTCTCGTTCTCTGTCATCGCCTTTGCGACGGGTTCGAACCTCTTCTTCAGAGCTTTGTCCTTGTTCTGCTCCGCAAGTGCCTGGGCCCAGTACATTGCCAGGTAGAAGTGGCTCCCCCTGTTATCCATCTCGTGGACATCTTTCCCCGGTGATTTGTTGCTTTCGAGGAACTTCTCGGTCGCCTTGTCAAGGGTATCTGCGAGTACCTGCGCCTTTTTGTTCCCCGTATGGATGGCAAGGTGCTCCAGAGAGGCAGCCAGAGCAAGGAACTCACCCAGGGAGTCCCATCTGAGGTGTCCCTCTTCCTGGAACTGCTGGACATGCTTAGGGGCCGATCCGCCGGCTCCGGTCTCGAAGAGTCCACCGCCGTTCATCAATGGCACTATCGAAAGCATCTTCGCACTGGTCCCGACCTCGAGGATCGGGAAGAGGTCCGTCAGGTAGTCCCTGAGGACGTTCCCCGTCACCGATATCGTGTCCATACCGTCCTTGATGAGCTGGCAGGAAAGCTTCGTGGCCTCCACCGGGGACATTATCCTGATGTCGAGGTCCCCTGTATCGTAGTTCTTCAGATAGAGGTTCACCTTATTGATGAGCTCGGAATCGTGTGCCCTCTTCTCGTCCAGCCAGAACACGACCGGCCAACCGGTGGCCTTTGCCCTTGTCACCGCGAGCTTGACCCAGTCCTGTATGGCGGCATCCTTGACCTGGCACATCCGGAATATGTCCCCTTCCTCGACATCTTTCTCGAGGAGCGTCTTGCCCGAAGCAGAGATCACACGGACCTTTCCCTCTCCGGGAGATGTGAAGGTCTTGTCGTGGGACCCGTACTCCTCCGCTTTCTGGGCCATGAGGCCGACGTTCTGGACGGTCCCCATGGTCCTGGGATCGAAGGCGCCGTTCTCCTTGCAGAAGTCGATGACTGCCTGATAGACACCGGCGTAGCTGCTGTCCGGTATGACGAATTTTGTATCCTTTGCCTTCCCATCCCTTCCGTACATCCTTCCGGAGTTCCTGATCGCGGCGGGCATCGAGGCATCGATTATCACATCGCTCGGGACATGCAGATTGGTGATGCCCTTCTCTGAGTTCACCATTGCGATCTCCGGCCTCTTCTCGTAGCATGCCTGAATGTCCGCCTCGATCTCCTTCCTCTTCTCCTCCGGAAGGTTCTGGATCTGGGCGTAGAGGTCGCCAAGACCGTTGTTCGGGCTGATGCCTAGCTCCTTGAAGACCCCGGCATGCTTCTCGAAGACCTCCTTGAAATAAACGGAAACGACGTGTCCGAATATTATCGGATCGGATACCTTCATCATGGTCGCTTTCAGGTGAACGGAGAAGAGAAGGTCCTTCTTCTTCGCATCCTCGATCTGTTCCTCGAGGAATTTCCTGAGGGCCTTGCGGTTCATGACGGAGACATCTATGATCTCGCTGTTTGCGATCTTCACCTTGTCCTTGAGGATCTTTACCGTTCCGTCCTTTCCGACGAACTCTATCCTGCCCTCGCCCGCATCCTCCTTCGAGATCGTCAACGAGACCTCGTTGGAGCGGAGATCCCCTTTCTTCATGTGTGCAACATGTGCCTTCGAATCCTTCGTCCATTCTCCCATGAAGTGAGGATGACTCTTTGCGTAGTTCTTGACCGATCCCGGAGCTCTCCTGTCCGAGTTCCCCTCCCTGAGCACGGGATTCACGGCGCTGCCCTTGACAGTATCGAACCGGTCCTTTATCTCGATCTCCGACTCGTCTTTGGGCTCCTCGGGGTAGTTGGGAATATCGTACCCCTTCCCCTGAAGCTCTTTGATCGTAGCCTTCAGCTGTGGCACGGAGGCGCTGATGCAGGGGAGCTTGATCACGTTTGCTTCGGGTTCCTTGACGAAATCGCCGAGGTATGCAAGATCATCCGTCTGGACCTGTTCCTTCTTCAATCTTTCCGGGAACTTCGCTATGGTCCTTCCTGCCAGGGATATGTCCCTTACCTCCACATCCACACCCGCAGCTGCAGTGAATGCCCTTATCATCGGAAGCAGCGAATAGGTCGCAAGCGCCGGTGCCTCGTCTACCTTCGTGTAGATTATTCTGGAATCCTTTGCATTCTTCTTTCCATCCATATCATCATCTCCTTTTGACGGGTATCAGTTCTCCCTCCGTTCTACATCCTTTTCGTCCTTGTCAACGAAGATCGCATCATCATAATATTTCGGGACCACGTTCCTCACAACATCGATGATGGTCCCGTCCCTGTATTCGATGAGCGCCACGATCTTGTCCCCCCAGTTCGGCTCGATCTTTCCACCGGTGATCTCGTAGGCCATCTTCTGCAGCTCCTCGATGGTGCAGATCCTGAGGTCCCTCGGAACCTTTACCTTCTCGAGTTTCTCGAGGAGGTCCTTCCTCATGGGATTGATCGCTATCCCGCGCTCCGTGACCACAACGTCCACGGTCTCACCCGGAGTAACCACCGTGGTGCACTTCTCCACTATTACGGGGTACCTGCCCCTGAAGAGGGGCACCGTAATGATGGTGAGCGAAGCGCCGGCTGCCGTGTCGGAATGCCCGCCCACGGGCTCCGCTATCAATCCGTTGGATAGTGTGGCGGTGTTGACGTTGAAGTTCAGATCAACCTCGGATGCCCCGAGAACGACGATGTCGAGCTTGTTGACCGTGCAACCTTTGCCATGGATATTGGCGTAGGCGCCGATCGGCAGGTCGACATGGTTCTTCGGATCGTCCCTCATGTTGTCTATCGCGGCAATATCGAAAGCCTGCCCCGTGATAAGCTTCTTCACTGTGCCGTCATTGAGCATGTCGACCAGGAACTGTGTGGTGCCTCCCTGGGCCCAGCTGGCAACAACACCCTTGTCCTTCATCTCCTGATGAAGGAAATCCGTGAACGCCAGGGAGATCCCCCCGGCACCGGCCTGGAAGTTCATGCCGTCCTTCACAAATCCGAGCAGGTCTGTGATCCTCACCGCATCCTTTGCTATCTTGAGCCTCGTCGGGGAGTTCGTTATCCTCAGTTCGCCGGAAGCTATCTTCCCCGGGTCCCCGATCTTGTCGACCACCACAACGTAGTCAACAAGTTCCTGGCTGATGGACATGGGGAAATTGGGATATTCCACCAGGTGGTCGGTGATGGCTATCACGTGGTCCGCGAACCTTGCATCCACGAATGAGAAGTTG
>JBLIRH010000009.1:0-58115 GCA_049472215.1 Thermoplasmatota archaeon | reverse complement strand
TCCTTTTAGAGTCCCCTCGATTATCGTGTCTGGCGTTGTGTTGATGTTCCTCGCCCTGACGTTCCCCGAGATCCTGGCCGCATGGTGTATCACCACATCCCCGAAAGCCTTGATGTTACCGTTGATCACCGCATTCTCTCCCAGGAATACGTCCCCCCCTGTCTCTATGTCCCCGAACATCTGCGTTTCACTGTCTATGTCAAGGGAGCCCCCGACCTTCAGGTCCCCGACAACCTGACAGTCATGGCCGATGTTCATATCTCCGGGTATCTCTATCTTTTCCGTTCCTATCACTGACCCCCTGGGAAAATATGTAAAGTTCTTTGAGATGAGTATCCTCTCCTCCTCCCCGTCCTCGAGTTCCTTGAAGAAGTTCTCCACCTCCTTGGAGTCGTCCCTCCTTAGGAGCTCTAGCAGATAGAGGAGGATGTAAACGATAACGGAGATCGGATTGCGGATGCTGATCCTACCCCGGGAATCGATAGCGTTGGGGTCCATCTCCACACCCTCTCCGATATCGAGGTTCTTCCCGACCCTGATCTCACCGGCAATGATCGATCTCTCTCCGATGTAGATATCGGCATCCCCCGTAATATCGCCCTTGACCTTGCCCCCCTTGTCCACCCTTATGTCGCCTATGGCAATGATATCGCCTTCGAGTTCAACGAACTCGCCCATGAAAACGCGTCCCTCGGACATGATGCCGCGTACGATGTGTGATTTGTCCGAAAATATGACATCGCCCTTGCACCTGATGTTCTTCTCCTCGATAACGGTACCTTCCGGGAGATGACATATCGACCTGTCGAAGACCATCGTTTTTCCCATTCCCCAACTAGCACCATGAATGGGGCACTGCATATATTTAACTATATTCCGGGAAATCCCCGAGAAATTTCACAGGTCCAGGAGTATTCGGCTGAACCATCTTCCGTCCTCATAATGCAACCCCTTGCCGTGGAAGGTTGCCGCTTTGACCTCCATCCCTGCTTCCCCTTCGGGTATCGAACAGACCGACCGCTTGAACTCGAGTACCCATCTGTCCTCCTTCTCCCGGATCAAAACGGGATCGATGATCAGGATCCCTTCAGAATCGAACAGGAACAGCGCTTCGCTGAGAACATCTATAAGCAACAGATCTTCCTTCACAGGACCCAGAACGATGCTGTCGCCGACGGTAGAGTGGAGCTCGAACTTCTGGGCCATGACGGAGTATAGCCCTTGCAGCGCTCCCTTCACACAATCTTCTACCGAATGTCCGGAAACCTCAAGCCAGATGTCGGCGGTATGCTCACCAAGGGTATACCCCTCACTGGATGGGATGTAGACATCCGCCATGGAACACCATCTCCCTGCGATTTATAAATCCTCGCACATGTTTAATACCAATTTGATGATTATTATTCAATGGTCACGAGTGAAAGGGAACTCATGGTGATGTACGCCTTGACCGGGTGGCCGATGGCAAGTACTCAGCTTCTATGCGAAGAGTTGGACATGTCCACATCGACCTTCGCCACGGTGAAGAGAAGGCTAATCGAGAGCGGAATTGTCATTCCATCCAGGGTTGCGAACCCATCCATCATGGAGATGGATGTCAAGGGGATCGAGAACGGTTTCCTCAAACCCGGGATCGGAATCGAGGAGGCGATGAAAGCTCTTGAAGGTGCCTCATTGAACAACAACTGTATATATTATTTCATTTCAGACGGTCTGAACTATGTATATCACACACACGGCAAGAAGTTCTCATCGGTCAAGAACTTCATGGGCGAGGTCAACATAGCCTGCACAATGTGCGAGTCCTTCTGGCCTCCCAACAGGGACAGTCTCGTTCTGGAAATGTCACAGGACAGGGTGGTTAACCTGTCGGACTATTCCGGCCTGCTCGCGAACCATTTCCCCCAGCTTCGAGGTACCATCGACCTGCCCAGGGACCATATGCAAAGGTCCGATGCCGATCTGGAATCCCTCAACGAGCTCCCCAGGTCCATGAAGAGGCTTCTGCCGTACCTCATGAGGGTCCCTTTGATGACCGATTCGGAGATCGCGGAGGCCCTTGGGATCTCGAGGCAAAAGGTGGGAAGGACCAGATTGGAGCTCGAAAGGAAAGGTTCGGTCATCACCGGAAACATGATCAACACGGGTTCGCTGGGATTCGCTTTAGGAGCCCATTTCACCATCCATTTCCAAAAGAGCTGCAGTTCGGACTCGCTGAAAAGCTTTGAGGATAAACTTAAGGATAGGTACCTTCCGATATTCTGGATCACCTCAAGAGATATGACCACTTTCATCTATTATTTCCGCGATCTTGCAGATTTCAGGTCCTTCAACAGGGAGATATTGGGTTTCTCGGTTGGAGAGGTGATATCTTCCATCAGGTCCGTCCCGTTCTCCATGACCAGTTCCACTCTTATCAGGCATCATTATCTCGGTGAAACTGGAGGCAAGGGTTTCTCCTTCCATAACGGAACGTCGGATGAACCGCGATCGATCCGGGGAGGGGCCTCCTGATGAGGATATTGGAGCGCAACGACGATCGGAAGCAGTTCAAGGTAAGGATCGATTCCCTTGACGACCTTTGGTATCTCCACCAGGCACTTTCAAAAGGAACAATAGCCGGGAGCTATACCTACAGGAAGCTGGAAGCAAAGGAAGACCAGATTAGGGCAGATGCCCAACCGAGGATCAGGGTCTACCTAAGGATATCTGTTGAGGGCTGCGAGTTCCATCCGTTCACGGATGTCCTAAGGGTAAAGGGCGAGGTGTTGGAAGGCCCCCATGAGATCTCGGGGCACCACACTTTCAATGTGGATGTCGGCACCGTCCTCGACCTCGATCTTGCAGAGGACGATCATGAAGCAGTATCCATGCTGGAGGAGGCCGAAAAGGGAGAATTGGGGACGCTGGCTCTGGCGGTATCGATCGACGATGAGACAGCCGACCTTTTCCGTCTTCGGGATTACGGTATGGAGCGGATCGGGACAGTTAGGGCGGCGGGGGGAGGAAAGTGGGCCGGCAAGGGCGGAGGATGGGAAGGATATTATCGGGAGACAGCGGACCTCGTATCCCAGAACATCGGAGAGGAACATATCCTGATCGTCGCGGGCCCCGGTTTCTTCAAGGAATCTCTGGCCAAGGTCCTCAGGGAAGATGGGGTCGTCGATCATTCACGGATCCATGTCCTGCACTCTTCCTCCGGAGGAGCCGCAGGATTGAGAGAGGCCCTGACCCGGGGTGAGTCCCTTGGGTCCGCTCTCAAGGACCTCAGGTTCGTAAGGGAGAACGAACTGCTCGAGGAGCTCATGGCGAGGATCGGACGAGGGAAGGGGGCCGCTTACGGATCGAACGAGGTCCGGAAAGCCCTGTCCATGGGGGCGGTCGAGGTCCTTCTCATATCCGAGCGTCTTTTCAGGGAAGGGACCGGAAGGGAGCTGATGGGGGCGGCATCCGAGACAGGGGCAAGGACAATGATAACCTCCGTGTCCCACGAACTTGGCGAAATGCTCGACAGGATCGGCGGGGCAGGGGCCCTTTTGAGGTTCGAGATATGACAGCGGACAAAGGACCCCCATTCGAAGTTCTCAGTAGGGTGGCGGATATAAAGGACTCTGTAAAACGGTTTGGGGCAGATCTGAAAAGACCGGACCCTATCGGTATCCCATTGATCGTTCTGGCGTTCCTCTTCGCATCCCTCCTCATATTCTCTCCCCTTTTCATCGAGAGGGATACTATCGATCTGGGCGAGGACGGTACCGTGGGGGAGGCAGAGCACGAAGAAGTGATCGACGGGATCGGGAATCCGCTCGTAAGGTTCGCCTACAGGTTCGGGGACCGCTACTGCCACCAGAAGGACCATCGCTCCCTCTTTCTAAACGGCAACCAGATGCCGGTCTGCGCCAGGGATATCGGCCTTTTCGCCGGGATCTTTCTTGGAAGCGTGATCGGAGCCATGTACAAAAGGTCCATCAAGCTATGGGTACTGTTGCTGTTCCTCTTGCCAATGGCCATCGATGGCGGACTTCAAGCATTGACCGCATACGAATCCTGGAATCCCCTCAGGGTGGCGACAGGCACGATCGGAGGTCTGGGAATAGGCATATACATCAACGGTTCTCTGGTGCATGCCGTGCGGCTTCTTCTTTATCGGTTCAAAAAGGGATAGGTTAATATCGGTCCGTTTTATACAAGTGCAAAGGGGAGATTTCTATGAAGGTACTCATTACGGACGGGACAGCTCCCGAAGCTGTGAAGATGCTCGAGGAGGCGGGTCATGAGGTCGTTCTCGACGAGGCCAGCCCCGAGAGGTTGCTGGAGATCATCGGCGATTTCGATGCCCTGATAGTGAGGTCAAGGACGAAGGTCAGACAGGACGCTCTGGACAAGGCCTCACAGATGAAGGTCATCGGAAGGGCCGGGATCGGTGTTGACAACATCGACATCCAGTATGCGAAGGAGAAAGGCATAAAGGTGGTGAACGCACCGCTGGGCAGCACCATTTCCGTGGCCGAGCTGGCGTTTTCCCATATGCTGGCCCTAGCTCGCGGAGTTGTGAAAGGGACCCAGGGTGTAAAGACCCAGCAGTGGTTGAAAAAGCAGCTGAAGGGTATGGAGCTCGAGGGAAAGACTGTCGGCATCATCGGGTGCGGAAGGATCGGCCAGGCGCTGGCGGCGAGGTGCCAGGCCTTCGGGATGAAGACAATAGGTTTCGATCCCTACCTACCGGCAGATGTTGCGGCCAAGGTAGGGATCACGCTGATGAGTATAGATGACATCTACAGGAACTCGGATTTCATCTCGCTCCACGTCATGCTGAACGAGGAAACCAGGCACATGGTGTCCAAACCACAGTTCGAAATGATGAAGAAGGGCGCTTTCATCATCAATTGTGCAAGGGGCGGCGTCATTGACGAGGAGGCCCTATACGATGCTCTCAAGGAGGGGAAGATCGGTGGGGCTGGACTCGATGTCTACGAGACGGAACCTCCGGGGGAGACCAGACTGGCGGAGTTCGACAATGTGACCATGACCCCGCACATCGGAGCCAACACGGTGGATGCCCAGTTCAAGGCCGGGACAATGGTGTCGGAGCAGGTGATCATGGCCCTCAAGGGGGACACTCCTACCTTCTGGGTAAACAAATGAGAGCTATCAATGTAGAGATGGATATACTCTCATCACCTTCCGGTCAAATAATATAAATGCGCAGTCGATATGGCGGTATCATGGCCAGCGGCATAGAGGTCCGTCGTTACTCCGAAGAGGACCACGAAAGGTGGGACAGGTTCGTAAGGGGTTCCAACAACGGGACCATCTTCCACGAACAGCAGTTCCTGGATTACCATCCCAAGGGACGCTTCGATTTCCATCACCTGATATTCGAAAAGGACAGCAACATATTCGCAGTTCTGCCCGGACTGGTCAAGGATGGAATTTTCCGATCCCCTGCAGGGGCAAGCTTCGGTGGCTTCGTGACGAACGATATATCCTACGATACGGCCGAGGAGATAGTGGACCGTTTCCTTGAACATGCCAGGAACAACGGGATCAAGGAGGTGTACCTGACCCCTCCCCTTTCGGTATATTTCGATATCGTGACCCAGAACATCGAGTACGCCCTTCTGCACAGGGATTTCGATTATCATGTTCACCTCTACTCGAGCGTCGTTGACCTCAGAAGGACCTTCGATCTTGAACATTATGACAAGAAGGCCCGAAACGCTGTGAGAAAGGCCCAGAAGAGCGGAATCTCGGTCGAGATAGAGAACGATTTTGACATCTTCTATCCGATCCTTCTCGAGAACAAGAAGAAGTTCAACCTTGCTCCGACCCATGCCCTTGACGAGCTCAAGAGGCTTGACGAACTGCTTCCGGGAAAGCTGAAGCTGTTCCTTGCGAAACTGGACGGAAAGGTCATCGGGGGCAGCCTTATATTCGTGTGCAACGAAAGGACCCTGATAGATTTCTACATAGCCCAGGATTACACCTACCAGGAGCTCAGGACCATCAATCTGGTCCTTCACGAGGTCATCAGATGGGGTCACGAGAACGGTTTCGATTATTTCGATATAGGGGTCAACCAGGACACTGCATCATCGAACCCCATGGACCTCAACCAGCCGCTCGTTGCCTTCAAGTACAGGATGGGGGCAAGGTGTGTTATGAGGAATACCCTTCACAAGATCATCGAGGGAGTTCGAAGATGAAGATCGTCCTGGTATCCTTGGATTGCGTCCGGTCGGACTATGTCGAACAACCGGGTTTCAAGGAGCTCATAGAGGGTGGTTTTCTCTTCACAACCTGCATCACCGCAGCCTCCCACACCTCGACAAGCCACACCACCATGCTCACGGGAACGTATCCATTCGACCACGGCGTCAGATGGCTGGTGAAGTACAGGGTCCAGGATCCCATGCTCCAGGAGGTGCTTTCCCGGGAAGGTTTCACAACTGCAGCGTTCATAGGAGGTTTCCCGCTCACCCAGGGCGATCTCGACCGGGGATTCGGTGTTTTCCGTCACGATCCTCTTACGGAGGACAAGGATGAGGGAAGAAGCCATTATGTCCCCGCCCCCGTACTCATCGATCAGGCGGTTGAGTTCCTCAATGAAGGAGAAGGGCATGCCTTTGTTTTCGTTCACATGTTCGATGCCCACCTTACCCTTCGATCGGAGTTCGATGAGAGCAATCCCCCGCCCGAAAAGGACGAGACAGGGCGTTACAAGGATATTGAAAAGTATCTCGGTCGCAGGAAGCGGAGGTACATAGAAGAGATCGGCATGATGGGCAGGGAGATCCATCGGCTGACCCGAGAGGCGGATATCGACCTTCTGATCGTAACTGCCGACCACGGGGAGAAGATGGAGGGAGAGAAGGATTACCCGTGGGTCTACAACCACAGGGGTGAACCTGTGGGCAGCCATTTCCATGAAGTGGAGCTTTGGGACCCCCAGCTCAAGGTCCCGCTGCTCTTCTGGGGCAAGGAGGTGGTAAGTGGCTCATCCGATTCCATGGTCAGGACAATTGACATAGCCCCAACGATCCTGGAATGGATAAGAATGCAAGGATCAGGCATGGCACCCAGGGGGATGTCCCTTGCTGCCCCCCTTAAGGGAGGACCGGTTCCTCGGATAGACCGGGCTTATTCGGAAACGTATTTCGCACAGATGCATTCCGAGAACCTGCATGCCTCAGAGATGACCCGGAGGTTCAAATGGGGCTGGAAGGAGATCGACAGCCTCGTATCCCTTCGCTCCCGGACAAGGAAACTGATATGCACCGCGGACGGGAACATCACCCCATACATGTTCTTCGACCTCGAGAGGGACCCGAAAGAGGAGAAAGATCTCATGAACGACCCTCATTACAGGGACGAGGTCGGATCCTTCCACCAGGAACTGCTCGACCTTCTCAAGGACGACATGCAGTTCAGATACGATTCTATGAAGGGAGAGGTGAAGAGCATCAAGAGTGCGATCAGAAAGGGGAGGCTCAAAGGGATCTGAAAAGGGGGACGATGATTTGGAGAAACTGAGCATACTGATGAACTCGTACAACCGACACGATGTCATCGGACATGCTCTGGACAGCATACTCGGCTCGGACCTTCCTGAAGGATTGGACCTCGAGGTCGTTGTCGTTGACGACCATTCGGATGAAAAGACATGGGAAGTGCTCCTGGGCTACATGAACGATTCGAGGGTCGTGATCCGGAGGAACGAGAAGAACATCGGCTCGGGCTCCCTGAACTGGAACAAGGGATACGGGATCGCAACCGGCGACATAATCATGGTCACTGCAGACGATATGATCTGGGACCCTAGATGCATAAGATTCCTCTACGAGAAGCTCAAGAAGCACGACAGGTACACCTGCGTTCTAGGAATATACATCAATACCGATAGCATCGACAACCTGCCGCAATCCACCCTGAAGGCAAAGGAGTGGAAGGTCAATATCAGCCCATTAACAGGTATACCAACGATCCCCACCGACGGGACTAACGAGCACATCACCCGGAACCTATCATTTTGTTACCGTGATTTTTACGAGGGCCTTGACGAGCTATTTCACCACTTTCCCGTCAACGGCATGCGGGAGGAAACCGACCAGTACCTGCGCATAATGAAGCTCAGGCCCGAGAGGAAGATCGTCGTAGAGGACAGGGCGGTACGATACCACGTCCACACCCAGAAGGGTGGGTATCGGATGGACCTGAGAAAGTACAGGAAATGGACCAGGAAGAACCACAGGTCCTACCTCATCAGGAACTTCGGCTGGAAGAACGTCTACATGATCCCGTTCTTTCAGTTGTGGCTGGTCCAGAAGTGGTTCAGGGACCTCGTGGGGAAGAACGTCATCGAGAGGTTCGGAAACTAAGCGCGGCCCCCCTCATATCTTCTTCGAGAAGACGATCTTGGAGATCTTCTTTCCCTCGGCCTTCTTCAGAAGGCCCATGATCCTTGTTCTCAGCTCTTCTTTCACATTTTCATCAAGCTCCGAATCGTTCAGAGACCTCAGCCTGGTGAACTTCCCCTCTCCGACATCGTAGACCCCCTTGTACCCGTTGTAATAAACCGCGACCCGGTGCCTTTCGTAACTCTCCATCTTCGCTTTTTCCTCATCCTCCTTCGGAGTGAATAGCTGGGATACCCCATGGGTCTCGGAATAGACCGTCTGGGAATACAACATCTCCTCCAGAAAGATACCCGTGTTCAGACCGTCAAGGATGAACTTCCTCAGGTCCACAGGTGAAATGTACTCGTTCTCAGAGCTGTATTTTTCAAGGTTGGCCATCTTAGGGTATTTTATCAAAAGAGGGATGAAGGTCAGCTCGTCATACAGGAAGGTCCCGTGCCCCAGCTGGTCGTGCTCCCCGAACAGTTGACCGTGGTCGCTAATCATAATTATAAGGGAGTCGTCGAAGATCCCCTTTCCTTTCAATATGCTCACGAACTCCTCTATCCTGTTCCAGAGATAGTCGATGCTCCTCCTGTACCCCTTCCTCAACTTTTCAATGGTCTGTTCGTCGATCTTTCTTCTATATTCGGTATCGCTGAAGTTCAGCTTGGCCTTGAGAATGGGTTTATCAAAGTACGGTTCATGGGCTTCCATATAATTGACCATCATGAAGCAGGGGGTATCCGATCCCTTGGAGCCGAGCCATTCCCCGATCTTCCTGTTCATCCTCTTGGCACCTTTGTCCAGGGGCCATCCCATGATATATTTCTGATATTTTTTGTAGAGGAACATGGAGGGAGGGGTCTTTAAAAATCTGTTGAATATGCCCTTTGTCAGGAGCTTGAACCTTCTTTGCGACGCCAGCCTTTTCATCATGGCGGATGTGCTGGATTCACTTTTTCTTAAGGTGAAAAGTTCGTCCTTTTCTTCCTTTGTCAGGAACGGGACCTCGGGTTCGAAGAGGCACTGGTATTCCCTGTCGAAATCCCTGTAGCCCATCTCCTTGGTCACATACGGGTTCGCCGAGAGGAGGCACGTCCGATAACCCATTCCCTTAAGGTCTGTTGAAAGAAGGACTGTCGAG
The DNA here is from genome assembly GCA_049472215.1 of Thermoplasmatota archaeon. GTDB lineage: Archaea > Thermoplasmatota > Penumbrarchaeia > Penumbrarchaeales > Penumbrarchaeaceae > JAFGLL01. The sequence goes on along the minus strand of JBLIRH010000009.1, from coordinate 48,572 downwards.
CTGTTTATCTTGATCTGATGCGCTTTCTTTCCTCCCTTGACATGGGCTCCATGCTCGCTGGGGTACTGCCCCGAGAGGATGGAGGTATGGGTCGGGATCGTCCAGGGTGCCGGGGTAACCACTTTCTCATAGACCTTGAACCCATCGGTCTTCAGCCTGCTCTCGATATTCTCGGCATAGTCCTTTCTGACCGTATCGAGTATAACAAGGAAGATGTGCGGTCTTTTCTTATGGTCCAATTCCACTATCCCCCTCCACCGTAGAACTCCTTCATGATACCTTCTATATCCTCCATGATCCTTTTGGCCACTTCCCCGGTATCGAACCTCTTTGCGTCCTTGATGCAATCTTCCCTCTTCCTTAATGCATCCTCATCATCGAAGCATGACAGCACTTTGACCAGTCCGCCGATGTCATCGAACAGGAAGGAGTTCCTCTCGTTGAGGTACTCGAGGGGCCCTCCCTCGTTGACGGAGATAACCGTTTTTCCGGACGCCATGGCCTCAAGGGGCACCATACCGAAATCCTCTTCCTTTGCCGTGAATATGAAGGCCCTGCACCGGGAATAGTGATCGATGAGTTCCTTCTCGTCCAGTCTTCCAAGGAACACGACCTTCGCCTTCTTTTTCACGGCAAGCTCCTCCAGCTCTTTTCTTGCAGGGCCGTCTCCAGCGATCCTCAGCTCGTGGCCGGTCCTGGAGACCGCCTCTATCTGCCAATGGACCCTCTTGTTCCATCGGAGCCCCCCGGCCGTGAAGAAGAAGTCCTCGGGCTCCTTCCATCTGTATCTTCCGGTCTCTATAGGGGCACCCACCGCTCTCCTTGGCCTTTTACCATATGCTTTCTCGTAGCGATCCATCACCAATTCGGAATTGGTCACCACCTGCTTCGGGTTCACCACGTTCCTGAAAAGGTCGAGGTCGAGCTTCCTTCTCCTGTTGAAGAAATAGCGGGCTATGATGCTCTTCGGGAATCCCCAGCCCTTGATCCGGTCCATCATCTGATCCCTCAGGTCGAAGAACCCCCGCTCCGGAGTGTGGCAGAAATACAGGTAGGGGGACGGGTCCTTCCTGATACGGAAGATGGGAAAGTTGCCCGAATGTACTAGAAAATCGGCATCGATGTCGTTCCTTTCGGTCATCCTCTTGATGACCTCATAGGGCATCCTCGTGAAGGAATCAGGGTGCTTGATGCTGTCAACGACAAGCATCTTCTCTATTCCCGGGTACGATCCCTTTACTCTATCATGATAGCTGCAGGTGTAGATCTTGGATCCGAACTCGCGGGCCATGAGGTAAACGAGCCTCTCAGCCCCGTTGTTGCCTTCCGTGAAGGTTGAGTGAAGCCAGGCTATCTTCATTCCCGACCCCCGACAATACCAGGATTCAATGATGGTCCTTGTTCCTGTTCAGTAGCTCATCTTTAATGTACTTTACCATGGTGAACGGGTTCAGAACGTTCTTGAACAGGGCCTTATCCTCCTCATCCGTTGCCCTGAGTACGATGACCAGCGCCAGGTACAGCAGCATCCCCCCGGCCGAATACAGCAGGAGGAATATCAGGTTCTCGGCCGGGAAGAAATGCTGAAGTGTATAAACTGCACCTCCTGTTAATAGCGATGCGATCATGAACTTGAAGATCCTCGGATTGAAGAACACCTTCTCGTACTTGTATGCGAAGATCCTGAAACTGAGGTTGGTCGCCACTGCAGACAGCATCGTGGCGAGGGCTGCCCCCCTGGGACCCATTCCAAGAAGGGTTATCCCGAGGAACTGGATGTCCTTGGGGATGAATATGATGTTGAGGACCACGACCGAGGTCAGACCTATGATCGAAACTATTGCAAGGACCCATGGTTTTCCTATGCCCATGAGCAGATTTCGATAGGGTGCGCTCATCGATTTCATGAAACCCCAGATGGTAAGAGGCTGAAGGATGAGGTACGAGGCGGAATATTCCTGGGCCCCGAGGATCGTAACGATCGGAAGGGAAAGGGCGAAGATGATGACGCATATAGGGGCCATGATCATTGTGATCAATCTCTCCGAGGAGAAGATGAGGTCCTTGATCTCGCTCTGCCTGCCCTTTGCCTTCAGGCTGGAAAAGGTCGGGAAAAGTATCATTCCGAGCCCGGTAGAGATGGTTATCAAGTAGACCGAGAACTTCTGACCCCCGAGATATATTGCCACACTGGACGAGTCCCAGAAGAGCTGGATCATTATCTTGTCTATGTTCGGGGTCAGGGTGGCCAGGGCCGAGACAAGGAAAAGCGGGAGGGAGAAGATGAAATAGCTCTTCGCGAGCCGCATTTTCGGGTATCTTATCGGCATCTTCAGGAGGTATCCGAAGGATATGAACAGGTTGATGAACGCTCCGATGACGAACGTTGATGCGTAGATGTATAGGTCGTCCGTGCTCAGGACAACGATGATCGTCACTATGAGCTGGGTGACCGCCGCAATGAGGACGACTGCCTGGTTCTTCGCGATCTCGACCTTCGCCACGAAGGTCTGCAGGCCGACAGTGGAGAGATTGTTCGCAGCGTAGTACCCGAGGACCAGGTAGACCGTGTACTCGAACCGCGGGTCCTCGAACCCCCTCCCCATTGCGTATTTCCAGAATAGGAGGGAACCAACGACCGTAACGACCAGGACGATGACCGCGATCACCTGGATGGTGAAGAAGGTGCCGATGCATTCCCCGAGGTCCTCACCCTCTGATACCTTCTTGACATGGGACGCCCCGAACCCGAGGTTCGTGATGAAAGAGTACAATCCAATGAAAGCGATCGCAGATGCGACTATGCCGACCTCGTTCGGTACCCCTTCGACCGGAGGCGGCATGTAGCTGGCGACGAACTTCCAGCTGATGACGCCTACGACCCCCATCATCAAGAAGTTTATGAAGATGAGCAGGGTCTTTCGGGTGATGCTGGTGAAAGAGTGGGTTTCCTCAGGTTTCTGCTCTCCCATAAGGGCACCTTTGGACCGATGGTAAGTGATCGGTCCTAATATTATTTACCGGAATTTCAGAAAAATAAATCAAACCAGAGGGATATGCACAATAGGGGGCACAGATGTTCACAGAGAAGGATGGAGAGCTGGCCGTCAGAACTGCCAGGGCCGTCATCATGAACAAATTGGGGGGCAAGGGTATAGGGATACCCGACGTTCCCCCGAACTTCAAAAAGGAATCCGGCGTGTTCGTGACATTGAACACATATCCCGGAAAGAACCTCAGGGGATGTATCGGCTACCCGGAGCCCATAATGGCGCTCGGGAAAGCGATCTCGGACGTTGCGGTCGCAGCCGCTCTTAGGGACCCCCGTTTTCCCCCCGTCAGCCTCGAGGAGATGAAGAACATCGTTATCGACGTGACCCTGCTCACCCCTCCGGAGGACATCAGGTTCATGGACGAGGAGGACCTCATCAGACAGATAAGGATCGGAAGGGACGGATTGATCGCGAAGAAAGGCTTCTATTCGGGTCTGCTCCTTCCGCAGGTCCCCGTTGAATACGATTGGTCCGTGGAGGAGTTCCTTTCCCACACCTGTATGAAAGCGGGTCTCCACCCGGAGGAATGGAGGCGCGGGGACGTGAAGTTCCAGCGGTTCCAGGGAAAGGTCTTCGGGGAGGAGTTCCCGGACGGCCCCGTGAAGGAGATCCCACTAACCTGAGGCTCGTCAATGTACGATCTTGTCATCGAGGGAAGGGTCCTCAAGGACGGTTCGCTTGTCGAGGCCTACGTTTGTATCGAGGACCAGAGGGTAGCAAAGGTCAGAAGGACCCTCCCTGGGTCCGGGGAATACAGCGAGGTCCATCGAGCGGGAAAAGCGCTGGTACTTCCGGGGGCGATCGATGCCCATGTCCATTTCAGGGACCCGGGAATGACAGCCAAAGAAGATTTCACCACCGGCTCCGTTTCGGCTGCCTTCGGAGGAGTGACAACGGTCATAGATATGCCCAACACGAGGCCTCCGACCATTGACCAGGCATCGCTTCTTCGGAAGGAGGAGATAGCTTCCAGTTCATCGGTCATCGATTACGGTTTGAACCTTGCGCTGGTCAACGCTTCCGACCTTCTTGCGGTCGACCTGCTTGTCCGGGGTGAAGGAAAGGTCCCGGCACCTGCAGGCCTGAAGGCCTTCCTCGGCGAGACAACGGGCTCTCTCGTTTTAGACCCCATATCCTCTCTCTCGAAATGGGCGCCCCTATTGGGATCCACCAGAGCGGTCATGGCGCTGCATGCCGAGGATGGTACGCTCTTTCAGAAGGTCAAGGACCCTGAACGGCAAAAGGATGTCCTGGCCTCCCACGAACGCTCCAGGCCGCCGGAGGCCGAAGCGGAGGCGATCGGAAAGGCCGTCAAAGCTCTGGGCAATAGCTCGGACAAGGCCCATATACTTCACGTTTCGACGGAAAAAGGGATCGATGCCGCGGCCTCGACCAATTCATCGGTGGAGGTGACCCCCCATCATCTTCTTCTTGACATAAAGTGGGGGGAGAGGAACCTCGAGTTCCAGGGGATGGGAAAGGTCAATCCCCCCCTTAGAAGGCCGAGCGACCGCGCCGCTCTCTGGAAGGCGATAGCCGAAGGAAAGGTGGCATCGATAGGGTCCGATCACGCGCCTCATCTTATCGAGGAGAAGGCCAACGGTCTTCTCTCCCCCTCCGGGATGCCCGGCGTGGAGACGATGGCCCCCCTCATGCTCCACGAGGTTTCGAGGGGGAGGCTCGGGATAGACAGGTTCGTCGAGCTGTGCTCGACGGGTCCGGCCATCAGATATTCGATGGATGGAAGGGGCAGGATGGAGGAAGGGGCTCTTGCAGATATCATGGTCATCGACCTGAAGGATACGAGAAAGATCCGGGGGGACGATCTGCATTCCAAATGCGGGTGGACCCCCTACGAGAACATGACGGGGATATTCCCCCGGGCGGTCTTTTCGAGAGGGGAGCTCCTGATAGAAGGTGAAAGCCTCTGTGTAAAGCCCGGAAGAGGAAGGAACATCCGGCAGTGATTTTTTTTACCGTCCATTTTTTGTTGGGTTTTTTTCACTCCTTCGCTATTGGAGACGGGACATTTTTTGGACTTTTCCTCAAAAAGAACCGCCCGATTGCGCATAGGTATAAATACAACATCACCGTGTCGGGGGCAGAGGCGAGCCACATGGCGCGAAGACAGACTTCAAGGGAAGCAAAGAAGCTCAAGGACAAATGGAAGTCAAAGGAATGGTATTCCATCGTTGCCCCGGGATTGTTCAACAGGGCAAAGATAGGGGAGACCCTTGCCGATGACCCGTCGAAGCTTCTGGGAAGGACGGTGGAGGTAACGCTTCAGGACCTCACAGGCGATTTCAGGATGATGCATATCAAGCTGAGGTTCAAGATAACGGACCACACCACCTCGGAAGCCTTCACAACCTACATGGGACACGACCTGACCTCGGACTTCATCAGAAGGCAGACGAGGAGGAAGAGGACAAAGATGGAAGGCGTCTTCGATGTGGACACAAAGGATGGATACAGGGTCAGACTGAAGCCCATGGCCATTTCCGACAAGAGGATCCAGTCCTCCGTCCAGTACGAGATCAGGAAGAAGATGAAGGGCATAGTGGACGATGCTGGAGCCAAGCATACCTTCTCCGAGCTCACTTCGCTGGTACTTACCTCGGACCGCGACAGGGCGCTCGTTTCCTCCATCCTGAAAGGGTGCAAGCCCATCTACCCGCTGAAAAGGGTGGACATCAGGAAGATGGAGGTCCTCACCATACCCGAGAATCCCGACGATTCACCCATCGATTCGGCAGCACCGGTCCCCGAACCCGAACCCGAACCAGAGCCTATCGAAGATGAAGAGACCGTCGAGGAGCCTGCCAAAGCTCCGGAAGATGCTCCTGCAGAAAAAGAGAGCAAGGAATGATCCGGCGTCCGAAGGACGGCCTTCCTATGGCTCCGATATTCAATATTCGTCAATTTTTACCCTGATATTGACCGCGAGGGTTTTTTATACACCCGGGCCAACTGTTTTCACGTCCATCAGGTATCCATTGAACGGTGCCGGATAGTGACGGGGATGTGTGGACCATGGAAGCGGCCAGAGGCCAAGGGGAGCGATTATCAGCGGGAGACGACCCTTCCCAGAGACCGAGTGGTCCGATATCATCCGATCCTTCCTTCTTCGAGATCGACCTGGATGGCAACTTCCTGAAGGTCCCGGGCGATCTGGAGGAGATCACGGGCTTCTCAAATGAGGAGCTGAAGCGATTGTCCATCACAAACCTGGCGTTCGTTGAGGACAGGACCAAGATCGGGTCCGCGATCTCCGCGATAAAAGCCGGAGCACCCTTGGCCATGATCGAGGTGATGTTGTTCTCCGATCACTGCGGGTCACATCCGGTCGAACTCATGATGGTCCCCGATCCATCTTCTGAAGATAGCGCAAGGATCATAGGATATATCAGGGATATCGAGAGCAGAAAGGAGCTGGAGGCAGAGCTCCGACAGACCGTCGAGATGCAGGAGGCCTCCCAGAAGTTCTTGACCGATTTCGTTTCCCTATTGACCAGGGAGATCAGGCAGCCTATGACGACGATGATGCTCACCCTCGAGATGCTTGACAGCGGATCGTTCGGTGAGCTGAACAGGGTCCAGGCCCAGAAGGTCGATCAGATGCTCCAGATCATGGACAGGATAAAGGTGACCTTGAACGAGGCCCTGGAAATGTCAAGGAACATCGATGAGGAAACGGCCCTCCAGAGAAGGACCGTTTCGATCGAATCCCTTGTCAAGGCGGTCCTGGGACTGAGGGCGAAGGAGATAGAGGCCAGGAACATCAACGTGATAACAGGATTTCCCAAAACGACGGTCGCAGCGGAGATCGACAGAGGGGCGATGCTCCAGGTCATATCGGCCCTTATCGATCGGGCATTGGAGCAGTCCCCCGAGGGAGGGCAGGTCAACATTGACCTCGAGCACAAGGATAACGGTCTGCTCTTCTCGATATCGGATTCCGGCGAGGGTATCCCGGAGGAGGAGCTGCCCTGTCTCTTTAACAGGCTCCAATTGGACCATGATATCGAAACGAGCAGTTTCTCGGAGGGTCTCAACCTTTATATCGCCAAAAAGGTCGTGGAAAGACATGGCGGGAGGATATGGTGCGAGAGCTTCGTTGGCATCGGATCGACGTTTCTGTTCTTTGTTCCGAACAAGAGGGATGCGGAGGTGGAATTATATTGAGCTCGATCCTGATAGTCGAGGACCGGGAGATGATATCCGATGCCTTGAAGGAGATCCTGACCGTCAGCGGGTACGAGGTCCCGGCAGTTGCCTCTGACGGCAAGGAGGCAATAGCCATCTACAAGGAGATAAGACCCGACTTGGTGCTCATGGACCTATTGCTCCCCGACATGAACGGTATCGATGCTGCTGCGGCCATTCTCGAAATGGACCCCAAGGCAAGGTTCGTTGCCATTACCGCAGCAACCAAAGAGACCGTGGTTGAGGATTGTAAAAGAGCAGGTTTCAAGGGACTTGTGCGGAAACCTTTCAGGATGAAGGAGCTACTTGAGATCATCGAGACAGCCCTGACGGACGAATGAGATCACGGAAACGGCATCCGCCCTATTAACGGGCGTCATGTTCATGTGCTGCATTGTACCTGTACATTACCATAAAAATAAATATGCCAGCTCTATTAAGCCCACATTGGCCGACCAAAACCTTGCCCCTGTGAAACTGCCTTTAGCCGCTCCTGCGCTTTCTCCGTCTGGACATAAAGGATTTATAACCCACAGGTGCATACATAAGCTGGAAGCCAGAGGCAGCATCTTGATAAAGGGGTGAACCTATGCCACAAGACGCCAGAGCTAGCTATCATTCCAGGGCGTGGATCGTTCTGCTCTTGATCTTCCTGATGGTCATACCAGTCGCAGCATTGATGGTACCCATCGGAGAAGGCGTCGAGAACGACCAGAGCGTTGCGCCGCCGACCAGACAATCATGGTTGGATATCGCAGTTGAGGACATCGAGGTCAAGAGACCTACCCAATCGAACAATCTCTATCCGGGTCAGAAAGTCAGGATAGATGTTCACCTCGTCCATGATAAGATACCCTACACCAGCGATATCGTGATCAATAAACAGAATAACAACCAGTTCACCTGCGTTCTAGTGGTGGATGACAACTACAACAACGTCACGACACAGTATCAGCAGGTCACTAACATGAACACCAATTATACCGGGGAAGACCAACCTGGCCCTAATGCCCGGTTCCCACCTCTCATAGTATCGTTCTCCTGGACGGTACCGCTGAGACCCCCGGCACAGTCAGGGGGCTGGTCCAATTTCCAGTTCCAGGTCTCGGCCACTATCACCGTGGACGATGATGACAAGTCCGACAACTATAGAGGCGGTTCAGGTGTGAGGATATCGAACCCGGAGTTCTCCCCGCTCATATACGAAGAAGGGCAGGAGGACAGGAAGTACGAGACCAAGAACCCTCACAAGGTCAATGTTGGAGAGACCATCTTCGTCCCCTTCGAACTCCAGAACAGAGGACCGGCGGTGGACATCATCGGTATCGATCTGATATCCGCACCGGAGGGGTGGAATGTAGAGGGTTTCAGCCCGAGGACGGTCTACCCGAACGATTTCGAGGATCTGCAGCTCCCGGTCCAGGTATCCATGAACCCGTTCAACGCGCTTAGCGGAGAGACCTACCATATAGTAATGAGGGCATATTCCACGCTGTACGCTGGTCCGTACCTCGAACAATCGGACCATACTTTCCGCTTCACAGTTAACTTCATGGCAAAGGCCGAGCTGAAGCCGGACAAGGAATCCGTATACCTCAAGCCCGGGGAATCCCACCAGGTGATATTCTGGCTGCGTAACACCGGGAACGGGGAGGACGACTACACCCTATCCGAGAAGATCGATGACGTTCATGTGAGGAAGGGTTGGAAGGTGACCTTCGAATCAGGGACACGCCAGCCGACCGTCAGGCCGAACGAGTACTTCAAGGTCATAACGAGGGTCACTATCCCCGTTGACGCAGCCAGGTTCTACAATGTCAACCTGGTGCTTGCTATTAGATCGATGAACGCCGATTACAACGCGCTTTCGGAGCCCTGCACCATCTTCGCTGATATCAGGTACGCGGCGAAGATAGAGTCCTTCGATGAACCTTTCCCGGTGGAGCCGGGGAAGGAGAACAAGCTGACCTTCAACTTTACCAACGATGGCAATGACAAGGACCCGAACCAGCGCCTTGTGGTCTCGTACAAGCCGAAGGGCTGGTGGGTCTATATCGATCAGACCATGCTGAAGGCAAACAAGGGGCTCGGTCCGAAGACCACGGCGATGCTTGAGATGATCGTCTATGTAGAGGAGACCACTGTGGCATCATCGAAGGGAAGCCTTCCGTTCATCGTCATCCAGGCAAGGGGGGGCCCCCTGGACCATCTTCTGGCCGAGGAGAGATATTATTTCCTGATCCCCTTGAAGCACAAGCTGGCCTTGTCAACCCCGATCAGTGAGAAAGTGGGCTTCGTAGGCGGCCAGGTCGAGTTCCAGGTGAACGTGAAGAACCTGGGGAACTGGCTGGATACCTTCAACATGACGGTGGATTCCGAATGGGCGGAGTTCGACATCGACCTGTCCCAGGAGGAGATAGCTCCCAACGAGACATACCCGGTCAAGCTCATCGTGGACATACCTTTCGATGCTGCCGCGGATACCAATCCCGACACTCCGCTTCCGGACCTCAAGGGCCTCTATGACGGATATACCATAAGGGTATCCGGATACTCACAGAACGAATCCAAGGAGGGGGAGACACTTGTCTTCCTGAGGCTGGTGATCCACGTCCAGCCGTTCTACAATTTCGAGATGAGGGTCCACCCGGACGAGCCCGAACTGAAGTTCTCAATGGACCACGACCAGGCAAGGGCGGTGAAGGTCCAGATAATCAACACCGGCAACATCGCCGACACCATCAGGCTGGACTGGGTCGACAACCCATACCAGGAGTGGCTAAGGCTTCAGAACACCTACGTGGACGTCGCCTTCGACGGTACCGCGAACGCGGTCCTCAATATCAATCCCAGGGCCAAGACGATAACCCAGGAAGGGAACATAACCGTGGAGATGAAAGCTGTCTCCCAGAGGGACCCCGAACGGGGAAACCCTCTCACCGTGGTCATTCCGGTAACCATCAGGTTCTACCGGATGATGTTCGATATCATCGACGTCAGGGTGAACGGTGAGATCTTCGAGGGATCCGTCCCGCAGCTGGAGTACGATCGGATGTATTCGTTCCATGTCAACATCTCGAACATCGGCTCCGAGGAGCTCAACCCTACAAGGTTCAACAGGTTATACGTGGTGCTTTATGATTCAGGATTTGAGATGGACCGTGCGAACATCACTTACCTCAAGATACTCGATGAGAAACAGGTCACTTTTACCTGGAAGGCAGCTCAAGTCGGAACCCACCCTTTCACTATCACCCTGGAGGGTGATGTGCCCATCAGCGAGCTTGGATCTTTAGAAAAAGGCTTCAGTGTGTATGTAGTCCCACCTCCACCGCCCCCCCCAGGTTCACCTCCCATCCCTCTCTGGATGTACCTCCTGCCGCTGATATTGATCATTATATTTGCGGCTGCGGCCTTCGTGTTCATAGCGAAGTTCAATCAGATCATAATCTCGCCCATAGACACCGGTTACGACGAGACCGGCGAATACAGGCCGTGGGCGGTGAAGGAGAAGCTAATGGGAGAGCCCGAGAAGCTCGGGGCACCCGACGAGACGAAGGCGCTTCCGCCTCCTTCGGCTCCCGCATTGCCGGCTGCACCCGAGGAGGCAGCACCGGTCCCGGCCCCGGTAAGGTCCGGACCGATGCCCATGGCACAGCCTGTGGGTGCTCCGAGACCGATGCCCCAGGCAAGGCCGCTTCAGGCCCCGGCGCCTCCGAGACCGATGGGAGCACCGGCCCAGGCAAGGCCCCCGATGCCCCAGGCAAGGCCGATGGCCCCTCCACCCGGAGCTCAGCAGCCTCGGCCGATGGCCCCCCCGGCAGGGCAGCCGATGCCGCCCCAGCAGAGACCACCGGTCCCCCAGGGACAACCCCCAAGGCCCCCGGCACCCCAGCCGGCCCCACAGGGACCACCCAGGCCGCCGGCCCCGGCCCAGCCTCCGAAACCTGAGGAGAAGAAAGAGTAGAGGCTGACGGAACAACATGGGGGGGTCGCCAAGCCCCCCCCTTTTTTTATTCCTTTACAAGTACACCGATGTACCTGGTCATGCTTTTGTGGACCCTCAGCGAAAGTTCTTTTTTCTGGAGGAATCCGGGAATGTTTTGGATATGCCCGGGGTCAGGAGCATCCACAACAAGCGGGGCCCCCTTCTTCAAGAGGTCGGAAACCTCTTTAAGAACATCGAGCAGGAGCTCTCCTGTCTCGTTGCCATGGGTAGCCGCCGATCTTCCGAAGGGAGGGTCGGTGATCATACCATCAAATGGGCCGGCATGTTCTGCCCACGGATAACTTTTGAACTTCCTCGAGTCCCCTTCATGGACCTCGATGGACCCGGAGAGGCCGAGGAATTCGATATTGTCCCGGGCACCTTTGCATATCCTAGGGTCCATCTCGACCCCCAGCACTTTCATGCCCATATCGGCGGCCTCGATCGCGAGCCCCGCCGGTCCCAGGAACGGGTCCACAATTTTACTGTCGGATGGAAGTCCGGAGAGGTTGACAAGGACCCTTGCGAGCCGGGGGTCCATTATCACAGGTCTGTTGAAGGGCATTTTCGACCCTCTTCTCCTCTCCGCCGAGTTCCTCGAAGAGGCCTCGGTTATCCTGCCGACATAGGCCTTATCTGAGATCACTACGAAGAGCTCATTGTCCGGCTCTCTGTGCCTGACCTTTCTGTCAGAGGCTCTGACCTCTCTGTCCACTGCTTCGAAGATCTCCGAAGGTTCGGGGCCGATGCCGGACCTCGGCGACCTCACTGTCCATGACAGGGCCTCTTTGCGGGATGTCAGCCCTATGGAAGATCGCACCCCGCTTTCGATCTCCTTCAACTCGGGTCCGGTGACCTCATCGAGTATCCCGGTGAAATGGCTGAAACCAAGTCTTCGCGCCAGTCCTTGGGGCGGGGGCCCGTCCAGAAGAACAGCCTGGCCGTGTGCGGAAGTTATTCTCAAGCCGCTGCCCATCGCAGACAGCGCTCCCTCGAGCTCAGCGAGCGCCAGTTCGGGGGCCTCACCCGAAATGAGGACGAACCCTTCCATGTCCGAACCAATGCCTTCTAGTTCATATAGGTTATCGGGGCGTCAAGAGATAACCTTTTAAAAACCAGCAATCGCTTTGGGTGTTCGGAGGTGTACCCTTGTCGAAAGGCAGTTGGCCAGTGAACATATCCCTTATTCTGCTCATCGCATTGGCATTCAATCCCATTTTCATGGAGGACGGGAGCGATGCCTCGGGATGGACCGATGGGAGCAAGGACAGTCTCGTATATCCCCACTACGGGATCATCGACATGATCGCTGATGGAGCATACCGTCAGTTCAATGCCACGTACCCGGAGAAGGCCGAGTTCCTCTATTACTGGTATTTAGAGCTAGGAGCGGATTCGAATCCGGATTCATTTGACCCGAAACATACAATACCTGTGGAAGAAGACAATTTCCTGGCATGGACCGATGACGGCCAGCCTGACGGGGACAAGGCCAACTACTTCATCCACAATACGAAGGGTTGGGAGACCACCGACGCTCCCTCAACCGCCCAGAAATGGGCCAACTACACCATGCAGAACCTCACAGCATGGTTCCTCCAGGGGAAACCGACCGTATCGCTTTCCAAGCACAAGGCCGCCTACTGCCTGGCACGAATGTCCCGCTATGTTGCCAAGATGTCCCAGTACGGAAGAACGGATTATTCCAAATGGGACCAGGTCAGGCAGCTTCCGGATTGGGACCCCAACGAAGCCTCATATCAGGAATACTACGAGGCTCTCCTCTGGACGGACGATTCGATGAAGGAGCTCCAGGACGATTTCTGGAACAGGTCGAGAACCCCTCCGTCGGGTCTCGACGCGTACCGCATCAACGAACATACCGCAGATGCGGCCAAATGGGTGAACTCCAGGGACGGCTCGACGGTGCAGATGGTCGACCATGATGCCACAACGATCACGGTGGGGAAGACCTACAAGGAGATGCTGGACTATTTCATGTACTGCTGGGATTCGGATTTTCGATACAAGGATGTGAGGGGATTCAACCAGTCCCTCTGGGAGCTCACTCTGGAGAACCTCGTGGCCGTGACCGAGAACCTCACGGCGATGTACCTGGCCATCTACGACGCCTCATGGGAGAACTTCCTTCAGATCGCCCCCGACCTGACCATAGTGGACTACGGAGTTCTTCCGGAGGAGATGATCGCCAACGACCTGGTCACCATCAATGCAACGGTCCGCAATGACGGACCAAGGGCGACCGGGACAACATTCCTGGTGGAGCTATCAACATCGACGGGTTTCGTGAACACCCAGCCCTTGAAACTGGAACCCGGTCAGGAAAAGATGGTAACCTTCTACGCTTTCCCGGTCGGTGACGACCCCGTCGACGTCACCATACTGGCGGACAGCAATGAAGAAGTTGCAGAATCGGACGAGACCGACAATACGGTCAGCTTTCAGTTCGATCCCATACCCGAGGTATTCTCCTCGGAGATCGATCTCGCGGTCCCCTTCCCCGCTATCAGAAGGGACACCGTGCAGCCCCTCAAGGTGGAGATCACCAACAATGGGAACCGCTACGATGAGTTCATGCTCTCCGCATCCACCCTTTCCCCGAATGTAAGGTTCCTTGATCCGGACGACCCGGTAGGGGTCCACCCCGGTACGTCGGAGGTCGGCACGATCTACATGATGACCTTCGAGAACACCTCCCTGGGAACCGTGCTGACGGACATCGCGGCGGAGGGCTCCGGGTCCACCTCGGAGATGCAGATCAACATACAGGTCCTGGAAAGGACCCAGGACCCCATTCCAGTCATAACAGGGCCTGAATGGGCCCGTCTGGAGGAGATGATCACCCTGTCCGCAGCGGGATCCAGCGATCCGGACGGCGACCCTCTCGACTTCACCTGGTATGTCCCCCAGTGGGGCAACTTCACGGGACCGGAGGTAAGCTTCAACTATTCCAAGGTAGGTGTGTATGAGATCATCCTGATGGTCTATGACGGAAATGCGAGCGCAACCCTTACCCTGCCCTTCGAGGTGTTTCCCAAGGTGCCCACCAATCTCACATCCTCGGCATCGGTGAGGGGCGTGTCCGGTATAACCGTCGGATGGAAACAGTGGAGGTCAGGAGGCCTCATCGCCTACTGGCTGGAAGCCACGGCCTTGCCCGACCAGGGAGAGCTTTCCGAAAGGGGGCCCTACACGAGCAGGATCGGGCCTGGGAACAACAGCGGCCGGGTAGGTAAGTTCCTACCCGGAACCGAGGTGCAGATCAAGGTGACAGTTGAAGCCGAGAGGTACGGGAACGTCACCCTTGATGTATTCAGGACCAGGACCTCGGACACGATCCTGTTCGAGAACGAGCTTCGATTGAACGTGGAGAACGGATACCTGTATGTGTACTACAAACCGTGGCTCGATCCCGAAGGGGAAAGGGAGCCTGTTATCCAGGTGGAGCGGTGGGCCAATGGGTTCGTAACGATCCCGGACGAGGAGAAGGAGGAGATACAGAAGGCCCCCAATTTCGACACCATAAGGTTCAGGCTCCAGGCGAATTGGGGCCTGTACAGGGCGAAGCTGGCCTATTACTGGGCCGGGGAGCAGGTGTCGCCGTTCACGATCTCGAACTCGACGGAGAAGGAGAACACCCCGCCATGGATCAATCTCACCGGGCTGGACCGAATATGGGAGCTCAACATCAACGGGACGTGCAGGGTACAGCTTGGGATGGGCATCATTGACCCTTACGACCACCTCACCTTCAACATAGACTGGGGCGACGGAGCTACCGAGTTCATAGAGAAGTACACCAACCCGGACGATATCATGTACGATTCGATATTCCACAACTATACCGAGATCGGGACATACACCGTCAGCATCCGTATCGAGGATTGGAGCGGTGCCGTGTACTGGCAGAACGGAACCCTGGAGGTCCTGGAATACAGGCCGATCCACCTGAAAAAGGACAGAGAGAACCTGGTATTGACGATCATCCTGATCGTCATTGCCGTGATATTCCTAGTGGGGGTCCTCATCATCCTCGGATACGTGGGGTACAAGTTCTCGAAGAAGGATACCGAGGTCGAGTTCGACCTGAAATCCCTGAAATCCGATATCGAGAAACAGAAACCCGGGACAGGGACCGATTTCGACAAGCGGAGAGGTATGCAGATCCCCAAGGAATCGATAATGATCAGACCGAAGAAGGAAGAGGAAGAAGAGGAGGAGGGAGAAGATGGCATCGAAGAAGCAGTCAAACCGGCAAAGATGCCCATGATAAAAGGAAAGATCACTTTCGTAGATGATGAGGACGAGGAGTGACCATCAAGGCGAAAGATTAATGACGCCTCCCCCCTCATGGGAGCCGATGAAGCTTGACGAAGGTCTGGAATGCGTGGACCCCCACATTCCGCTCGTCTGCGGACCTGAAGAGGAGGATCACGAGCATTCCCACGATCATTCCGACATCTCCCGGTCGGACAGAAGGCTCGTTATCGGAGCGATGGCGGTAACGGGCATTGTGATGATCGCGGAGCTTGCGGGCGGGTTCATGACAAACAGCCTAGCCCTGATATCCGACTCCCTTCACATGTTCACACATTTCCTGTCGCTTCTCATAGCCCTTTCCGCCATGTTCGTCGCCTCGCTGCCGAGGAACAGGGAGAGGACCTTTGGCTTATACAGGGCAGAGGTCCTTGCGGCCTTGATCAACGGCCTGGGCCTCATGCTGTTCTCGGGTTTCATCATCTACGAGGCATACCACCGGTTCGTCGACCGCCCTGACCTCGAGGTCGGCCCGATGCTGGCCGTAGCTTTCGTGGGCCTTTTCGCCAACCTGATCTCCGCATATCTTCTGCTTCGGGCCAGGCGCCACGACCTCAATATCAAAGGTGCGATGGCCCACATGCTGGCCGACACCATATCCTCCGGAGCGATCATCGTCGTGGGTGTGGTCATGTTGTTCTGGCCAAGATACGAGCTTGATGCCCTGGTCTCTGTACTCATTGCGGTCCTTGTTCTGATATGGTCCGTACGGATAATCAGGGATTCCTCGAGGATACTCCTAGAGCTGACACCGAAGGATATGGACCTTGACAGGATCTCTTCGGAGATGAAGGAAGTGGTCGGGGTCACCGATGTCCACGATATGCATGCCTGGGAGATCACCACCGGAATGAGGATGATGACGTCCCATGTGTGCATCACGCAAGCTGAGATGAAAAAGGATGCTGGTAGAAAGGTAACGAACGACCTAAAGACAATGCTGAAGGATAGGTATCAGGTCGTCCACACGACGCTCCAGCTCGAATGCCCTTCACTCGGGGGGATAGACGGTGATCATTAATCTGCAGTGATGGCATCTTGCCATCGAGATACCGAGAGGCTTCTTGAAAGGTCCGGTCACGGCCCCCTCGACATCTGTGAACTTGTTCCCCTCGATGGTACCAGCCCAGTAGATGGCATCCTTCGAGATCAGGAATCCGTATTCCATCTCACCGGCGCACGCCGGACATTTCGGCAGATTTGCTTTCATCTCTTCCGTCCATCTGTTAGTCAGAAAGGTAGACATCTTGCATCCCCAACGAACCGAACATTCATTTGAGTAGGATTTAAGTTTTTTCCTTCCATTATTTCCATATTTATCCGGAAAATATCGTGGTTCGGCCAATTTCCGGCCATGTGGCCCTTCGGGATATCATATATATACGAAGCACGGCATGGAACCGGCAAGGGGTGTTTCGGTTGGATATCTCCTCGGTTCTTTCAAAGGAGAGGGAAGCCATAGAGGCAGAGCTTGAAGAGTTCTTCCAGCGTGAGATATCCGTTTCCATGGACGACCCCCTGGTCCATGACATCATCGGTTCCATCAAGGAATTCACGATGAGGGATGCGAAGAGGGTCAGGGCCATCCTTGCCGTTATGGGATACAGGGCGGCTGGAGGAAAGGATATTGAGAGGGCCAGGAAAGCGGCCATCGCCCTGGAGCTTATACAATCGATGCTCCTGATACATGACGATATCATCGACAGGTCCCACACGAGAAGGGGAAAACCTTCGCTTCACGTTCATTATTCGAACCTTCACGGTTCGATGATCTACCGCGGGGAGGCGGGCAGTTTCGGGACGAACATGGCGATAATCGCCGGGGACCTGGCGGAGTCCTTCGGAGAGAAGGCGCTTCTTGTATCCGGTTTCCCGGATGACAGGATAAGGGAGGCTTTGGGGCATCAGGCCGATATGATCAGGGATACCGGGTACGGGCAGGTCTTCGACCTATTCTCCGTGGAGCTGCCTGAATGGTCCGAGGAGATGGTATCGAAGGTCCATACCTACAAAACGGCGAGGTACACCTTCGACGGACCGCTCCGGATAGGTGCAAGCCTGCATGGTGCCAGCAAGGAGCAGATGGATGCCCTTTCGGGGTACGCCGTACCGGTAGGGATCGCTTTCCAGATCATAGATGACATCCTCGGCTTCTTCGGGGACCCCAAGAGGGGGGGTCCCAACGACCTCTCGGACATCAAAGAAGGAAAGCGGACGCTGCTGATCATCAAAGCGCTCGAGAACGGGACCGAGGCGCAGAAGGAGAAACTCCTTTCATGCCTGGGGGACCCTGCTCTGACCGTTGATAGGGCGGAGGAAGCAAGGCAGATCATCAGGGACACCGGCTCGGAGCGATACAGCAGGGAGATGGCGAGGTCGAGGACCGAAGAGGGCATCAATGCACTGGAGGGTGCCGACCTCGATCCGGAGGTGGTCACGTTCCTGAAGGAGTTCGCCGCGTACCTCATGGAAAGGGCTTAGAGTAGTCGTCATCTCGTACGTGGGCAAGTAGTTCACCGAGCATTTGAAGGACAAAGTCAGGGTCATCATCTTCCGAACCTCACCCGGTATCCCCTCCGCCTTCCTTTTACCGAAAGTATATATGCATGGGTAAGTGAATAGAAAACAACAGGTGCCATAAGCAGACTAATGATCGTGGGTATCCAGTAGCTCAGGGCATTGTAAAGGTGATTTCTGGACCCAATGCCATTCCAGGCCATTATACCTACCAGAATGAATGGTATGGCAGCAAGGAGAGGCAGTGCCATGATCGCCACGACCCTCCCGTAATTCTTGACCGCGACCTTGAAACTCCTCTTAAAGGAGCCTATCACACCTTTCTTCTCGATCATGATAGCGTGGAATATGAAAACAAAGAAGGCTGAGACTACGATCATGTAAATGGAGATCGGGATCCCACACGCTCTCATGTATCGGAGGTATTCGTCCACCGATCCCAGCATCCTGATCATCATGACGTACATTATCAACTGAACGAGATTACCAGGTATCAGAAGGATCAGAACGACCAGGAGCCTGGCACCCAGCAATTTCGGGAAGAAACCAATCCCCTTCTTCAAGCTGGCGGATAATGAAACGTCCCCCAGTCTGAAGTAGGCCCAGTAGGATTGTATGGCCCAGGCCGAGACTATTATGCCGGCGAAGAACGAAACGATCAACGTCAGGGCGTTCCAGGTGTAGTACAATCCAAGATAATCATTATCGCTCCTGTAAAGCAGATCGGAAAACCAGGTCAATATTGTGGGGAGCTCGATATCATGTAACAGGTTGATTATTATCCAATCCCCTGCCATGTCCGCGATGGTTACAAGCACTGGTACGATGAAGGGCAAGAGAAGGACGGGTTTCCTGCCCAACAATCTAACTACTTCCGAAATGACCCTTGCGGGATAGAACTTCCCTATCCTGTTCTCCTCCCTTATCTCTCTCATCCCCTTCAAATCCCCATCCAGATATGCTGGACAATGGATATAATGATTATGAGCCTCTTCTTCCCGGAAAATGCCTTAATAATATTATATGTACATGTTGTGTATCATAAAGTGTAGGAATTGAAGCGATTTTTAACAAGTTTTATATAACATTACAAAAGTTGTTATAGAGATTTTAAATATGGACGAATCACAATATCTATAATGCGGAGTGACTGAAACTGTTTTTAAAACCTGAACACACTCTCAATCCCCTATTCCAAACCCCCACTCCGTCCTGACGAGAACGCCCCCCTCGTTCGCGAGTGCCCGGGGCGCTCGTTACTCTTTGAATTTTTCATTATCAAATAACCTCACCGGTAATTGCATCGATACTATTAGATCCGATACAATCAGGAGAATAATCAAAATCCACACCCCATACAGCCTTCCAATCGTCAGGACCATAGTATCCTTTCGGAAGATAAATTCCAAGGGAGAACCTGTAATAGCCACCATTCGAACCGAACGAGTTGTTGTTGAGTATCCCTTGTATTGCAGGACTATCGATTATCAAGGAATAATTGAATGGCTTTGGATACATTACTTTCTCAGGGATATCCACAGATCTTCTAGACTGTGTTATTCCCGTTGACCAAATGACCATTTCAATTCCCGGGGTCATGTCCCTTGTATTCAATTTATAATGCCAGTATGACAACCTTCCGTTGCCAGGGCTTGGATCCGGAGGAATAAGATATCCATACCTGAAATTGGGAAGTGAGAGATAATTGGGATTCACCGACGATAGTTCATAACCTTGGGCCCTGACCAACCGCAGTTCTTCTTCTTTAACGGCCTCGTTTGCTATCATCTTGGAATATCCTTCCTGAAATGATATCTCGGGAAAAGAGAAATTCTTCTCAAGGACCTTCCCTGTCTCTCCATTGAACTCCATTGCCGACCGTATTTTAGTTCTGTCAGCATTGTAAACGATCCATGTGGGCATTTGTAGAACCGGATCGAAAAGCAGCCAATATACAACGGCGTTTTGCCCAGGTGAAGAATCGATTTTCCATTCTGAGGTATTCTTGGCTCCCAGATCAAGCTCTAGCGTGTCAACACATCCCGATATATTTTCATGGTACCACGCATCTTGGAAAAAAACTTCATACATTCTCGGACCGAACAACTCCTCTCCGTTCGAATTGAAGGTGACCTCCAGATAATCATCTGTTTTCTCGTTAAGAAAAATAAAGGTCCAATAATAACACATTCCGTCGAGGATCTTATTGTCTTTTGGGCACAAGGTCCTGAACCCTACCCCGGGATGTAGGTCCTGATTAAAGTCCCTGGAGAATTCGCATCCGTAGCAACTGATCATTACAGCATCGGGCAGACTCTCGTAAACAAAACTTCGAGCAATGACCTTTGCGTCGTTGAATGATATGGGGTCCATATCCTTTCCTTTATTACCCCCATCATCTGTATCAAGACATCCATTCAAGAAAATGATCGATAGTAGAAGGAAGGATGAAAGTATCGGAATAAAAGGTCTTGTGTTTTCCTCCTCCTTCATAAATTATTAAAGACCACGGACCTATATATTTTGTTTCAGAGTCCTTTTTCTCTGGCCCTGCCTCTTCGATTGTCGACGATCTCCAGTCTTACCCTGTTCCCCAGCCTGTCATAGGCCGCCATCGAATCATCCCTGAAGGGGTAGCCGATGATGATGTTTATCCCGGGGAACCTTCCGAACATGGAAAGATCCGCACGGCTCGGTCTTGCCGAGCCAGAAGGGTGGGAGTGGACGACCCCCTCCCCCTCTACATTCCTCTGGGAGAACCTGCTGTAAAGCGAGAACAGGAAACTGCTCCTGTTGCTGGCCCCCTCCATCACGGGTTCTATGTGGGTGATGTCCGGGATCCCCCTGAGCATGGCCCCGAACTCGTTTGGGTACGCTTCCTTCGCCCTCGTGATTATCTCATCGACCGCCACCCTCTCGATCGTGTATACGACCTCGTCCTCGAAGAGCTCCTTCGTATCGCGGTCCTCCCTCAGCCACTGAACCCCCGTGACCGCTTCCCTGAGAATACCGAAGGATGCCGGGAACTGTTTCACGGGATGGTTCGTGATCAGGTCCAAAAGAAGCTTTTTTGCCCTCCTTCTTTCATCCGCCCTGATGTAGCAAAAAAACAGGATGCACCCTGCCCTGATCATCGCCTCCCTGTCGTCGGATCCCTTGAAATATCTGAAAGCGGTCCTTGCTTGCTTGACCCCATCTCCAGGGTTCCCGGTCCTTGCATTCCAGAGGGCCGCTTCCGAACGGTAGGAAGCCCCCATCTCATCGTATCCAAGCTCCTCCACTTTGTTCGCGGATGAAAGCATCAGCTCGATCCCTTCCTTGACAACATCCGCGTCGCTAGATTCCGAAGCGCTCCTGTTCCCCCTGATGAAAACGATCTCGGCAGCTTCGAGGATGTTCCCTAGCTCATTCGATGCCTCCTCCGCTTCCCCGAGAAGTTTCACTGCTTCATCGAGATCGTCCTCATAGAATCCCTTGACCTTCCGGATGGAGGCCATAAGGTTCATGAACTCTCCCTCCTCCGCCTTCCTGAGGGCGACATCGATGACCTCCGGGCCTCTGACGAGGTCTCCTCTTTTCAGCATGAAGGAGCCGAGGTGGTACATACATCTGGTCCGGTGGAATTCTCCAACTTCCCCCTCCACCTCGGCGGCAAGCGAGAGAGCAAGCTGGAAACCGTCTAGGGCCCCTTTCACATGGTCGGCTCCCAGAGAGCGCGATTCGACATGCTCCGCTCCTTCATCAAGAAGGAGCGCCTGGAGCAGATGTCTCTCCATATCCCTGAGAGGCTCCCTCCTATCCCTTTTTCTCCTGAAGCTTTGGATGGCGGATCCAAGGTCCTTCCGCGAGAGACCCAGCTCCGAAACGATTGGACCAAGGTCCATGGGAAGACCGTGGAGTACCCCTATCTGACCGGCACGCGCCAGTGCTATGTCCCTGAGGTCGGGACTTATCTCCTTCCTACCTACAAGCGTTTCGAGCGGTCTCACGCTTTCCCGGTACCTCCCCCTCGCTTCGAGCGCCTCGGAGACGGCAAGGAGCTGTGAAACTTCGACCTTCGGGGATCTTTCCCTGCGGAATATCGAAAGAGGACCCCTGGGATCTTCGATGAAGGACCCGATCATCGGTTCCAGATGGGAAAGCTGCCCTCTCCTGACCTCCATGCAGCTGTTTTCGGAAGCTCGGACCTCATCGGCGGACATCATCGATCCCCGTAAAGTATGAAGTTCTCTACCTCGTGGAAGAACCTTGACATGTCGGCCCCTTTCTCGATCCCGATATAGACAGCCGCGGCCGGGAACAGAAGGTTGAGCTCCTCCGAGGTCCTGTTGATGCTCCTGACCGCTTCCTTCTTATCGAGGCCGGCCTCCTCCACCGCGGATATGAGACGCTCCATCAGGGGCCTCACGATCTTTCCCAGGTCGAGGTCCTTCGGAGGCTCCCATTCCACATCGGTGTCCACCTCGTCCACGTCGAAGGTAGGTGCCATCTGACCTTCGGTCTCGGCCTTTAAGAGCCCCGATTGAAAACCGGCCTGGATAACGGCCTTCGCTCCCTTGGGATCGAACCATCTGAGATTGTAGATCATGAGATTGACCATCTCGGTCTTGGTAAGGCTGGTCCCTTTCCCCAGCCTGAATATGGCGGCCAGTATCTTCTTGAGCTCCTCGCTCAACCTATCCCCTCCAGGAGCTTCGAGCAGCTGACGATCGCTCCGGAGATCCCCGCCTCGGCAAGCTCCTCCATCTCCCGGAGGTCCTCGACACCGGCATACACTTTGCCTCCTTCAGGCATCTTATCGATGACCTGGTCCAGGAATCCCCGGTCGATCGAGGCCCTTCCTTCCCTGATATCGTCAAGTATGAACATCTCCATTCCGAAGGAGGATAGTTCCTCCACGAGCTGCCCAGGGGACATCTTCCTTATATTGCGGTCCCTCGAGACCAGGGACCCGTCGTAATCGATCTGGAGTATCAGGTTCTCGGTAAGCTCGAAGGAGGACACGATCTCCTCGAGGGAATCGATCATCTTCGTGGTGACCACGACCTCCTGGGCCCCGGCCATTATGACATCTATGAGGCCGTCCGAGTAGATGACGCCCATGTCGGCCCATATCCTGTCGCTCTTTTCCACGGCCGCCCTGAACACTTCCCAGTCAACGACACCCTTGCGTATTCCCAGGATGTCTATGTAGTGAACCGTTCCGAACCGTTCCGCCAGTTCGGATACCAGCTTCACAACGCTGACACTATCTCCGTCGATCCTTACGGGATTGTATCTTTCGTCCTTCACCCATACCGGTGTCGGACCCATCACTGCAAGTGAAGGAACCAGCTCGAAATCACTGGGTGTTCCGGGTTCTATGAACCTCATATTCACCCATCCCCGGTCCAAAATAAAAACCGATATCTATCATCCTTCAATCCAGGGCGGACATTATTATGACATCCTTAATGGACTTTACCTTGTTGAAAGGCAGGACCAGGCGGTCCTGTGAATCCATCCTGAACTTCCTGATGTCCACTTCCTCCGATGGAATAACAAGTATATGGAGCACCTTTCCGGACTTGGTGTCGACAACCAGGTTGTCCACCGTTCCGAGGTACTTGCCGTCGCTGGACATCACGTATTTGTCCTGTACATCGTTAGCGAAGAACCTCATATCTACTCACCCCAGACAAATATGACATTTATCCGTAATAATGCAGGCCTTTATCTTCTTTCTCCTTCTTATTTATTCCGCCCTTCCAGGCATTTGCGATCCTCTCATATGCCTCTATCGTATCCTGGTCAACGGATGGTCTGGCCTCGGTCAACGCGCTCTGGAAATCCTTCAGCGTGACCTTCCTGGCGCCAATGTCCCTTCTCAACGCGATTATGCCCGCTTCCCGGCAGATGCCTTCGATGTCGGCCCCCGTGTACCCTTCCGTGGTTCCAGCCAGCTCCTCGAGGTCGATGTTCCTGTCCAACGGCATTTCCTTGGTATGGACCTTGAAGATGGCAAGCCTCTCTTTCTTGTCGGGAGCGCCGACCAGTATAACTCGGTCGAACCTGCCGCTCCGCAACAGTGCATGGTCGAGGATGTCCGGACGATTTGTGGCACCGAGAACGATGACCCCTTCGGTGTCCTCTATGCCGTCCATGGAGGTCAGAAGCTGGTTAACCAGTCTTTCCGAGACATGATTGTCCCCGGAGGATGACCTTCTCGGTGCCAGGGCATCGATCTCATCGAGGAAGATGATGCAGGGCGCCACCTGCCTTGCTTTCTTGAAGATCTCCCGGACCGCCTTCTCCGATTCCCCGACCCATTTTGATAGTACCTCCGGCCCCTTGATCGAGATGAAGTTTGCCTTGGTCTCGGTTGCAACGGCCTTGGCCAGCAGGGTCTTTCCTGTCCCCGGGGGGCCGAAGAGAAGCACTCCTCTCGGCGGGTCCACGCCGACGTTCTTGAATGCCTCGGGATGTGTGAGGGGCCATTCCACCGTTTCGATGAGCTTCTGCTTGACCTCGTTCAAGCCTCCTATCTGGTCCCACTTCACCCTCGGGACCTCTATGATGACCTCCCTCATCGTGGATGGCTCGATCTCCTTCAGGGCCTCCTTGAAGTCCTCCATCCGGACCTCGATCTTTTCGAGTATATTGGGGGAGATCGGTTTCTCGAGGTCGATGTCAGGCAGATACCTCCTCAGCGCCTTCATTGCAGCCTCCCTTGAAAGCGCGGCAAGGTCGGCACCCACGAAGCCGTGGGTGATGTCGGAAAGCTCGTCCAGGTCCACATCGCTCGAGAGGGGCATGTTCCTCGTATGTACCTGCAGGATCTCCACCCTGGAGGGTCGGTCGGGGACTCCGATCTCGATCTCCCGGTCGAACCTGCCCGGCCTCCTCAAAGCCGGATCGATATGGTCGACCCTGTTCGTGGCGGCTATGACGATGAGCCTGCCCTTCTCCTCGAGACCGTCCATGAGCGTGAGCAGCTGTGCGACCACCCTCCTCTCCACCTCGCCCTTTACTTCGTCCCTCTTCGGGGCGATGGAGTCGATCTCGTCGATGAAGATTATGGCAGGGAGGTGCTCTTCAGCTTCCTGGAACTTCTTTCTGAGGTTCTCCTCGGTCTGACCGTAGTACTTGTTCATGATCTCCGGTCCCTGGATCGAGAAGAACGATGCCCCGGATTCTGTTGCGACGGCCTTGGCGATCAAAGTCTTGCCGGTCCCAGGAGGACCGTGAAGAAGCACCCCTTTCGGGGGTTCGATCCCCAGTCTGTCAAAGAGTTCGGGATGCTTCATGGGAAGCTCGATGATCTCCCTGACCCTTTTGAGCTCGTCCTTCAGGCCGCCGATGTCCTCGTAGGCGACCCTTGAGACAATGTCCTCCTGGATGGCCTCCTTTGAGATCTTTATGATGGTGTCGGCGGTTATCTGGACAACGCCTTTTGGTTTGGTGCTTGACACCACGAACGGGAGCTGGCTCCCCATCAGCGCGATCCCCTGGATGATAAGTGTGTCCCCCGAGGTCACAGGTCTTTTCAGAAGGGACTTCTTGATGAAGTTGTCTATGCCGTTGGCGAACTGAAGGTTGGGCATATCCTTGATGGCGGGTGAGATATTGATCCTCTCCGCGGGTTTGGGGTCCACCTTTCTGATGACGACCTTGTCCCCGATGGAGACATCGGCGTTCTTTCGGGTGATCCCGTCTATCCGGACGATATCCTTGTTCTCATCCTGGATCGGAGCCCTCCAGACCACCGCTGCCGTTTCCCTTTTTCCTTTGATCGATATGATATCCCCGGGCGAGACCTCCAGCTCCTCCCTCGATTTAGTGGATAGCCTTGCCCTCATGTATCCCACGTCGTTCTTCAACGTGGGCTCGACCTTGATCTCTACCTTGTCGGTCAAAATGGGCCCCTCGTTCTTTCTTTGTGGTCAAATGAAGAATGTCCGATATAAGGTTAATCAGTATGTTATCAAGCTCGGAACCTGTCTCAAGCAGGCTCCCCCGGCGTTCTGGCTATAAGAACGGCGGCGTTCTCGTCCCTGTACCTCTTTGTTCTGGTCGTCTGGCTCTCGTCAACGATCTCCACCCTGAAACCCGATGCCCTAAGGTCCGAGATTATCTGCGAGCCCCGGGAGGGGTCACCGTCTCCCACCCTCACCAGCATCTCCTTGGGACTGTAAGCTCTCCTGGCATGGACCAGTATCTCCACTACTGATGAGGGACTCCCCGAGCGGGAGGCGGAGATCAGTGTCCCGTCCGCGATGAAGGCGATACCAGGCCTGCTGCCGGGATCAACCCCGGCGATAAGCTGAATGGGCCTTTCCTTGCCGAAGCATGCAGCAACTGCCCTGTCGACCGTTTCCTTCGGATCCGAGGTGAGCTCTACAATGTTCGGCGACTTGAATGTGAAGGTCGGTGCTTCGACACCCCTCTCAAGTATAAGGCAATCCATCCGGGCATCGAAAACGGTGCCTGGTTCCAGGATGGAGCGGGGTATCTGCCTCTCCTTGAGGGTCTTCACTATATCGTGCAAATATGAGAAATCGAGGGTGCAGATCCCTATGAGCAGCCCTTTCTCCCTCTCTCTGAGGTGCGAGACCTCATCCAATATCAGGCCTCCCATTCATTGCCAGGGGGCTCCTCCGAGTTCTCCTCGTCGCCCTCAATGGCCACTATCCTGAACGATCTTTTCTTTTTCCTGGGGCCTGGTTTTGGGGCTTTTTCGGATGAACTTCCGGTCACCTTCTTGAACTCCAGGGTCATCTCTATCTCGTCCCCCTCCTCATCCTCCATCAACTTTGCCCTGACGCGTCTACGGTCCTCATCATTTTCAATGTACATCTCGAAACCGTCATCGGCCTCCACTGTCCTTATCCTGAAACTCCTCTCCTCAAGGACCTTTGCCTCGACGATCTCCTGTGCGATGGCGATCTTGTTCTGGAAGTCCTTGTCACGAACGAACACTTCCTTCAGACCGTTAAGGACCCTCGACATCATGGAGGCGACCTCCTCGCTCTCGAGGGCAATGTAGGATTCGGGCTCGTAGGAGACGGCCTGGTCGAACTCCTGCACGATGATAGCATCCTCCCTTGACCCCATATTGCCGATCCTTCGGTCGTATACCAGTCTCTTGTCCGGATCGAGGAGGACCGACTTCGCCTCGTTCAGAAGGCGCATGATGTCCTCCCCTTCCTTTCTCACGGAGGGCGGGAGATGCCTCAGCTTGTCGGGATGGTATACCTCGGCCATCCTGCGATAGGCAAGCTTGATCTCCTTGCCTGTTGCGTTGGGTGCAACTCCCAGAAGTTGATAGTAATCCGCCTCCATCACTGTCCTCCGTTTGAATCCCATATCACTAGAGGCATATATTGGAATTATGTTGCCACCCGAGATCGAGCCTCCGAAATCCTTACATATACACCTCACCTTGGACATCGAAGGAGGCCGGTCATGAAACCATTGGGAAGCGTCGTGAACTTTTCCCCAAAAGGATCCATCGTTGTGAGGGCTGACATCACACCGAGGATAGGTCAGGTAGTATGTGATTCAAAGGGAATTCCGTTGGGAAAGATCATAAGGATAACCGGTCCCGTAAAAAATCCCTACGTTCTCGTATCTCCCCTTGCCAAGGATGAGATATCGCTGTTTAGGGTCGGCGGCAAGAAGGTATTCGTTGACGATGCCCCCCGTCCTGCCGAGAGGAGAGAGCACAGGGTCCGGAAGGATGATCGGGGCCCTCCCAGAGATGGAAAAAGGAGCGGACGCCCCCAGAACAGACCCGAAAGGCCAAGAGGAGGCCAAGGGTACAAAGGCAGGTCCGGTGGTCAAAGGAAACCGGATCAGGGAAACAGGTCATTCTCCAGGGACAGAAGGAAAAAGGACCGAAGATAAAGGGACCTCCGGGGGCCGGCTCCAGTCGATTTTAAATATCTCGCCGCTAGATTCGGGTGGGGATCGATATGGAGGAAAATTACGAGCTCTACTTCCACGGAGACACGCCTTTCAAGGGCTCCCAGATAACCATCGGGGCGGTACTGGTCCTGAACGGCCAGATCCTTGATCAGTTAGGCGGGGCCGTGGATTATTCGGGTACTTCCCAGAGAGCTCACTGGGAAGCCCTCATTCAGGGGATGCACCTTGCAGCGGACAACGGAGTGAAAAGGGTCATAATGAAAGGGGATTCAAGGAATGTCATCAATCACATGAACGGGCAGCCCCCCGATCGGGATTTCGATTCGATGGACTATTACATGCTGGCCAGGAAGACCCAGCTAAATTTCGACCAGTGTTTTTTTCAGTGGGTCCCCCAGGAGAAGAACCTGCAGGCCATACGCCTTGCCAGGACAGCCGGAACAGATTGATGTCCGCCATCCCGGTGAAATGTAAATAAGCATGTCCGCATTCCGGTAGCGGAGGTAATGCATGACACTGGTAGTCCACAACACCGAGACCAGGAGCAAGCAGGAGTTCGTGCCCGTCGAGGAAGGCAAGGTGGGTATGTACGTTTGCGGTCCAACAGTGTACGACGTCTGCCATGTCGGTCATGCAAGGACATATGTCGCCTTCGATACGATCAGGCGTTACCTCGAATACAGGGGTTTCAATGTAACATACGTCCAGAACTTCACGGATGTAGATGATAAGATCATCAACCGCTCGGCGGAGAAAGGGGTACCTCCGCTCGTTCTCTCCGAGGGCTATATACAGGAATACTTCGAGGACATGGACCACCTCAATGTCCGCAGGGCGACCATCCATCCCAAGGCCTCTGAGACCATACCCGATATGATCACCGTTGTCAAGGGATTGATGGATAAAGGGTATGCCTATGTAGCGAATGGCTCCGTATATTTCGAGGTCGAGAAGGCAAGGGACATTTTCGGGAAGCTCAGACATCAGTCCCTTGAAGAGATGAGGGACGGCGCAAGGGTGGAGATCGACGAGGAGAAGAGGAGCCCCAAGGACTTTGCCCTGTGGAAAGCGGCAAAGCCAGGGGAGATCTCTTGGGCCTCGCCCTGGGGCGAGGGAAGGCCGGGGTGGCACATAGAGTGCTCCACGATGTCATGGAAATATATCGGCAGGACCCTGGACATCCATGGCGGAGGGATCGATCTGATCTTCCCCCACCACGAATCGGAGATACTGCAGGCGGAAGCCTTCACGGGAGAAAAGTTCGTCAAGTACTGGCTCCACAATGGCTTCCTCGAGATCAACAAGGAGAAGATGTCCAAATCCCTGGGTAATTTCTTCACGGTCAAGGAAGTGATAGAGAGATATGACCCCATGGCACTCCGTTTCTTCCTTGTCTACACCCATTACAGGAGCCCCATAGACTTCTCGGATGCGGCCATGGATGAGGCCAGCACTTCGTTCGGCAGACTGAAGAAGCTTCACTGGACCCTCAAAGGTACAGTGGGTGAGATCGAGGGGGGGACGATACCAGACCTCGGAGAGCCCGACGAGGATGTTCTCAAGACCGCCTTTGGGATCAAGAGGTCCTTCATCGAGGCGATGGACGACGATTTCAACACCCGTATAGCAGTAGCGACCCTGTTCCAGCTCGATAACGAGGTCAAGGAGCTTCAGAAGGCAGGGAGGCTGGACCGCAGGCATGCATATCTGCTCATTTCCATAATGGAGGAGCTGACGGACATTCTCGGTCTGGTGTTCTCGCATGATGAGGAAAGCATCGGGAGCGAGCTTGCGGAAGGTCTGATCAGGCTCCTGATCGATCTGAGGACAGAAGCAAGGAACAGGAAGGACTGGTCCACCGCGGATTCGATCCGGGACCGATTGAAAGGAATGGGGATAATCCTGGAAGATGGTGAGACCACCACCTGGAAGCTGGACAAATAACAAAGCACCAACGGCTTTTACCTCCGCAAGCGTTAAAGCCCAGTTCCATCAATCACCCGAAAACGGAGTGATCGTATGTCCCGCTCATTCAAGATGATCCTAACTACCGTAGTATTTTCCCTCATGGCCTTTTCCATGCTCCTTGGCATAGTGCCCACCGGGAAGGAAGCAGTTGATGCCCAGGAATTTTCCGCAGGGTCGAGATCGGTCTTCGTCGAAGACATCACCGCTACATGGTGTCAGTACTGTCCGGCGGCCTCCGAGGGCTTGAAGGACCTATCCTACGAAAGGGACGATTTCCGTTTCATAACGCTCATCGATGACAGGGTCGAGGATGCATCCGAGAGGGTGGGCGATTACAAACCAGAAGGATTCCCCACGGTCATGTTCGACGGGGGATACGATGAAAGGGTCGGGTCCGTAAGCTCCGGTGATGTCTACAACGAGAACATCGACAACTGCCTGCAGCGAGATGTCCCCGCTGTATCCGTGGACCTTGTTGCCTACGACAAGGGCGGGTCCGAGATATCGGTCGAAGCGACCGTCACGAACGACGAGGCAGAGGCCTACGAAGGTTTCCTGAAGGTCCAGATCGTCGAGATCGTATCGAGATACCTTGACTATGACGGCAACAATTACCCGAACTCGCTGCTTGGCTACGCATTCGATGGGGAGATCTCCGTGGCAGCCGGGGATTCCCAGACCTATACCGCATCTTGGACCGGCGCCGATGTCGAGGACCTCCTGGGCGACAGCTTCGGTGATATCGATACCGATAACATCGTGGTCTATGCGGCGGTCTTCAACGCCCAGGACAATTACAAGCCGAGGACGACCATTCCCCCTTCCTTTTACGTCGCCAATTACTGCGACGCCGTTGGTGAGGCCTTTCCTCAGGAGATCGGTGACGCGCCACAGGTCGAGATCACTTCACCCGGGGACGGAAGATCGGTCTCGGGCGACGTGGAGATAACGGCAGAGGTTTCCTCAGAGAACGATATCGATCTGGTTGAGGTAAGGATAGGTCAGGAAGGATGGGAGGAGATGTCGCTTTCGGGATCGGAATACACATATCAGTGGGACACTACCTACAGCCGCAACGGTGCTCTGACGATATCGGTAAGGGCGGTGGATACCCAGGGGCTTTCGGGCATCGCGAACATCGGAGTGGTCGTGGAGAACGAGGACGTTCCAACGCCCCCGGAGATCGCATCGATCTCACATACCCCGATGTTCCCCGACGAGGGTGAACTGATAACGATAAGGCTGGATGTGACCCTTTACGACACCTATGTCTCGTCCGCTGAGGTCATCATCTGCATTGATGATACATGCCTGCCCCCCAAGGACATGTTCGAGGTGAGCGACGAGACGTTCACCTACGAGGCCGGCCCATTTGAGGGGGGCGAGGTGATATCCTATCACGCAGTCATCGAGGACACGGAGGGGAACGTCCTGGAATCCCAGGAGGTCTCGTTCACCGTCAGGGAGGTCGTCGATCCGTTACCAACGGATGACGACGACGATGATGACAGCACCGAGGACACTGTCGGCGATCAGGACTCGCCTTCCCCGTTCCTGCTCGTGCTTCCGCTCGCGGCCATGATCGTGCTTGCGATTGCCGTAAGGAAGCGGGACCGCTGACCGAAAAGAGCTTCATCCAGATGAACGGGTCCCAAACCGGTCCAATCTTAATTTAAATACGAAATCCATTCTTTCATGCATGAAAGGGAAGACAGGGTCATCCGAGAAGGGGGATGAGACGTTCAGACCCCAGTGCTCGAATCACCCGTCCATCCCCGCATCCTTCATGTGTCAGCATTGCGGAGCTTCGATCTGTTCATACTGCCAGAGGAACACTGACGGGCTTCCATTGTGTCCAAAATGCTTCAGGAAGCATCTCGACAGGAGAATGAAGAAGAGGTCCCTTCTTATCAAGATAGTTCCTACCGCTTTTTCGATCCTCATCATTGCTATTATCGTCGCGGCCATTTTGTGGCCCGAGGAAGAAAGGGAGAATATACCCGGGCAGCTGTATATCAGCAGGGACGATATCATTCCAAGCATCGATGCCGAGGAGATAGGTCCCAACACCTCGCTCCCGATAATGTTCATTTTATACGTCCAGAACTACGGTGAGCTTCCCACGGAGCAGGGCTTCGTCGAGGTCTCTCTCATGAAGAGCGGGATCCAGTGGGATATCCACCAGGAGACGTTTCCCGGGATCTCCCCCGGTGGTATGAAGAAGGTCACGGTCAGCGGCTTCGAGGTCAGGGAGGGTTCATGGACAGGAAGGATATCACTTTGGAGAGGTGATTTCCGAGATCAGGTGATCTCCATTAGCTTCACGGTCACAGGGAGCGACATAAAGGAATTCCATTCGAACTTCTCCGCAGATCTCAAAGATGAGAACATAGGGCCAGTGGCGCCACATGAAGGAGTAAAAGCGGATGGCACGAGTCTGGCCGTATTGGCAGTGATGTTCCTGTTCATAACGGGCACGACCCTGTTCGTGATCGTATTGATAGGCCCCATGGGTTATGCGAAGATCTCCTCCGGGAGACTTCTCTCCCACCCCACCCGCAATCAGGTCATGGAATATCTCAAGGAACATCCCGGAGCCCATTTCAAGTCAATAGCAAGGGGGGTGGCGACCCCTCCTGGAACCCTCAGGCACCATCTGAACTCTATGGAGAGGGAAGGAATGGTCAGGGTCGCCCACGAGGGGATGTTCAAGAGGTACTTCCCGACGGGGGCGCACTTGGATACCTCCCGGATCGAAACGGGGAACAGGAATGCCATAATCGAGGTCCTGGGAATGTATCCCGGGATAAGCCAGGCGGATCTCAGATCCATCGTATCGATCCCCAAGCAGACCCTTTCCTATCATATCAAAAAGCTTCAGGAGGAAGGAACGGTCAGGCGTGAGAAAAAGGGACCTCATGCAGGACTTTTCATTCAGGCACTGCAGGAAGCTTGAAGGTCGTCCAGCTTTGTGATCCCCTTCTTCCCGTGATCGTGCAAATTACTGGTTATGTATTCATCGTATTGGTCCGATCGTCCCCATTTTCCACATTATTTTTAATAATCCGAGGGAAGGGCCCTTTATAGAAAGTCATACATTAAGCTTGACTTATTTGCTGACATATTTAGGAACAACACTATTAATAGTTGAATCCAACCCTTATTCAGGCGAATACCACGCCCACGGGAGTAGATAAGGATGTATGAAGGGAGATCAACGAAAAGCGGCCTAGCGATCATCACTATTACAGTGCTAATTGCCATGGTGGCAGCCTCGTTCCTCGGAGCGATAGGTGATTCCAAGGGAAAGCCTATCGAAACAGCCAGCAGCGCAAAGGGATACGGGGGCCTCGATTTCAGCGGATTGGAGGAACTTGGCTACAGACCGAGGTTCGCCTATCCCGGTGCTGATAAGATCCAGACCCCAGAACCCGTTCCCGAAGATGCTGTCTATCCTCCTGATCACTCCTCATCTTCCGTCATGTCCTCGCCCCCTACCAGGGCCACGTGGGAAACCTATTATCAAGATGATATCCTAACGGTTTATGTTGATACTTCCCCGACTCAGAGATTTCCTAATGGCGATCTCTCTTCGAATGAGGAGCAGTTGCTGGATAGATATATTTCCGATTTCATCAATTTCTCCTATCCCCGAGTCAAGGATTGGTACGACCCCCTTGATAAAATCACTGGTGTTGTTTTCAAAGTCTGGGATATAGATGGTCCATCCGCTGTGGGTGGATACTATTCACCAGGAACCGAAGAATTCAATGTCGATAGGTCTGATTTATCGTGGGCAGGGGTTATTACAGCCCATGAGTTTGAACACTATATCCATGATCAATATGATCGGTATGAGAATTTATGGATAAATGAGGGAAGCGCCGATTACGCGGCCTATCTGATATACGACATCTCTTCGGCCACCGCCGGTCATGTTTACGCATATCTCGAATACAGACCCTACTACGGCCTGGTCGTTTCGGACCAGACCTTCTACCAGGACGGATCCACCGCATACTACGGAATATCCTTCATGTACCAGCTCTACATGGCGGAGCAGTACGGCGGTAAGAACTGGACGAGGGCCCTCGTATCGAACACGAACAGAGGAACGACCGGGGTCTCCAGGGCTCTTGCCTCCCTCGGGTCCTCCGACGATTTCATGGACTCCTTCAGCAAATGGATCGTGGCAACGCGCTTGAACTCTGCATATGTGGGGAACGGCGAATACGTCTACCCTCAGCAGTCCTATCCATACGGCTCTCTGAGGAGCGATATCACCAAGTCTCATTCCGGAGTCCCCATCAATGCTAACAGGGATATCAACGCCTACTCGATAACGACCCTCAGGTTCACCTCCCCGCCATCGAACGTGGAAACGTTCAGGTTGAAGATGACCTACTCTTCTGGAACGCCTGTCGTTGCATTCTACCCTGAAACGACAAACAACAAGGATGTCACGTTCCTGAACTTCGGCGGATCGAAGTCGATCACCTATGATTTCACAAAATGGGGGAAGACCTACGACGCCTTCCAGCTTATATTCTCATCCACGGGATTCACCAACGTCGCCTATGACCTGGACGTCCTTGACTTGGACCCACCGGCCACAACGATCAGCACATTGCCCAGATTCCCCGACGGCATAGATGATTGGTACGTGACCCTCCCCAAGATCACATTACAGACCGAACCGGGTTCGTTCATCAGATACCAGGTAGACTCCGGGATCGAAACCGAATATACCGAACCGTTCTGGATGCCAGACGGCGTTCATACGCTGGCCTACTGGTCCTACGACAGGCACAACAACGTGGAGGAAAAGAACCTCGCACTCTTCAAGGTCGACATCCAGGTCCCGACCTCGGGTATTGATGTCCAGCCTTCCCTCCCGGAGGACAACTGGTACACCTCTCCCCCACTTATTACACTCTCGACCTCCCACCCGGACACCCTGATAACATACAAATGGGGAAATAAAGATTTCCAGCCCTACGAGGGGGCATTCCTTGCACCCGAGGGCGAGAACGCTCTATACTGGAAGGCTACCGACCAGGCGGGTAACCAGGAGGAGGTCAGGTCAAGAACCTTCAAAGTGGACACGGTGGCCCCGTATCTCAGCTATACGGTATACCCCTCCGAACCAAATGGAGAGAATGGTTGGTATATTACAAACCCGAAGGTGACATTGACCTCCTTCGATGCTGCGGCGATATACTACGCGGTCGGGAACGGGGACCTGCAACCATATCTCGCACCGTTCAACATACCTGAAGGGGAGCACACTCTCAGGATGACCTGCACCGATGAAGCAGGGAACGACGCCGAGGAAATTAGACTTCGTTTTTCGGTCGATACTATTGAGCCGACCCTGGAAGGCTTCTTTGACGGCATCGAATACACGGCTGAAAATTCCTCCAGGTGGGTAAACGTCCCTCCGATACTGATGATCGAGGGATCGGAGAACTCCATGGAGATCAACTACACTATCAATGATGAGCCTGCTGTCCAGTATGAGAACCCCATTGAGATACCCGAGGGAGAGAACGAGATATGGGTCAGGGGCAAGGACAAGGCCGGAAACACTGCAGAATCCCTTTTCTACCTGGTAAAGGTGGACAAGAGAGTGCCTTTCGTGGAGCATACGTTCACTGACCAGATGGTGAACAGCTGGTTCCTGCAATCCAGGGCTTCCATCCTTCTCGAACCCCAGGACGAGGATCACAGGTCTTCGCTCATCAAAATATACTATCGATGGGGATCCGAGACCGAGAACATTTACAAAGGTCCGATCGAGATCCCTGAAGGGATAAACACCTTCTCCTACTGGGCCACGGACCTGGCTGGTAACGAAATGGAGCCAAGGACCGTTCAGGTCAAGAAGGACTCCACACTTCCGTTTATATTGCTCGATATCGACGGTCTGAGCGATAACAAACTGCAAGTGGGGGAAACGCTCACCATAGACCTTACCGGTTCATCCGACAACAGCGGGATCCAAGCTTACAGTGTGGATTATTACAAAACCGGCGTAATGAATTGGACACCCAACGGCGTCTTTGAAGGTCATTTCGAGGAACAGGGAACATACCAGGTGACCGTCCATGTAAAGGATGCGGCCGGAAATGTTGTCAATCAATCCTTCACGGTGATCGTTGAGAAAGGGGAGGAGGCTCCCGTCGATGGTAACGGTCAGAGCAGTCTGGATGCCGATCTTCTGCTTATAGTGATCAGCGTCGGCATCGCTGTTATAATCCTGGTGATCGCCCTCGGGGTCGTTCTAGTGTTAGTAAGGTCGAAACAAGCCCATCAAATTTCACCAGTCAACCTTTCAGGGACAACGGTCCCACACCATCCACACGCCCACTCACAAGATCATTCCCATACTCATCATCCCCATACCTCTCATCATCATTCCCATGCCCCTCATCCCCATACCTCTCATCATCATTCCCATACCCCTCATCCCCATACCTCTCATCATCATGGGATTCCGCCAAAACCACCGGTCCATCTTCAACCTCATGGGAAATGAAATGAAGATTTCCCCAGCGCAAGCCGCCCCCATATTCATAAGTTTATACAGAGCATCAGGGTATATACGAACCTTTTAACTTATTTTACCATATATTTATATTTTTATGACCTGGCCAGGGGGCTTCCGACAAAGCTTTATATAACACGAGCCTGATTAAACTGGGCATTATTCCTATAGGGGTACAGGTTAAGAATTACCTAGTGGGTGATTAGTATGAGAAAGGTTACACTATCGATTCTTTTGGCTGCGTTTTTGTTGACTTCTGCATTCATCGGTCTTCTACCGGCCGGCGGGTCCGAAGGGGCAAGCGAGATCATGGAGGTCTTCCCGGAGGAGAACCTGGAAAGGATCGAAATGCCGAAATCGACCTACCAGCATTTTACGAAGAACATGGGACAGTGGAACAGCGGTCTCGATTATGTCGGGAACTGGGACCTTGGGGCGGTCGGTATGGACCGCGACGGCGTCTATTTTAACATCGTCAAGGAGGTCGTCGACCAGGAGGATGAGAGGGAGGCCCCTGTCATGATAGGCCACGTTCTGAAGCTCTCCTTCGACGATTCCAACCACCTCATACCAGAGGGGCAGGCGGAGATAGGGGCCAAGTACAACTATCTCATCGGAGAGGAATCGGATTGGGTGACCCATGTACCCAACTTCAACGAGGTCGTTTACAGCGATGTCTGGGACGGAATCGACCTGAAGTACCGGTACAGCAATGAAGGATTGAAGTACGATTTCATACTCTCACCCTCTTCGGATCCGTCCGATATCCTGGTGACCGTCTCCGGACAGGGATCCATCGATATTACAGAGGGCTCCCTCCTCATCGATGTGGACGGCGAGGTCCAGGTCTTCGACTCCAACCTCGAGGCCTTTTACCTGGACGATCCCTCGGAGAAGATCGATGTGAGGTTCTCTCTGGTGGACTCCGATACATACACCTTCATCCTGGGCGATTATGATGAAACTCGTACCGTCGTTATCGACCCCCTCTATTTCTCCACCTACATAGGCGGTTACACCTATGACTATACCTACGGCGCGGGGGTCGACGATGACCAGAACGCGTTCGTGATGGGTTACACTCAATATTCTTCATCAGGGGACTACCCCACGACATCTGGAGCTTACCAGACCTCGATCAGAGGAAGTTATGATGTTTTCGTTTCCAAGTTCCATTATTCTGGAAGCGAACTCTACTACTCCACGTTCATTGGGGGAGGAGGCTCCGATTACTGCAGGGCCGGGACGGCGGATGGGAACGGATATGCTTACGTGACCGGATACACATATTCCGGCACCCCCTATTATCCCACGACATCCGGCGCGTATTCCACGAGCTTCACATATTCAAGTTATCCGGAGATCTTTGTCACCAAGGTGTCCCAGGACGGCTCGTCTCTATCCTTCTCGACCTATATTGGCGGTGCTTACTACGATTACGGCTATGCCATAGACGTGGACTCTTCAGGTTATGTCTATGTCGCAGGTTATTCCGGCTATTCCTCCACATACACACCCCGTTACGGAGAGTTCCCGACGACCTCGGGAGCATACCAGGGATCCAGGAGCGGGACCGGTTACGATGCCGTGGCATTCAAATTGAATTCCGCAGGTTCAAGCCTTCAGTTCTCTACATTCCTCGGCGGGAGCGGCTCGGATTATGCCTATGCAATTGCATCTGATTCATCCGGCAATGCATACGTCACCGGCTACTGCACCTCGTCATCGTCGGACTTCCCCACCACCAGCGGGGCCTATGACACCACGATCAACGGAGGGAACGACATCTTCGTGACGAAGCTGAGCTCCACCGGAGGCGGGTCCTATTCCACTTTCCTAGGGGGCTCGAGCAGCGACTACGGCTACGGGATCGATGTGGATTCGAGCGGAAATGCCTACGTAACGGGATATACCGGATCCTCGAACTTCCCGACAACAAGCGGGGCCTACGATACGACAAGCCCCGGAGGCAACGACGTCTATGTTACGAAGTTTAATTCGGCCGGGTCCGCACTGAGCTATTCGACATATCTCGGAGGAACCAGCTCCGATTATGCCAGATATAGCCCTATCAAGGTGGACTCCAACGGCAACGCGTACATTGCCGGGCAGACCTATTCCTCGAACTTCCCTGTAACGTCAGGGGCGTATCAGAGCAGCATGTCCGGATCACCGGACGGGTTCATGGTCAATCTCAGTTCGACGGGCAGTTCGCTTTCATACTCGACCTATCTTGGCGGTTCAGGGTCGGAATACCCGTATGCGATGAGCATGGACAAATTCAACTGCGTCTACATGACGGGATATACTTACTCAACGAACTATCCCACGGTAAATCCGTACCAGTCGAGTGTTGTAAGCACTCCGGATGCCTTCGTTTCCAAGATAGGGGCGGCCTTTGCGGATAACCAGGCGCCGAGCATAACCGACGGGTCCGACAGTGCCGCCTACACCGGACAGCAGTTCGATTTCAGCGCCACGATCACGGACAATGTCGGCCTGGTAGCGGTCCATCTCGAGTACTGGTACGGGACAGGGACCCATACGAACGTTTCATTCTCCCTTGTGGACGATTTCGATTATTACGTATTGACCCCCAATTCCATCGACACCTTCTACTACTTCTACTCTGCGAAGGACTATCACGGTAACTGGGGTAAGATGACGACGAAGAGCATGACCCCCATCGACACCAGCGGTCCGACCTTCTCCAATGCATTATTATATGGCACACCCACGACCGGAGGATCGGCGAACGTGACCATTGTGGTGTCCGACAATGTCGCCTACAATCCCTCGACCGTTACGATCTACTATCGCGACAGTCAGACCTCCACGTATTCCTCGGCATCGATGGCTCGAGCTACGGGAGATAGGTTCTTCTATGTGATCTCTTTGAGCAACTACTGGGACCGTGTCTATCTATACTTCCGGGCCTCCGACTATTCCAGTAACGTCGGGACCTCCATAACCTACTACTTCGATATCTATGATAATATCGCTCCGACCTTCGTGAGCGATGATTCGGATACCGCAGCGACCACCGGAGACCAGTTCGACTTCTCTATCACCATGAACGACAACATCGACATCGACTATGCATACGTCGAATACTATTACGGAATGGGAACCCCGACGATCCAGCCTCTCACTGTATCCGGTGCAGGTTACGGTTCCGACCAGACCGGAACAGCAAATATAATCGTCCCCTTCAGATCAACGGACACCCTCTACTACCGGTATCATTTCAGGGACCGCGATAACAACTGGTGGGCATCGGGGCCGAGCTCGTACACATCCATTGTCGTCACCGACAACGATCCTCCGACCCTCACCGGTCTCGCAACATCGGACGCATACACGGGAGATCCCTACAAGTTCTCAGCACAGATAGACGACAATATCGACGGTCCCGCTGTTGCGAGCGCGTCCATCAAATGGTGCTACAACGAGGACTGGACAAACTCGAGGACCCTTGACCTTACCTACGATTCGAACTCGCAACTGTGGAACAGCTCGACATTCATCGTACAGCCCGACAGCCTCGATCCGATATCCTTCGAGATAACCTTCGCGGACCATGCCAACAACGAAGTGACCGAGACAGGTTTCTCGGTGAATGTCTATGACAACGACGATCCGGAAATGAACGCTGACAACACGGCTCTCGCGGCGACTACTGGGGACCCGCACAACTTCACAATGCTCGCCTCTGACAACATCGCCATTAAGGCAGCCTACCTTAATCTCCGGTACGGAACCGGCTCGCCGATATGGATGATCCCGATGGAATATGGTGGTTCTGGTGACTACTTTGTCGTTCAGGAAATACGCCATACACTTCTCCCGCTGTACTACAACTACACCATCATCGACAGCTCCGATAACGACATAACCACACCCAACAAGATGATCACCATCTCCGACAACGACCTTCCCGAGATCTTCACCGACATGACAAGGCTCGTGGCGAAGGCAGGGGAGAAAGATTTCCCGTTCAAGACCATGGTCTACGACAACATCCAGGTCGGGATCGTGACCGTGGAGTACTGGTATTCCTTCGATTCCACGGTACGGAACATGACCATGACCGAGCTCTCACCTGGGATATATTATTACAAAATAGACCTCCCGTCGGTTGCGGGGACGCTCTATTACCAATACACCTCCACCGATGTTCCGACGGGCAACTTCTACAGGACCGGTGTTACCGAGGTCGAGGTCCTCGACACTATACCTCCAGAGATATCCGACATATTGAAGGAGGACCAGGCCTACACCGGGGATGACTTCACCATCTCGGCCACCATAACAGACGACATAGGCGTGACCGAGGCTGTGATCTACTACTACTTCGGTGACGATACCCCGATGTTCTTCGATCTGGAGGTATCCGGGAACACATATAGCTACACGATACCGGTCCCGGATTCCCTTGATCCGCTCTATTTCTGGCTGGAGGCCAAGGACCTCCAGGAGAACATGATGATGACGGAGGTTTTCATGGTCCCCGTCATGGACAACGACCTACCGATGTTCGAAGGTGACCTTTCGGACTCGGAAGCCACCACCGGCGATACGTTCATGCTGAAGGTGAATGCAACGGACAACATTGG
The DNA here is from genome assembly GCA_049472215.1 of Thermoplasmatota archaeon. Lineage (GTDB taxonomy): Archaea > Thermoplasmatota > Penumbrarchaeia > Penumbrarchaeales > Penumbrarchaeaceae > JAFGLL01. The sequence continues at coordinate 7,433 of JBLIRH010000009.1, read as the reverse complement.
AGTCGAAATGGTCCAGGTCACCCTGATCTATCCAGGCGCCGCTGAATGGGAGACCCATACATTGGAGGTAATGGACATCACCTATTACCTGGAGGTGGCCATGCCCAACGATATCGTCGGTGACTTCTCATATTACTTCACCGTTTACGATACGTCCATGAACATGGTCCAGTCAGACCAGGTGGACATCATGGTAGCCGACGACGAATCTCCAGTGGCCATGATAGAGGGCCCCACCACGGCATATCAGTTCGAGGAGGTTCTGTTCACGGCAGCGGGCTCTTCGGACAATGTGGTAATAGTGTCCTACATCTGGGAGATCAACGGCGAGACGTTCACCGACACTGAGGTCAGCTACACCTTCATGGAGGTCGGCGTTTATACGGTCGAGCTGAAGGTATCCGACGGTGTGAATCCGACGGTTTCGATTGTCCACGAGATCGATGTCCTTGATGCGGAGGCACCCGAGATCGTTGCGGTGGTGCCCGGGGAGATAGGCAGCCACCAGACCCTTGTTGTGAACGCATCTGCGTCCACTGACAATGTGGGGGTCACAGTCTTCGAATGGCTCCTCATTCTACCCGACAATACGAGGATCAGCAGCAGCGACGATACCCTCGAATATTTCATGGACGGTATCCTTGGTGACCTTGTCCTGTATCTCGACATATATGATGCCGAAGGCAACAGCGACAGCGAGATGTACGAGATCGAAGCCCTTGATCTTCTTCCGCCTGTTGTAGTGACCCCCGAGGATACCACATCCTACAAGGGTTCTTTGCTGAAGTTCAGGGATTCGTTCTCTTACGACAATGTGGGCATCAAGATGAGACAGTGGACCATCAGGTTCGGGGATCTCGAAGTTGTGAAAGAGGGCCGTACGATGTCGTATCTGTTCGAGAAGGAGGGTATTTACAATATCACCCTGACCCTCACTGATGCCAACAACAACACGGCTTCTGACAATTTCCTCGTGACCATCGAGCCCCTGCCGCGCAACCTTGATTCCGATGGCGACGGTATGCCCGACTGGTGGGAGGACCAGGTAGGCCTTGACAAGACGATGGACGATGCTGAGCGGGATTATGACAACGACCTGCTCACGAACCTTCAGGAATACCAGCTTGGGACCGATCCCAAGAACGCCGATTCCGACGGTGACGGTCTTCCCGACAACTGGGAATATAAATATGCCTACCACGAGGGTATGACCGATCCCGTTAATGGCGTACCCAAGTGGATGAACGATTTCACGGAAACGGATGATACTGACAATGACGGCTCGACCAATCTTGAGGAATATCTCGATGGCAACCGCGACCCGACCGTGAAGGATGCAAGGGAGGAGAAGAAGGATAACACCCTTGTGGTGATCGTCCTTGCGGTGATCATCCTGGTGGTGATCCTTGTGATCGTGCTTGCTGCGGTGGTTCTCCTTGGCCGGGTGAAGCCCGTTGAGGAGGAGTTCCCGGAAGGGCAGTTCCCGCACCTTTACAAGAAAGAAGGCGAGTGATCGGGAAGATTGTCCATATGACGGGGGAGGTTTTCGCCTCCCCCTTTTTTTTATTTTTTTCTAATTCAATAAATAATGCAAGGTCGTTACACGACAGATGGGAAAGAAAGCCCTGTTGCTGCTGTCGGGTTCCACGACGACAGATCTTGAAACCGAGGCAGATCTCGTGATATGTGCAGATTCCGGATATGCTGCAGCCTTCGAAGGCGGGATCGATGTGGATTACATCGTCGGGGACATGGATTCAATACCCCAGGAGCATCTTTCCAGGGCGGAGGAGCTTGGGGTCAAGGTGATATCGTACCCGAGGGACAAGGACCTGACTGACGGCGAGATAGCTCTGAGATTGGCGCTTGACCTGGGATGTGATGCTGTCAGGATAGCCGGCGGCAAGCATGGAAGACTTGACCATATACTTTCGACCGGATTGCTTCCGATGATTGCCCCAGGAGGGGTTGATATCGAGATATTCATCGGGCAGGACCGTCTGTATCTTCTTAGAGCAGGAAAGGAGCTAACCATGGTGTCTTCCGGGATAGTTTCAATAATACCTCTCTGCGAGGACTCAGCGGTAAGCACACAGGGTCTGAAATGGCCGTTGAAGAATGAGATCCTCATACCCGGTTCTACAAAGGGAATACACAATGAACCTGCCACTGGTAAATTCTCTGTCAGGTGCGAGAAGGGACGTGTTTGGGTTATATTAACGGAAGAGGGATGAGCTTTCACTCCTCATCTTCCTCGGCCTCTACTTCCTCGGGTTCCTCAGCGTTCACATTGAACAAGAAACCGACCTTCTCCTTCAGCTTCCTGAACTGATCGATCTCCTTGGCGAAGTTCCTGAACTCCAGATCCACGATGGCAATGTCCTCGTCGAGGAACGAGGACAGCTTTTCCGCGCCCATGAAACCCTGGTCGATGTAGTCATCGATCCTCTGCCTGTATTCTTCGCGCTTCTCCTTGTCGGCCTGGATCTTCGATCTGATATCCTTCATTTCAGCCCGGATATCCTCCAACAGGCCAGGATCGTTCAGCTTGAACTCGATCTCCTCTGCTTCCTTTGGGAAATGTTTCGTGTCGAGGGCATCGAACTCTTCCTGGATACTTTCCAGTTCGCCGATCTTCTCCCTGAGTTCCTCGAAGGAGTCCGAGAGAGCTTCGATATTCCCTTCCTGAAGGTCAGAAGTGGAGCTTATGATGTACCCGATGTCCTTCCATTCGTCAAGGGTCTTTTTTATGTTCTCCCTCTTTTCCCTGTTCCTCTGGATCGTCGCTTGCAGTTCCTTGAAGATATCGATCGAAGCTTCTACATCACCCAGGTCCTTAAGCTTCCCTCTCAGCTCCTTGACCTTTTCGGAAAGGTTCCTTTTTTCGACCTCGTCCCAGGAAGCCATATCATCATTGGCGCTGGAAAGCCTTGATACTCTGTCCTCGAGGTCATCGATGGTATCTTGAAGCCTGTATGGTTCTATCTCGAGTATGCTTTCCAGCCCCTTGAACGACCAACCTTCTTTCTTGAGCTTCTCGATCCTTCCGGCCATCTTGTCCCTGAGCTCCTTGTCAGCTTCTATCGACCCGGAGAGCTCGGTCAGAGCATCCTCGGCCCCTTCCAGGTCGAACGGGTCCATGATCCTCGTCCTGACATCATCGGCCCTGTCCTTGAAGAATTGCAGGTCCAGGGAGGATAACTTTTCGAGAAGCCCTCTAGCCCCCTGTACGCGTTCCTTCATCTCCTTGTGAACATCCTTGAAATCCGAAAGGTCGCCCTCGATGACATCCTTGAGCCTGGTCACCATGAAACCTTCCTTATCCCAGGTTTCCATGTCATCCTTGGCCTCCTCCCTTTTCCTCTCTCGCAGATCGATCTTCTCCTGGATCCTGCCTATCTTGTCCTTCAACCAATCGATCCTCGATGGGTCCTTCAGTGCTTCCTCGGCTTCCTCGAAATCGGCGTCAAGCCACCTGCGGTCCATCTCGGTCAGCTTCTGCCCGAGGTCCTTGAGCTCCGTTACCTTCGCCACAAGGTCGGCCCTGAATTGCCTGAACTTTTCAACGGGGAGCTGCAGCCCTTCTTCAAGCCCTTCGACCGCAAAGCCCTCTCCCATCAGATCCTTCAATTCTGCAAGTATCTCATCGCGGGCATCCCTGAATCCCTCGATACGGTCCTTCAATTCCAGGAGCTTTTCCTCATACGAGTCGAGGCCCCAGGGATCGACAATAGAACCTTCCATCTTGTCTATCTCCTCGGGAATGTCCCTTCTATCGAGGTCCGCAAGCTCTTCCTTTATCTCGGTAAGCCTGAGGATGTTGTTCATCATCAGGTTGAACATCTCCTTGAAGGGACGGAGCCGGCCTTTGGATATCTCCTTTAATTTCTGGATGGAGTATCCCCTTCCCTCGATCTCCTCAGCCTTCTTCAACAGCTCCGCCTTTTCCTTCTTCTCATCCTCGATGGTCTCCTTCAGGTCCTTGATCATGCGCTCGATGGTATCGATCTCATCCGGGTCGTTGAGCAGGAAATCGATATCCCTGATCTCCGCGCCGAAATCATCCTCCCCATGCTTCTTCTTGATCTTCTCCAGCTCCTCCCTGAAATCCTTGAGATGCTGGATGTGGTCCATGAACTCCGTCATTGCGTTCCATGCGGTGGTGAGGTCCTCCTCCATCCGTTCTTCGATGTTGATGGTGTTGTATCCTTCTTCCTTCCAGAGGTTGACCCATTTGAGGATCTCCTGCCGCTTGTCATTCACAGCATCAAGGGAATCCTGGAACTTCTTCTTGGCAGATTCGATCGCCTGCATCTCTTCTGGCTTCTTCATCTTCTCGAAAAGCTCATCCTTCTGGTCCTCCACTTCCACCTCTGTGACGGAGGACAACCATTTGGTGTATTCTCCGATCTTCCCCATCCTGCGGGAGAGCTCTTCGTACCACTCGTCGAGTTCCTTGAAGCCTTTTTCCATTACCGCAGGGAAGCTGGGGATAAGAAAACCCTGGGAGAGCCATTCATCCACATTGTCCTGGATCTCGACCTTCTTCTCTTCCATGCGTCTTTTATCCTCTTCGGCCTTCTTTCTCTCTTCTTCCTCGACCTTCATCTTATTTTTAAAATCATCGATGTCCAGGTATGTGTCGTCTATTGAACATTCCTTGAAAAAGGCCATCGGCGGCTCCACATCGATCTTGGATTTGAACTCGATCGAAGCGTCGTCGACCATCATCGCCTTGAGGAATGGGAAGATACCATCCTTTCCCTTGTGCGATCTGCTCTTGAGGACAGACTCGCAAAGAACAGCGCCCCCTTCCTTGAAGACAAGCTGGCCGGTAATATCCTCGTCTTCTCCCTTGGAGTTCTGGAGCTTACCAAGGACAAGAACGTAGCCTGTAAGGCCCTCCGTCCTTATCTTGTCCATGACTTCCTCTATCGCGTTCTCCCCACCCGTCATCTGGAATTCCACAGTCCCTTTCGGCAGTATCATCAAGCGTCCCCCATGCAAACCTTGATGGTTAAGGAAAGCTTCGCTAACCAGAGATAGAACGCAGACATATGAATTAAATATAACCATCTCAGTGTAATGAAATGATAATGTTCATTCTAGGGGATCCTCTCAATGGCCAGATCGATCCTTCCGCTTGCGATCGATACCCTTCCGATCCTGCAGGAGACCCGATCACCGAGCTTTAGGACGACCGCTTCCTTGAGCCCCTGTGAAACTTCCTTTCGGAACCTTGGATCCAAGGCAGCGTCACCTGTAAGATCGACCATTATCATGCTCTCGTTCTCGTCCATGGAAAGAGGATACGGCGACATCTCCCGATACGAAAGTCTGCCCTCGGTGACCCCGTCATCCATGAGCACGAAGCAGGAAGCGGGGGTCAAGGATGTCAACATTCCGCTATGTGATCCCTTAAAAAGCTCAGGTGTCATTCGGATCCTGGTCGTTAGAGCGACATCGATCATGTCGCGTTCCCAATCCTCGGCCGAATCCGTCATGTCATTCGTATGCTCCATCTGGTCCTCGAGCTCCTCTCTCTCCGGTGCGAGCCATCCGACCTCGGGAACGGTACCCTCCTCTGCAAGGCTTGCCTTGACCGCCCGGTGGACCAGTATGTCCGGATATCTCCTTATCGGCGATGTGAAATGAAGATAGCTCAGTGATCTCAGACCAAAATGCCCGATGTTGGCGACCGAGTAGAAAGCCTGACCAAGTGTCCTGAGGACCCTGAGGTTCAGCATGTCCCTTACCGCTTCCGAACCGACCTCATTGATCCTTTTCATTGCTTCGTTGTAGGAGGCTACTGCTCTGTCCATGGTTTCCTTCGAAGGGGGTGAGAATTTCGTGTGTCCCCCCCTTCCCCCCTCTTCATCCATCACAGCATCGGATGCAGCTCCGAAGCTGATCTTCCCACCTGACAGGAGAGCATTCAATAACCTGTCATCGCTCATTTCTTCTTGTCGATCCCCGCCTTCTTCCCAATCTGGTTCGATCTTGACATCGAGACCCAGGGTCTCGCATGCAGCGTTGAACTTCTCGGCCGAGGTCCTGTCCGGAAGAGGGTGCACCCTGAAGAGGGTCGGGACCCCTCTCTCTTCAAGAAACCTTGCCGCGCATTCGTTCGTGGCCACCATCAGCTCCTCGATCATCTTCGTGGCCCTTGTCGGTCTTTTCAAGGTGACGTCGATGCTGGAGCTCGTCGAGAACCTGATCTTCTTTTCCGGCGTGTTGATCTCCAGCCTTGCACCTCTTTTTTCAAGAACCGTTGCCGCTTTATGGAGGGAATTGAATGGTTCCCTGCCCTCCTCGATCCATCTATCGACCTGTTCGTAATTGAGGTTCGCCTTTACCTTGATCACGGATGGAACATGCTTCCATTCCAGAAGTTCGAAGTCCTCATCGAATACCAAAAGAGTGGAGAGTGATAGTCTTTTCACCCCCTCCCTTAGGGAGCAAAGGTTCTCCGATAATTTGGCAGGGAGCATGGGGATGACACGCGTCGGCAGGTAGACTGATGTGGACCTGAACCTTGCCTCTGCATCGACAAGATCACCGGGTCTGACGTAGTGGGAAACGTCCGCGATATGGACCCATATCTTCGTCCGTCCCTCTTCCTTTATTATCGAGACAGCATCGTCGAAGTCCTTGGCATCCACCGGATCGATCGTGTAGGTCTCAAGCATTGTAAGGTCCTCACGCCCGAACTCGTCATCCGGTCCAACCCCTTCTGGGAGCCTTTCCGCCGCTTTGATCACGTGACCTTGGAACTCCTCGTGGAATTTCCTTGCACCAGACCCCATATTGTATTTGACGACGAGCTCGCTTGCCTCCTGCCAGTCGATCTTTTTCAGGAGCAGGAGCAAGGCAACCAGGTTCGAGGCGCGGTCCCCCTTCGGACCTGATGTCAGGTCCATGCAGAGGAAGTCCATGAACCTCTCGAGATCGAATTTGTTCATCCTGCGGATATCGGTGTCTCCGAGCCCAAAGGAGCCAGTCGTCCTTAGGTCCGTGCATCCCAGCTCCTCGCTCTCTGGCGGCCACCATCCGTTCTCCAGGTAGAAGACACCCCATCTGCATATCCGGTCCAGCTCCTCCTTCATCTCAGGTTTGAGATCTACCGATGATATATCATCGACCTTGAGCTTTGGAACCCTCCTTTTCCTGTCATTCACTTCATCCTCTTCCTCAATCCATTCGAGGAAAACGGACCTGAGCTCTTCCAACAGATGGATGTGGCGGTTCACCGAAAGGACGGCCTCGTCGGTGTACGGGGAGTAGTGAGGCTTCCTCTCGATATCGATCCTCTGGAAATCCGGTTCTCCCCTGTCATCACATCGGGACAGCACCCGTTCGATGGCCCATACCTGTTTGGGACCGAGTATCCTTGGCTTGAAGTGTATCTGGCCTATCTCGGAAGGGGAGAACGC
>JBLIRH010000088.1:0-8204 GCA_049472215.1 Thermoplasmatota archaeon | reverse complement strand
CCATCAAAGGCCCCCAGTACGTTGATATCGGGACCTACCGGCTGAAAGTGACCGGACTGGTGGAGGAGGAGAAGGAATATTCTTACGAGGAACTTCTCGGAAGCAACACCCGCTACAGGAAGGTCGTCACTTTGAACTGCGTCGAAGGTTGGAGTGTGAAGATCCTCTGGGACGGCCTCCTCGTAAGGGACGTCATCGAAGAGGCAGGTCCGAACGATACGGCCAGGGTCCTCATCTTCAAGGCGGCCGATGGATACACGACCTCTCTTCCGATGGAATACTTCTACGACAACGACATACTGATCGCCTACGGGATGAACAATGTTACACTTGAACCGGAGAGAGGTTTTCCTTTCCAGCTCGTTGCCGAGATGAAGTGGGGCTACAAGTGGATCAAATGGATAACCGAGATAGAGGTCAGCGACGATATCAACTACAAGGGATACTGGGAGGAAAGGGGATACTCGAACGATGGGAACCTTGACGAGCCTTCATGGGGCTGAATAGATGAGATCCATAGGACCTTAGATCCTGATATCGAACTCTTTCAACGCCTCCCTCCCCTCCTTCGTCACGTAATAGCTGGCAAGCCTGCCTTCTCCGACCTTTTCCAGCCACCCTTTTCTTTCACAATACAGGAGAAAGGCTCTCTCAACAACATATGGGTCCACGGGTCTCAGGGCCTTGAGTTCCAGTTCGTCCAGGGGATCACCCTGATATAGTTGTTCTGAGGGATAAATAAAAGTGATGGTCGGAATCGGTTCTGTAATTATACTCATTTGCCTTTCGCTTCCTTCCTAATGAACTTCCCGTGCCTCTTGATTATCTCCCTGGATATCCTGTAGTTGACCATGTAGAACCTGTGCTCCCCGCCGTGGTCATCGGTGATAACGACCTGATATGACCTTTCCTCCCTGGGGAGCTCGATCTCCCTTATTCTATTATAGGGAATGCTCTTCGTCCTTCCCGGGATAATGCTGACGAACTGGACGCTGTGATCGTGAACCTCGACTTTGATGGGAGAAAGCAGTGTTCCTGCCACCCAGACCATTAAAATTAAGAGGTAAACAGGAATGATGCAGATCGTCATCAGACACTGTGAAAGTCCCTCCATCCTGACCACGGCTATGATGTAGACGATGAGCATGATCACGAGAAAGATCGCGACGGACTGGAAGAAAATGAGCGTCCTGTTCACGAAGGCCTTTACCATCCTTTCCACTCCATCGTTTCAGATATTCAGGATCATTTCCTTGAAAGAATGACCAATTAATAATTTATAAATTGTCAGGACAGATACCCGTAGGAGGTCGGAATTAGCCGCTTTTCCTTATCAAAGAAAAGAATCTTTTCTGGTCTTTTCTCCTGATCTCGATGAACAGCCTGTCCGTGATCCCGACCTTGTGATCCTCCCCTCTTGCCTTTCCGGTGATGTATCTGGGATAGTCAATATGGCTTATCAGGTCCAGTACGATGATGTTCCCCAACGGTATCAGAGGATGGTGCATCGACCCTTCAGGGCTCCATGTGCCGAACGAGATCAAGCGCCTGACCCTGAGACTGATCTTCATCCATATCGGGAACTCGCTGAGAGGCCTGACCTTCTCCACGTACGAGAAGGGCAGTGTGAAGCCGTACTTCTCCCGTTCCTCAAAAGGGGGCTCCAGGATATAATTGACCTCGATGTGGCCGTTGTTGACGGATACAATGGTGTTTCTGAATATCATTCCGGTCGTGACCTTTGCCGTAGCCGCCAGGGTCAGAAGAAATCCCATTGGCAGACTTACGATCACCATGAAGAAGATGAAACCGATGAAGAAGAAGACGTCAGACCCTGACCCGAACATCTCCGGATTGTCCGTGATGTAAACAGGAAGAAAGACGATCAACAGGAGAATAATTAAGGTGTAAACGATGACCGTCATGAAGAAAGCGATATGCGTGGTCTTGACGCCCCCGTTGAAATCCCTGTCGGTAATGGTACGGGAGGACTTGAAGTATGGTCCTATCCATGTTAGATCCCGCACGTTCGCAAATCCCATATCCTCCGAATGAGCCCCGAACATTATGTATATTTTTCAATTATAAATGTACATTTAGTTAAAAATATAGTTAAATCTCATAGTATGCTATCATTCCTCCTCTTTTCAATAGTCACTCAGATCACAAATCACAGCTCTCTGGGGATTCCAGGGGTCCCCTTTAACTCCTTACCTGCTGGGAGCTCGAAATCCTTCACCCAATTGATGACCTCCTCCACATCCCTTCTGAGAATGGGATCCTCCTTCAGGACCTTCAGGTTCCACTTCTCCATGAACTCAGCTTCCTTGTCCTTCCCGTTCACCTTCAGCATGGGAATGAAGTAGTACTGCCAGTTCAGCCATTCCTTCGGGGTCATCATGTTCTTCGCATACGGGTTCCTCTCCACGGCGACAACGGTCTGGGAGACCCAGAGCTTCAATACTTTATCGTATGCAAAGCCGAAGATCAATGCGAATGAAAGTATCGAGGTGAATATTATCATCATGATCAAGAGGTCCCATGATGTCGGTATCCCCAGACTGTCGAAGAGACGTATGAACCGCCACTCGACATAAGGGTACAGAACAAGGGTGATCGTTATGGTCAGCATGGTAACACTGTAAAGTGCTCCTATCTGCTGAAGCCTCCAGACATGTTTCATCATGAACTTCTTCAGGTCCACCAATCGTCTCCCTCCTTTTTGAAAATGGAACAAAAAGGAAGGAACTACTATTTCTAATGAATTCAGACCTGTGCCCAGGGAAAAATATCAGTTCTGGCGGTGCCAGATTATACCGGAATCAACACACTGATATGCGATGATGTCCGGGCAGGAGTACTTCCATTTCACGATGACGCATTTGGAACGGTCATGAACGATGCAGTAAGGAGCGGATCTGCTTATCTTGTTAGGAAGTTCTTCCACCAGGGATCACCGATTGAAACCATAAACTCGTTATTATTTAACCGTTTACGGCTAATTTTACGGAATGCAGAAAAATATTACCCTGTAAATTCACCTATTTTTCAATGATGCTTTTAATGATTCTATCATCCACGATACTGGGCTCCGTGATGTGCCCTCTTTCGCTGTTGGCCTCGTTCCACTCCCTGACGACCTTCATGGAGTTCTCGTTCCTGGCCCATGACCTCCTCCCGACCCCGACCATGACGTCCCATTCAAGAGCGCTCCTGATAACACCGTCGACATATTCGGAGCCATCAAGGACAAGCCCGTAACCGCTGTTGCGGACCTTGCCGATGCCGACACCCCCGCCATTGCTGAGGACGACCATGGTCATGCCCCTTGCGATATTGCCGGCAAAACAATGGGTTGCCATGTCGGTCGTCACGTTGCTTCCGTCCTTGACGTTTGCGGTCTCCCTGTAGGGGGAATCCGTACCGCCAGGGTCGTGATGGTCCCTCCCCATCATGATCGGACCAACCTCGCCGTTGCGGACCATCTCATTGAACTTCAGCGCGATCTTCACCCTGCCGTGGGCATCCTGATATAGTATCCTGGCCTGGGAGCCGACAACGAGCTTGTTCTTCCCCGCCTCCCTGATCCATTTGTGATTGTCGAAGTCCTGGGGGCACCTGTTCGGATCGATGCACTCCATGGCGGCCCTGTCCGTCTTCACGAGGTCTTGGGGGTCCCCCGACAGACATATCCATCTGAACGGACCGTAACCGTAATCGAAGACCATGGGCCCCATCAGGTCCTCGATATATGAAGGGAACACGAATCCCTCGGCCGGATTGTCAGGGTTCAAGGCAATGTCCTTCGCTCCGGCGTCGTAAACGGATTTCAGGAAAGAATTGCCGTAGTCCCAGAAGAACATCCCCATCTCGCTCATCTGCCGGATGAGCTCGTACTGCTGGATAAGTGAAGCATCCACCATTTGGCGGAATTTCTTTGGATCGCTCTCCATGAGACCAGGCCGCTCACCGTCCCCCATGGCCTCCTCGTATGTCAAACCCTGGGGGGTGTATCCCCCGTCATAGACGGCATGGCAGGAGGTCTGATCGGACCCAAGCTCAACCTTGATCCCCTTCTCAACGCAGTATTCCCAGAGATCGACGATGTTCCCCCTGTATGCTATAGAGACGGGCTCCATTTTAACACGGTACTCATCCACCCAACCAAAGACCTCATCGAGATCATCCGATACCAGGGAGACCCACCCCTGTTCATGCCTCTTGAATGTCTGCTTGTCGTTGACCTCCGCGATTACCCCGATACCGCCGGCGATCTCGATCGCCTTCGCCTGCGCTCCTGACATGCCACCAAGGCCCGAGGTTATGAAGAGCTTCCCCCTGAGGTCCTCCGCGGGGCCGATGTTCAGATACCTTCTCCCGGCGTTTAGAACAGTGATATAGGTCCCGTGAACGATCCCCTGGGGACCGATGTACATCCAGCCTCCGGCGGTCATCTGACCGTAGTTCGATACTCCGAGGGCAGCTGCCCTGTTGAACTCCTTCTGATTGTCGTATTCCCCCACCAATAGTCCATTGGTCATTATAACCCTTGGAGCCTCCTTTCTCGAAGGGAACAGCCCGAGGGGATGACCGGAGAACACGACAAGCGTCTGATCCTCCGTGAGGTTCTCGAGATACTGCTTGATCAAACGGTACTGCATCCAGTTCTGACATACCTGACCTGTCGAACCGTATGTCACCAGCTCGTAGGGGAACAGTGCAATATCAAAATCCAGGTTGTTGTCGATCATCAGCTGGACCGCCTTTCCCTGGAGGGTTCTGCCTTTGTACTCTTCAACGGGTCTTGCTTTTATCCGGCCTTCCGGCCGGAACCTGTAGCCGTATATCCTTCCCTTCTCAAGGAGCTCCCGGAGGAACTCGGGGGCCATCCTCTCATGGAGCTCGGGGGGCAGATATCTCAGAGCGTTCATTATCGCCAGCTCCGTTTCCCTATCCGTGAGGAAATATCCCCTTGAAGGGGCCCTGTCCATACCTTCCTCAAAAGATGGCATATCAGGGAGGCTGCCGATGCCGAATTTCCTTTCTTCTTCAGGCATCATGACCAACTCCTTTTCGCAATAGTACACCTATGGTGATCATTTCAGGACCTATTCTTCCGGGGAGGGTCCCTCATCCGTGGTCTCGCCGGAGCTTTGAAGATAGGTGATATCCAGTAGGAGGTCGAACGCGTTCCCCGGGTCCGTCCATCCCAGAAGGGCAAGGCCGCTCCACATTCCCGCATCGACCATAGTGATGGTGATGTTTATGGGGTAATTCCCCTCGGATTCTCTGATAACATCGTCACTGAACATCAGAGCAAGGTTGATCGAACCCTGTCCATCCGCCGGATTCTCCTGTTCGTCCTCGACCGTTGTGTTTGGTCCCTCGGCTAGAACGTGGAACGTATCGGGCTGGTTCGTGTACCTCCTCAGCGTCGGGCGGCCGGGTTTATCCGTCTCATCCTGCCACGTGAGACGAATATTGATGCTTTTTATTATCATGTCTGTGGTGGAATCGATGTTGACCTCGAGGCTCTGTCCTTCTGCAAGATATTCCGATGAGAGGTTCGATGAGGTTTCCGTGAGGTAACGCGTCAGATCGAACTCATCATCGGTGCTGGAATCCGGCATGGCAACAAGGGCCATCGGGTCCTTGACCCCCAATCCTGCAGAGATGGAGAACAGGAGGACAAGTACCACAACGGTCACCCCGGCGAGCGCACCGCCCGTGTAGGGCATACGTTTTTGCGAGGTGTCATGCTGGAAGAAGAACTGCTGGATCTTCATCAATTTGCCGCCGAAGGCCGCTTCTCCCCGATCCTGCGGTGCCCAGTAATACTTGTGGATGAAGAAGAAAACGATTATCATGAAGGCGTTCGCCAGGAGGGCCTCGGCAAAGGATTGGATGTAGCCCTGTGTCTCGGACAGACCGGCTATGCTGCTCCTGCCCTGAAGCCAGTATACGGACAGCTGCCAGTTGCCGATTCCATGCATTACGATAACGGCGAAGATATTGCGGGACCACATGTACAGAGCGCCGAAGGTTGCGCCGGCTGCCATCCAGCTGAACTCTGCGAATATGAGCTGGACGAAGCTCATCTTGTAGATGAAGAGTGCGATCGGTATGTGGCTGAAGCCGAAGAACACCGATGAGAACACCAGAGCGGCCCACTTCGGAAGGACCCTCTGGGACTGGTCATGGGTGAATGCACGGAACTCGAACTCCTCGACGGGCCCCACGATGAAGAACATGACGAAGGTCATCATGAAGAACGTCGGGAAGTCCATGCCCGTTAGGGTGAATACATCGAGCCACATGAGGGAAAGGAACTCCGTTCCGCCCATGAAAAGGCTGGCTCCGTTGAGGACGACCATCTCTGAGATCCTCCAGGCCACTCCTCCGAACAGACCCACAAGCACAGCGGTCATCAGCCTTTTCTTGGTCATTTTGAACGGTCCGAAATTGAAGCTCATGTGCTTGCCGTTCTCGAGGTCGTCCTTGTAGAACAGAGGTTCCTTCCTTATGAACTTCCAGTACAGGAGGATCGGACCTAGGTGTATCGTAGGAGCAGCGATGATATGGCCGATGAAGAATGGTATGTTGAACCCTTCTCCGTAGATGGGGGCAGTGAAATACCGGTATATACCCCATAGGATGAACTCGACAACGAGGACGCCCATGATCTCCAGAATATACCTTGTCCTGCCCGGAGGTGGTCTCCTTCCGGCAGGGGGAACCCCGTGCCATTTTTCATCGATCTCGTACATATCCTGCGAGCCCTCGTATTCGTCAGCTTCCATATAGGATGCCTCCACTTGACAGGGTAAGAGGGATATTATATATGAGAGTGTTGAAAAATGCATGTAACGAAGTGCTGTAAACACGGCTGCCAATTGTCATGACAGAAGGTTTTCATTCCATCAATCTGAACTTGTAACCGTACTGGATGGTTCCGGATTTTCCTTCCTCCGCAAGCTTCCTGAAAACCATCTCCACCCTCGAACCGATCTCCACCTCAGACGGCGCGCAGTCAACTATCTGTCCGAGAACCGTGTCCCCTTCTTCCAGTTCTATGGTCGCAAGAACGTATGGAACCTGGGAGCGATAACCGGGAGCAGTATCGTGGACAACCGTGAAGGATGAGACCTTCCCGCCGCCCTTGAAGTAGTACTTCTCCATCTTTCCGAGGGACCTTCTGTGGCATACGGGGCACATGGTCCTGTTCGGGAAGAACATGTTCCCGCAGATCGTGCACTTCGTTCCTGCAAGGTTGTACCTCTGGTCCTGCTGTCTCCAATATCGAGCGACTCCCATCAGACCACCTCCAGGGTGTGGACAAGTGCAGTGCCCCCGGTCCCGCCAACGCTGTGGGTCAGTCCGATCCTGGCATCCTTGACCTGCCTTCCGTTGGCCTTTCCCCTTAGCTGGAGGACGATCTCGTTTACCTGTGCAATTCCAGTTGCTCCGAGAGGATGACCTCTGGCCTTCAATCCTCCTGATGTATTGATGGGTATCTTTCCACCGAGGGTCGTGTCTCCTCTCTCGGTGGCAGGACCGCCATCCCCCTTTGCAAAGAATCCGAGGTCCTCTATGGCCATTATCTCTCCTATCGTGTATGAATCATGGACCTCTGCCACATCGATATCATCCGGGGTAATTCCGGCCCTTGCGTATGCCCTTTCTCCCGCCTTTCTCGTAGCTCTCAGCTCGGTCAAGCTGGGTCTGTTCGATATGGCGAGGGCATCGGATCCCTGTCCGGTCCCTGTGATCAATATTGGATCGGAGCAGAACTCCTTGGCCATCTCCAGTTCGCAGAGAACGACAGCGGCAGCTCCGTCGCTCATAGGGGCGCAGTCGAAAAGACCCAAAGGTTCGGCTATGGGGGAGGCCTTCAGGACCGTCTCGAGAGTTATCTCGCTCTGGAATTGGGCATATGGGTTCTTCGATCCATGCCTGTGGTTCTTTACCGATACCGCAGCCAACTGCTCTCTGGTCGTTCCGAAGTCCTTCATGTGCCTCCTGGCCATTATTGCGTAGAGAGCAGGCAGGGTAGCGCCGAAAAGTGCCTCCCATGCCTGGTCAGCTCCTGCTGCGATGAAACCGGCAGCAATATCAGAGGTCACATCGGACATCTTTTCCGCTCCGCCCACGACCACCACATCATGCAGTCCTGAAGCTATGTCCAAAAGGCCCTGTCGGAAGGC
>JBLIRH010000087.1:0-8254 GCA_049472215.1 Thermoplasmatota archaeon | reverse complement strand
TAAGTCCGATCACGGCTGAAAAGACCCCTACTAAAAGAACTCGAAGCCATGATTCAGCGAAGATCGCATCGACGATGGTCAATGGGAGAATGTTCTCCAGGACATCCCTAAGGTTCTTGAGACC
Organism: Thermoplasmatota archaeon; assembly: GCA_049472215.1. GTDB lineage: Archaea > Thermoplasmatota > Penumbrarchaeia > Penumbrarchaeales > Penumbrarchaeaceae > JAFGLL01. Next base: position 8,130 of record JBLIRH010000087.1, on the reverse strand, counting down.
GCCGGAAATACCTGCAAGAATGATGATGAAGAACACAAGGCCAATGAAGAACGCTATGAGCTTCTGCGCTCTTTCCTCCGGGAACTCGGCATCGAATATGGCCTTCCTTATCAGGAGGAACACCAGGAAGGACATGATCCCTCCGAGTATGGGCGATGATACCCAACCTATGGATATCTGGATGAGGGTCTCGGCACTCATTGCCTTAAGTGGAATGTCACCGAGGATGACCGCCATCAATCCGAACCCCGCAACCGCCCCGACGATCGATTGGCTCGTGGAAATGGGCAGGGACTTGTAGGTTGCCAGGGTCACCCAAAGCGATGCTGCAAGAAGGACGGCCATCATTCCTGCCACGAAGATGTATATTCCCGTGTCCCCGGCAAAGAACTGTTCATCCTGGAAGTACACAGGGTCCACTATGCCTCCTTTAAGTGTTTTTGTAACATGCGCACCAACCAGGAAAGCTCCCAGGAACTCGAACACCGCTGCGATCAAGATGATCTTTTTAAGGGACAATTTTCCGGAACCAAAGACCGTCCCCATGGAGTTGGCGACATCGTTGGCACCGATCGTCCATGCCATGTAGAAACCGAGCAAGAGGGTGATCAGCAGAACCACAAGTCCTCCGGTCGTCAAGCCCAGCATCATTGATCACCCAGTTACGAATATCCACAACTTCGAGATTCACAGATACGGGAAATGGATGCACCTCTATCTAGGGTCCCTGAAACCCCCCATCTGGATTACCGAGCCGATAATAGATAAAATGTTCGTTGGAACAAGGAACTTAGAATTCCATATCGGGCATGTCGGGCATCTGGAGCTGCTTCATGAGCTTCTTCCTCATCCTTCTGTTGGAGGTAAGGCCCTTGACCGCTTTCTGGGACATGTTATAGTACTTCAACAGGGAGCGGACCTCCTTCTGGTCGACACCCGCCCCAAGGGCGATCCTTCTGATCCTGGATGATTTGATGTCCTTTGGATTCTCCAGTTCGAAGTTGGTCATGGAATCCATGATGACCTTGAACTTCTTGAGTCGCCTCTGCGTTTCCTTGGGGTCCTGCTGCTCCATGGCTCCCTTCGGCATTCCGCCGAAACCCTGGGGCAGGAGGCTCATCAATTTGTCGAGCGGCCCCATCCTTGTGAGCATTTCCATCTGATCCCTCATATCTATCAGGGTGAACTTTCCGCTCATCATCTTTCTGGCGACAGCTTCGGCATCCCCCTCCCCCATGGATTCCTGCGCCTTCTCGAGAAGGGTCTGAAGGTCCCCCATTCCCAGAAGTCTCGATATGAACCTCGGCGGTTCGAACTTCTCAAGGTCGTCTATGTGCTCCCCGACCCCGATATAGGTAACCGGAGCCTTCGTGATGGATACTGCCGAAAGGGCGCCTCCCCCCTTCGCTGTTCCGTCGAGCTTCGTAATTATGACCCCGGTAACATCAACAGCGTCGTGGAATGCCTGTGCCTGCGGACCGGCCTGCTGCCCCACCGAGGCGTCCAGGACCAGGAACCTCTCGTCGGCGTTGCAGGCCTTGTTGATCCTCTTCATTTCCTGAATGAGGTCGTCCTCGAGGGAATGCCGTCCTGCCGTATCGATGATGATAATATCCGAATCCGTGAAGAGCTTCATCCCGTTCTTGACCACGGCAACTCCATTGCTGGCCTTGGGATTCCCGTAGATCGGAACATTGATCTTGTCCGCAAGCTGCTTCAACTGGTCATAGGCCGCTGGTCTGTGTACATCGGCAGCGATCAACCCGACCTTCATTCCACGCTTTTGGAAGAACTTTGCCAGTTTCGCGGTGGTGGTGGTCTTTCCCTGGCCATACAGGCCGACCATCATTATGACGTGTTTCTTGAGCTGGACCTCGCGCCCTTCCCCGAGGATCTTCACGAGCTCATCGTATATGATCCTGATCACGTGCTCTCTCGAGCTCATTCCTGCAGGGGGTTTCTCCTCGAGAGATCTCCTTTCGACCTCCTTTGTTATCTGGAGAACGAGCTTGACGTTGACATCGGCCTGCAGAAGGGCGCGCTGAATGTCGCGGACGACCTCTTTGATGATCTCCTTGTCTATATTGGACGCGTTCGCTATCTTTTTCAGCGTCCCCCTCAAGGATGTTGCGAGGTTATCCAGTACGATGGGTCATCACCGGGGCCGCCATGATACTTTTGGGATATATACGTTATGGGCGTGATCGGCGTGGTTTGGGTTCGAGGATATGGGAACAGGTAAGATTTTTCCAAAAATCCCTATGCCATTACCCAGAAATGTTGGGCCCCTATCAGAATCAAATTATTAAAAAATCATAATAATAAAAAGAATTAAATAAAGAATTGAGTATCAATTCAATATGCATAAATCATGGTCATCCCCATTTGTCGAGACCTTTGATAGTGCCTTTCACCAGCTCAAGGTCGAATACCAGGAAGCCCCATTTCGGTTCCTGACAAAATGGGATATCGTTTCGGACCTTTTCTGCAAACTGAAGGACCTTACCGAACTTGCCGACGTCGAGACCGGCAGGTTCACAATGGGAAAGGACGGAAGGTGGAGGCAGAAGAAGGCCAGGACCGGCAGCATTTCAACTTCTCCAATGCATCTTGGCGTCGGGTTCGAGAAGGACGAGAAGGCAAAGGCGGACATCTGTTTCATCGACCTTCATACCATGCAGTTCGCCGTTACCGCCAGGTTCAGCAAAAAGAGACCGACATCGGTCTCATCCTGGAGGTTCTCTTCCGGGGCGGGCATTTCCGTCACACATAATCAGGACGTCCAATATGCGAAAAGAAAGAACAATCAGACCGGCAGGTTCTCGAAGACGGATGGCCTGAAGAACATCGAAAGGGATGTTCTGAAGGAGCTCTCCAACCTGAGGATGTGGGATAAGTCCATCCTTTTACTCGTGGATAATCACGGACTTTACACGAAGCACGATCTCGAATCCTCCTTTTCGAAGAAATTGAAACCCTATACCATGAAAATGTATTATCTCTCTCCGAAGTCGGGTTTCTTTATAACCGGTAAGAGGAAGGAAAGGGAAGAATGATCCCATTGGGACCACCTTCGGCCATATCCCGGGGATTGCCCAATGGCTATAATGCCTGGCCCATAGTTATTTATATGCTAATTCAGGTTATTGTTAATGGGGGATTAGGGGTCTCCGAGGAGTGAGGTGCCCTTGGTAAATGGGAAGAGGAATGCGGAAAGCCAAACCACCCAAAGGCTATATGACACGTCTAAGTGTCAGGTCAGGTTCAGGAAGCCAAGGATCCTTCAGAGAAGGAACCGGAACTTCGATCATAACAGGGAGCTTGAATTCGATCCGAACCGTCTTATCGATGCGAGGCTCCAGGGAGTAATATTCAGGACTGACTCGGCAGTGGGTTTCAGGAACATCGGTGTGAGCAACGTCGAGGATGTGATGGAAATGAAGGACTGGCCCGATGTGGGGCCAGCGGCACCTCCTGAATCGTTGAGGGTCCAGAGGGACAGGGATTGGGAGCAGACATGGGGTAGGGATGTGGCCTTCGAGAGGAGATGGGGCGGTCAGAGAAGATCCCAAAGCAGGGAGTATCTGTACTCTCAGGACCGGATAAAACCGCAGTTGAGCTATTACAGCCAGAAGAAACCGGTCCCCAGGGAGCCCACGATCCAGAGAACGAGCTACCAGCAGGTCTATGACCCGAGGCCGAAACCTCAACCGAGCACGAGACCGGTCCCGCAGCCTCAACCTAGGCAGAAGCCGAGGGTCGAGGTGATCTCCGAACCGATCTATGCTCCGCCCAGCACCACGGTCCAACGGTCCGTATCATATCCCATCAGGCAGCCTGTGAATCCCAAGGACCAGAAAAGGGCCTTTGCCTTCAACGAGTACGCGCTTGCTCTGATGGAGAGCGGTGAGTACGAGAGAGCCATGAACTATTTCCAGAAGGCCCTGGACCTTGATCCTTCGGAGGAGACCTACAGCATCAATATGAAGCGGTGCAGGGAGTGGCTGGACTATAAACTGAGAGGTGGTAGAAGATGATAGACTGGCTCTTTTACGTTTACGCAGTTGTCGGAACCGTAAGTCTGGCGATCCTGTTGCTCATGATGATCTTCGGCGGGCTCGACCTGGACTTCGATGCCGGAGATATCGATATCGATATGGATGGAGGCATGGACATGGATGCCGGTGGTGGTATCGGCGTTTTCTCGCTCCCCATCGTCCTCAGTTTCACCACCGCGTTCGGGGCGTTAGGTGCGATCTTGTCATATTTCGACGTCAACAGGGTTGTAACCCCGTTCATCGCCGCAATAGCTTCACTGGCGCTTGCAGGTGTCCTTTTCCTGATCGTCAATTATTTCTTCAAGCAGTTCCAGTCCGACTCCACCGTAAGGTTCAACGATCTGATCGGCAGGAAAGCTTCGGTCTCAGTGCCCATCTCTCCAGGACAGGAGGGGCAGATAGTCCTTTTCACGGAACAGCGCGGTAGAACGCTGATCCCAGCTACCTCGAAAAAGAGCCTCCCCAACAATGCCCAGGTGGTTATTACCGGTGTATCGGGGGACACCGTGAAGGTAGTACTTCATTCCGAATGGCGGAAGATGAAAAAGGAGAAGGAAGCAGCAAGGTCCAAGTTATCGGGATCAAAGGAAGAGGAGAAAAAGAGGTGATGAAATGGCAGCTTTAGGAACTATTGGAATATTTGCATTGGTCGTGGGGGCCTTCGTGGCCTTCGTGATCATAGTGCTGATCATCTATGCGAGCAGGTACAAGAAAGTACCTCCGGACAGCGCTATGGTGGTATATGGTAAGGGAGCGAAGAAAGGTGCAAGGGGATATACGGTCGTTTCCGGAGGAGGAAAGTTCATTCTACCTGTTGTGCAGGGGTATGAGTTCCTTCCGCTAGACGTGAGAACGCTCGAGATCCTCGTTCGTGATATCGTTACCGATGTCAAGACATCCGGTGCCAAGATCAATATCAAGGCGGTCACCCAGGTGAAGATCGCATCGGACGAGGCATCGCTTTATACAGCTGCCGAGCAGCTGCTTCACAAGAAGGACGAGCAGATCAACGAGATCGCCCAGAAGACCCTGGAGGGCCACGTCAGGGGTATATGTGCGACGATGACCATCGAGTCCATCAACTCCGACAGGGACGCAGTTGCCGCCCAGGTCCAGTCCCAGGCGGCAAAGGACCTGAGGAACATGGGTATCGAGATCCGGTCCTTCGTCATCAAGGAGATAGAGGACGAGTACGGATACCTGGACGCCCTGGGTCGAAAGAGGACGGCCGAGGTCAAGAGGGACGCGAGGATCGGAGAGGCCATCGCCAACAAGGAGGCCACCATCAAGGAGGCCGAATCCGCAAGGGAGGCCGAGAGGGCGAACTCCGAGGCGGAGGCGCAGGTAGCCCTGTTCCACAAGGAGAGGGACATCACCAAGCAGAACGCCGAGGCAGAGGTCGAGATCGCCCGTGCGAACAGGAACATATCCTTCGACCTGCAGGACAAGAAGAGGCGTCAGGAACTGATAAAGGAGCAGGTCCAGATCGATATCGAAGAGAAGAAAAAACAGATCGAGCTCCAGGACAAGGAGATAGAGAGGAAAGAGAAGGAGCAGGAGGCCCTGGCGGTCGTTCCGGCGAGAAAGGCTGCCGATGCCAAGATCGCCGAGGCGGACGGAGAGAAAGGAAAGATCGAGCGTATTGCCGAAGCTGACAAGATACGTACGATCCGCCTCGCGGAGGCGACCCAGGCCGAACTGAAGCTGACAGCCGATGGTGAGCGCGAGAAACTCGAAATGCTGGCCCAGGGTCAAGCCGAGAAGATCCGCAAAGAGGGAACCGCCGAGGCCGACATCATTAGGCTCAAGGGAGAAGCGGAAGCAGCTGCGATAAAGGCCAAGGGACTTGCAGAGGCCGAGGCCATGGAGAAGAAGGCCCTCGCCTGGCGCAAGTACGGCGATGCGGCCATCACCCAACTCGTGGTGGACCAGCTGCCGGCGATCGTTCAGGCCGCCGCCTCCTCGCTCGAGGGCGTCGACAAGGTGATCGTCATGGGAGACCAGGGACCCAACGGGTTCGTGAACAAGACCGTGGACATCGCCGCCCAGATGCCCGCCCTTGTGCAATCCCTCACAGGCGTCGATGTGACCAAACTGATCCGCAACGTCGTGGATACACAGTTTGGGGAGGACGAGGTCGACGTGGAAGCGAAGGATGCCTAGTTAATTTGCGGGGGGGGTCTTCGGACCCCCCACCTTTTTTTTTTATTTTTTATACACTATCCTCATCACTAGCATTTCAGCAAAACCGTTAAAATAGGGTTACTTGGTACTCCCGCCGCAACCTGCATATTGAAAGGTGATCCCATGGACCCCATCTTGGAAGGACTGGAACCAAAGCTTCTCTGGAAGCATTTCGACGAGCTCACGAAGATCCCCCGCTGCTCAAAGAACGAGGGAAAGGCAATTGAATACATCGTATCTGTGGCTGAATCGCTTGGTCTGAAGTACAAGAAGGACGGGGCGAATAATCTGGTCGTGAAGAAACCTGCATCGCCTGGTCACGAAAATTCTCCTACCGTTGTCCTTCAGGGACATGTCGACATGGTCTGCGAGAAGAACAAGGACGTCACCTTCGATTTCACATCGGACCCAATAAAATTGAGGATGGAGAAGGACTACCTCTATGCCACTGGAACGACCCTTGGCGCCGATAACGGCATTGGCGTGTGCGCTGCACTTGCCGTCCTTGAGGACAAGGAGCTGGTCCACGGACCGATCGAAGCCCTTTTCACAGTTGATGAGGAGACAGGGCTGACCGGTGCGTTCGCGCTCGGCGATGACATGCTGGAAGGCAGGCTCATGGTCAACCTCGATACTGAAGAGGAGAGGGCCCTCTACGTCGGCTGCGCCGGTGGCGGGGAATCCGAGATCAATATGCCGGTCCTCTGGGAGGATCCGAAAGGAAAGGCCTTCCATATCAATTTCTTCGGGATGAAGGGCGGACATTCGGGTGTCGACATACATCTCGGGAGGGCGAATGCCATCAAACTGCTGGCAAGGATGCTCTGGAAGGCTGCAAGGGAGCATGATTTCGGCATCTCGAACCTCACCGGGGGCGACAAGCACAATGCGATCCCCAGGGAAGCGGAAGCGGTGATCGTTACACGGGGCGAACCGGCCCCCATCAAGGACATCATCATGAAGGCATTCGAAGAGGCCAGGTTCGAGTACAAGACCATCGAACCGGGAATGGCGATAGACATCAAGGACGTGGAGCTTCCACAGAAGGTGATGACCGAGGAGGATTCCCGCAGGACCCTCCATCTCATTGTATCGCTCCCGCATGGGGTCTACAGGATGAGCCCCGATATCCCGGACCTTGTGGAAACCTCCACATCCATGGCAAAGATCAGGACCGATGACGACGTCTACATCCAGCTGGCCTCCCGCTCATCATCGGCTTCCCAGCTGGAGGCCCTCCGCGACAAGATCGAGGCGATAGTGGTCCTCGCCGGTGGAGAGGCGGAAAGGGGCCAGGCCTACCCCGGATGGCTTCCAAACCTGGACTCGAAGGTCCTTGCGGTCCTGAAGGAGTCCGCCATTGAGCTCTGGGAGAAAGTGCCGGAGATAAAAGCGATACATGCCGGATTGGAAACGGGCATCATCGGTGAGAAGTTCCCGGGGATGGACATGGCCTCCCTGGGGCCCCAGATCGAGAATCCCCACTCTCCGGATGAAAGGGTGAGGGTTCCGTCTGTCAAGGATTTCTGGGACCTCCTCGCCCTGGCCCTGAAAAAGCTGGCGTGAGGGAAAGTTGTTATCATATCGGATGCCCCGAAGGGGCATCCTTTTATATCATTTCATCAATCGAACATCGATGGCACCTTTTATCGTCATCGAAGGTATTGATGGGTGTGGTAAGGGCACCCAGGCGAGATTGCTTTTCGAACATCTGAAGGGACTTGGAAAGGACGTGGTCCTCACGGCCGAACCAACGAAGGGTCCCCTCGGAAAGCTCATAAGGGAGCACCTGCAGGAACCTTTTCTGGACGACGAAGCCCTGGCCCTGCTCTTTGCGGCGGACAGGATAGAACATCTGGAAAGGGTGATCCGTCCGGCCCTTGACGCG
>JBLIRH010000086.1:0-8271 GCA_049472215.1 Thermoplasmatota archaeon | reverse complement strand
TGGGTCAATTCCACCTATGTGGACAACAATCCGGAACCAAGCTACCATCAGAACTCCATCGAGCTCCAGAGGATTGGTCTTTCAGGAGATATATACTGGGAGCCCCCCATATTGGTGAGGACCAGGCAGGACAAGACATTGATACCCCGCCTGATAACCGACGGGGAAGGAGGCGCCATTGCGGTCTGGGAGGAGGATATCGGAGCCAGCGATAGGGATATCTTTGCCAAGAGGTTCGATGGAGATGGCATCGACCTGTGGGAGGATGCGGTCCCGGTATGTGTGGAACCATCAAGACAGGAAGGCCTTCACGCGGTTCCCGATGGTGAAGGCGGCCTGATATCTGTCTGGATGGATTACAGGGATCCCGGTTCACCGAACATCTATGCTTCCAGGATAGGCCCCCTGGGCAATGAGCTCTGGATGGATAATGGTACATCCGTATGCACTGCAAAGAACGGCCAGTACTATCCGAGTGTAATGGGACATGGATCAGGAGGAGCGGTGGTTACCTGGACGGATTACAGGACCGAGTCCAATGTATATGTCCAGATGCTGGGTCCTGCCGGTCAGGTACTTCTGGAGGACAATGGTACATTGGTCAACGAAGAATATCTCCATGCCCAGGACCCTATGCTGGTCCCTGCATTGGATGGGGCTTTCTATGTCCTTTGGACAGAGGGGACGGTGGGGTATTTCGATATCCATGGACAGTATTTCAACGATACGGGATATCGGATATGGGACAAGTTCGGGGCGGTCCTTGTGGATGCTCCCGGTAACCAGATGCTGGATGATGTTTGCACAGGACCTTTCGGTTCGATCTATCTCGCCTGGACGGATAACAGGAAAATGGACTTCGTGAACGACATCTATATGACCAGGATCGGAACCTCGATAACGACCCGTCCCGGTCCGATGGAGATCAAGGAGGACCAACCTTTCCATATAGACCTCGACGCTTCGGAGGTCAATATAACATGGTCGCTTTCGTCATTCGTGGAGGGTTTCATCATCGACCCTGTCACCGGAGAGATCTCAGGGACCCCGACCAATGAGCAAGTTGGTCATCATTACCTGACGATAACCGCAAGCGATGGTTTCGGGGCCAAGGATACTCTGACCATCGACCTTACGATCGTGAATGTTCCACCCGTGATCACTTCCGGGGGGCCCCCTAATGGGGCCCTTGAGGATGAGGAGTATTTCTTCGCCTTCACAAGCGATGACGACGGACAAGGAGAGATTACATGGGAGTTAATGGAAGGCCCCGAATGGCTTTCAATGAATACGACTTCCGGGGAGCTCAAAGGCACCCCGGAGAACGACGACGTCGGCAAATATTTTGTAAGGGTCTCCGTGGACGACGGCAACGGAGGCACCGACGAGCTTGCGTACTTGCTGGAGGTGGTCGACGACAACGATCCCCCGGTCCTGCTAGTTGATGAGCTCCCGAACGCCACCGTCGGGAAGTTCTATTACCAGATCTTTAGCGCTGAGGATATGGACCTCAAGACCGAGACCTTCACTTACTCGATGAAGACCGATGCAGAATGGCTGTCATTGAATGCCAGCACGGGCCTGCTCACAGGCATCCCGGATGTGGAAGGCGATCACTGGGTCAATATCAGCGTATCGGACACCCTTGGTGAAATTGACTGGAAGAACCTGACGTTGACAGTGTTGCTCGGAGAGGTCGTTCCGCCTCCGTTCAACGAAACCACTGATACGGACGGGGACGGGATGCCGGATGCCTGGGAGATCTACTACGGACTTGACCCGTTCAACGCTTCCGACGCTTTGGATGACGATGATCATGACGGCAAACCGAACATTGATGAGTTCCGGAACCGGACATCTCCAAAAAGGTTCGATAATACCCCTGTTGACCCTGATGGGGACGGGGACGGCATGCCCGACTGGTGGGAGATCTACAACTACCTGACACTGGGCTACAATGATGCGAACGAGGATGCAGATGGAGATGGATTCATCAACATAGTGGAATATCAAAATGGGACGGACCCGCAAGATTCCAAAGATCATCCCTGGATCTGGGGTGATGACGACGATGATGATGATAAAAGTGAAAAGGACCTCGAATGGTCGCTGATAATAGGGGCCATCGTGATCGCTGCGGGTCTGATATTCTTCGGAATTATGTTCATAGCGGCGGCGGGGAGAAAGAGGCCCATGGACGGTTCGGACTGGGAAGAATGATATCAGAAATGGGCAGGTCTCAGAGACCCTGGCATGTCTGGGTGAGATCAGCTGCTGGGGCCCGAAAGGACTGTCCTGTTGTGCACCTCGACCCCATCGTCACTGCGCATATGGGTGTACCTCTCGGTAAGCCCGCAGTGAATGCACTCCCTGATACAATTTATACCGTTCGGCCCTTCGTAACCTTCGAACATCTTCCAATCATGGTCGCATACCGTAGGGACGCCTCCTTTACGGACACTTCTTTAATCGATTGCGGCCTTAAAAGGATTGTTGGACACATCTGCATATGGATGGGCAAATGTGCACATTGTCGTAATCGACTTCGTACATCGTCGAAGTACTCGTTCCTTGTTAAGAAGCCCCCAGAACATGGTGCCAACCTCTCATATTCCTGAAAGTTACATCGATCGCAGATATCTGGATCTTAAAAAAGCGGGGCCCTCCCTGGAGGGCCCCCCGGAAAAAACTAGCGAAGTCTTCTTGGGTAGGGTTGAGCCAATGGATCAGCAGGGCCCCGACAGCATGGTCCGGTTGAAGAATTCCCGACCATCGTCGCCTATGATGTGCGTGTATCTTTCCGTCATCCCGCAATTGACGCATTGCCTGATGCAGTTGTATCCTCTCGCACAGTCGTCTTTATCGTATGTCTTCCATCTGTGGTCGCACATTCTCGGGACACCCCCTGAACCCAGGGACGATGACTATCAGGGTGCTGGATTAAAAGAATTGCTGGACAATTTTGTACCAAATTATTCCCTTGTGTATCGGCGTAGTTGGAAAGACTTTTATATAACATAACAAAAATGTTATATTTTTTTCAAGGGTAAAATTCTGATGAATTCAAGCCATCAAAGCGACAGGAGATTGCTCATCATTTTTTCGAATTCAGATACTTTCCGAACCTTGTGTCGACCTCTCTTATGTGGTTGACGAGCCAGTTCCATAGGAAGGTGTTGACGGATTCCCCGAGGGCGCGGGTGATCCCGTCCTCGTCGAAGTCGCGTTCCATCTCCTTGAGCTTGTCAATGAACTCCTGGTGCAGCCGATGGTGCTCCTCGAAATGAGGGTATCCGCTCTCCTTCATCTTGTTCTCTTCTTCGGAGAAATGGAAGTGGGTATATTTGGAGAGGAAGTCCAGGGTCTTGAGGACAAGGGCCCCTTCCTGGTGCTGTTCCAGTGCTTTGGAAAGATCGTCAAGTCTCGAAATAAGCATCCTGTGCTGCTCGTCTATCAGCCCGACCCCGACAGATAGGCTCTGGTCCCACTCGATCCTGTCCATTCATGTCACCGTTCCTGATGAGTCCTACAACCAGGAACGAAAGCCTCTTACTTTTAGATTTTCTCAGAAGAAGATGCCGAATGATACGAACCTGCCGATGATCAAGGCGATGGCCAACAACAATCCGATCCTGAGATAGAGGTGTACATCCTTCCCAAGAAGAGCAACAGACAGCAGGCCGATGATCAGGACCCCGAAACCCAGATATTCCAAAAGACCGAAGAAATCGCCGATCCCAATGAACACGTTACCCGCATCTCCCTTGATCCCCTGGGCCTTGACCGTGTAGAAGAAATATTTCGCAAAAATACCAAGGACAGCAATTGCCAAACCGCTTATTGCTACCAGACCGAAGGTCCTAGTGCTTCCGGTGAGGTTGTGATAATGCGTTCTCTCCTCGCCCGCTTTTTCTTTCTTTTCCATTTGAACTTCCCCCTGAACAAATGTAAATGGGTATCATACCATTTATCATCTTTTCGGAGCGGTTCGCAGGAAGCGAACTGATGGATCTTCAGAAAAGATCACTGCATTAGGAGGGATCACCAATTGAGGGTATTGATAACGGGGACCCTGTGGTAAATGCAGTAGTCCTGAACGAGCTTGAAGGCGGTCTTCAGGTCCTCGAAATTGAATTCGCCGCAAGTAATGGAAACGGTCTTTCCCTTTATCGGTTGTATCGTGATCCACGAATTGGATTTTCCCCTGTTGTTCGTGACCTTTGCCATTTCATTCCAGCTAAGGTCCCAGAGCGGGCCGTCCTTGGTGATGATCCTTGCACCTGTCCTGTCGATGTAAAGTTCCTTGGCCTTCATGGTCCTGAAAAAGATAGCCATCAGAAGGATCGTAATGATCAAGAAGAGGAGAAGAATGGTGCCCCCCATTATTCCAATTAAGACCTCCCCCATGGACAGGGAGATCATCAGGACAGCCAGCAGAAGAAGGTTGAACGGGACCAGGATGATACCGAACACTATGGCATTGGCCTTGGCGGCGGTCGAGTCATTTGCCAGGTTAAGGTGTCCTGTTGGCTCCATCTGGAACCTTCTGGAAGCCCGGTCCAGGTTCATCAGGCTAACAACATCGGAGACATCCAGCTTCTCCGGGGACTCTATCAGGGACAGGATCAGGTCCATGCCAGCCTTATCGAGATAATGGAGCCTGACCTCCCTGTTCCTGCTCGTTCGGAGCTTGTCGTAGGGAACGATATCCGTTATCTCTCCCCACGGTACATCCACAACGGTCCTTTTGGAACCCCTGATGTAAACGAACCTGATCCTGTCGGCGTAAAGCTCCACCTTTGAGGGGATGGTGTTCAACTGTTCGAACAGGATGATGAAGATCAGTCCCGGGATGAGGGGGCAAAGGAAAGCGCCGATTATCAGGGTGTAGCAGCTGTTGTTGGCTGCAACCTCTATCAACCAGACCGGTATCAGGACAACGGTCAGGATGAAGCTGATGATAAGCCATGTCCGCATAGGCCCGTAGAGCCTGGCGCTTCTCTTGGCCTCCTCGACCTCGATCACGTTCCCCTGCATCTCTTCCCTGCCGGGGAATATATTCTTTTCCGGATTATTTGAGAATTTTCAGATGATATATGGATTTTAAATCATAAATTCACATAATAATAACATCATTCTTCTACCACCCGAGCCGGTTATCGATCTTGACGTTATGGAAATAGCAGTATCCCTTCATGATCTCGAACGCTTTCCTGATCTCATGGCCATTGAATTCCGCGCTTGATATCCTTTTCTTCCTGCCGGTCTTCAAATGTATGAACATGGTCTCTGTATTATTGGCCCTTATATTGGATATCATATCGATGTCATGCCATGGGACCCTGTATCTTACCTTCTTTGCGTAGAAGTACCTGACACCGTTCCCGTCGACATGTATCTCCCTCTTCCTGACCTGCTGAAAAATTCCTATTATCAGAAGAACGGTTGTGGGAAGGAAGACCACCAGGAATCCCATTCCAGCTGCGAAATATCCCTCCTGCCGGAAAACGATGGCCCTGTACATTCCGTTCATCCCTCCATACAGGAGGATCAGTGAGATCACCAGCAGGACCGACAGTTGAGCGGTTCGCCTCCAGGCCTTCTTCGTGATACTTGTCTGGCCGGTCGGATTTTCCAATACCCTGCTGATGGTCTCATCGAGGTTCCGTACCTGCCATCCTTGGTCGATATCCAACCTTTCTATCTTTTTCAACGTCCAAACGATCAGGTCCATGTCCTTCCTTTCAAGCGGAGGGAACCTGACCATCTGGCCTTTTCTATCCCTGATATGGTCGTATGGGATGAACTCGACCACGTCTCCCCAGAACATCGTTATGTCCCGGTCCATGAATCCCAGATGATAGTGGAATACCGATCGATCACTGAGGATATAGATCGCCGAAGGGACCCTTTTCATTTCCTTGAAGACCGAGTAGATGATCGCTCCGGGTAACCAGGGAGTGAGTATCAACAGCGGGACCAGCGAATATCCCGAGCCGTAGATCGAGACCTCCAGCAAGAAGATCACGATGCAGATCAGAGAAAGGATGGAGCTTATGATGAACCAGATCTTCAAACCCTTGAACAATTTCCTCTTCTGCTCGGCATCCTTTGCCACGACGATCCCGATCTGCATCTGTTCCTAACTCCGATAGACCATCGGGATGCCGATATTATACTATTATGATTGGAAAGCATTGATTATTGGATAAAAATGCCTAATATGAATATTTTGGATCGGTTCCTATCGCTATAGTCCTTTAAGAACGCCCTTGATGTCCGGTCAATCTCGGTAGGGGATGTTCCTCTTCCAGGCCTCTTCCATCAGAATCCTTGCGAATTCCCGATGATCTTCGACCTTTGCATTTGTCAAATGAAATTTCTCGATATTAGATGGCACTTTCGAAACAAATGAAACAAGTAGCAATCCAATATCCCTTTTACCGGTAATGGATCCGAACTCGATCCTGCTGATATCCGACCAGAGAACCTCGCGAACCATTTTTCCGTTCCTCCACTCCTTGATCGAACGTCCGTCGATGGTGACCTCCTCCGACCAGGGTGATCTAATTGCACAAAAGACCAGAAAAGCACTCATCGCGAAGATACAACATATCATGATGATCCATACGATGATCCCTATCGTGGATGCACTGGAGAAGTTGACGATCAGGTCACCGATCCATAGAATACCCATGAAAATGGTCATCAAACCCACGATCGGCCCCATGATCTTAAAGATAGTATTCCTCTCTTCATACCAGAACAGATATCCCCCGAACATACCTTCTGGTTCTATCTTGTGTCTCATCTCACCACCCCAACATGTTGACAACCGGTATTCGGTAGAAAGCACAGTAGCTCTGGACCATCTTGAAGATCTTCAACAGATCGTCGTACTTGAACTCCTCACTGTTGATGGAAACCGCCTTTCCACCTTTGGGGTGAAACGTCACCCATCTGGTCGACTTCCCTCTCCCGTTCGACACCTTGACCAGGTCATTCCAGCTATGATCCCAGGCCGGACCTTTCTTCAATATCAGCCTTACACCGGCTCGGTCGATCTGGAACGTCCGTTCCTTAAAAGCATTGATACCCCCTACAAAAAGCAGGATAGTGAGGGGGACGAACAGCAATGACATCAAGCCTCCTCCCACCATCAAACCAATATCTCCCAGGAATACCGATATCACAAGTGCGGTGACCGAAACCAGCGATATCGGTACGATCAATAGACCTGCCATGACCAGTGTTGCTATCTGCGAACCTCTGCTCGCCTCCAAGGACATCTTCTCGGTAGGTTCCACGTTCAACCTCCTTGAAGCCCGGTCCAGGTTCATCAGGCTGACAACGTCCGAAACATTCAGCATCTCGGGGTGTTCGATATATCCGAGTATCCGGTCCATTCCTTCCTTTTCCAGATAATGAAGGCGGACCTCCTGTCCTCTGCACGTCATGAGCTTGTCATATGGATGGATCTCGGTGATCTCTCCCCACGGAACATCGATAGGGAAACTCTTGAAACCCTTGTAATGGACGAACCTGATCCGGTCTGCGTAAAGCTCCACTCGGGCAGGGATCCTCTTCATCTGGTCCCAGGTCGCCCACAATATCACGGCTGGAATGAGGGGTGAAACAATAAAAACCGCAAGCATGGTGAAGCAGCTCTCGAAATATACCATCTCGATCATTACGACCGGTATGGCCGCGAAGGAAAGTACTACGCTGATCACCAACCATATGATCGAAGCTTTGAACCATTTCCTGCTGTTTGTTGTTGGTTTGACCTCGATGATATTGCTCCGCATCTCTTCCCTGCCGGGGAATATATCCTTCCAGGGCATATTAGAGCATTATCTTTCTTTAGTTATGATTTTGAATAAAAATATCTTTATGGAATTTAGCAAAGCATCAGGGATGTCCCTCTCAATTTATTAATCCAGACACAACGATGGTGTATTCGAAATGATGTTAGGAATGGATGGAGAGGAAGAGGAGTACAAGATCACTTTCTTCAATATCAGGGAGTGTATCGGTCCGTTCATCAAGTCCATGATATTATTCACGGGTTCCGCTTTCATCCTCAAAACGGTAATAACCTCCGGTTACTGGTATCTTCTCATCATACCCCTCATCCTTTTCATTTTCGGATCGATCTACCTTATCGGCGCAGTGGGTTTCTTTTCCTTTACAAGGATCATTCTCGATAATGATGGTATATGGAAAAGCGAATTGAAGAGACTGAAACTTTTATGCACATGGGATGAGATC
>JBLIRH010000085.1:0-8536 GCA_049472215.1 Thermoplasmatota archaeon | reverse complement strand
TCTCGATCTCCCTGCCCTCCTTCCAATAGACATGTCCCCCGAGCGAAATAATGGCCGTTCTCTGGAAACCGGTCGGTATTGACCCGTCGAGGTACTGCTTCCTCGATACATGCACCTCATCGACGAGGGCGCACTGCATCGCCTTGGCGATCACCATCGAGATCTCCAGCGCCTTTGGGTCCATCTCGAAGGGGGGAGTGTCGTCTATCTCGTATGAACAGGTCGTGTCCCTGAAGAACTGGTATGTCACGTTCTTCTTGGTCTTGAACTCCATGAGGGCAGTTCCGTCGTAGGTCCCCATCTCGGAAAGGGTCGGTCTCATGTGCCTGATTATCTCGAAATGAGCAGGATCGTTCCTGTAAACGGGGGGGCATCTGCAGAAGAGCTTCCTGTCGGTCAGAAGCTGCTGGTGGATCTCAAGTCCGCACTTGAAACCCAGGGCCTCGAAGTCCACATCGTGCATGCTCACAGGCTCCATCTCCAAAACGGGATTAGACCCCGAAATTCGGGGACCTATATAAAATCGTGGTCAGAGGGTCGGACCTTAAATGTTAACTGCTCCGGAATTTTCGCATCCACAACTGAAAATCATGGTATCTCCGCATCTTCTGCAATAGCATCCAGGGGGGCGAAAGTGATCGAGATTTTAGAATAAATCCTCTTTTATATTGTAATAACAGCGAAATAAATGATTTCAAGAATATCCCGAACATTGTACAATACCTAGGAGAACAAATAAATATCCGCATGATGCATTGGGCGAATGTACCTCACAGTCGAGGTCTCAGTTACTCTGGGTGATATACATGAGGCAATCAAGAAAGGTCCTACCCCTTATCATGGTAATAGCTCTTCTGGCTGGCTCCATGGTCTTCGTCCTTCCCACCGGGGAAGCGGCCGGAGATCCGCCGACCAGGAACACACTTTACCTCAGGACGGAGAATTACAACATCTCTTTCACAAAACCGACGTTCTACGATTCGGACGATCCATATTATACCGAAGATGTTGAAGCGAACGATTGGGACGATATCGCCATGGTGGTCTTTTTCCAGGACCAGGCAAAGTTCAGCAAGACCGTAGGCTCCTACACGGTATCGGTAGCTGACATGTACCAGGCGGTCTTCGTTCCCCTGAATGGAACACAGAGGTCCACCGGGACCACCAGGACGGTCCTCCTTGAGGATATAACCGCCGCCTGGTGCGGTCCCTGCACCGGTGTCATCGGTGCCATGGACAGGTTGAACCATGATTCCGCCTGGTTCCCCGATAAATACATCGGCATCGAATACCACGGAAGCTCGTCCGGCGATGTATATTACAGAGCAGCTTCGGGAACAAGGGCGACCTATTACAGCATCCCCGGTTACCCGACAGTTGTCATCGACGGGACCGATGCATCGGTCGGCGGCAACACCAATGCCAACACGACATCCATCGATACGAACTTCAAGAACAGGATCAACACGGCTGCTGCAACTGCGGCACCCCTTTCCATCATGGCGGTCGGCGGACACGACGACACCAAGGCATGGGTGAACTTCACGGTCAAGGTCGAGGACAGCAACTTCGAGAACATCAAGGTGAATGCCAACGTGGTCCTCATACAGGACGCTCATCCGAGAAGGCACAACGCGAACAAGGACGCCCGCCTCGGCTGGATCGTAGAGAACATGAACATATTCAGGGTCTTCAACATCCAGGGAGACCCGCCTGTCATCTCAAATATCCTCCCGTCGGAAGACAGCGTTCTCACCGGTGTTGCGGACATCTCCTTCGATGTGACCGATCCGGACGCTTCGGACACCAAGATCACCAGCAGGGTCGAGGTAAGACCCGTAGGCGGACTTGACTGGACCGGGATCGCCAAGAAGGACGGGAAATATCCCTGGAACACAGCCGCCAAGACCGGCGAGGACTACCTCTACCCCGACGGGGATTACGAGATAAGGATCACCTCTACGGACTACTGGGAAGAGGTCAGCACGAAGACCATCCCGGTCAGTGTGCTGAACCCGGACGCTCCCGTGGTCGCACTCAACTCCCAGCTCATACAAGACCAGATCGATGATGGAATCCTGGAAGGTGTCCTCAATATCATCTGGAACGCGGACGATGACGAGGATGGTTCTGACCTGACCATCGACCTCTACTACATGAGGCCGGGAATGGAATGGACCCCCATCGTGGAAGGCATCGAGAACACCGGAGCTTATGCGTGGGACACCGCCAACCCGAGGATCCCGGACAACGACCGCTACAGGGTCATGGTCCGGGCGACGGACTCGGACGACACCTTCGCCGAGATCGCCACCGCCTTCGAGTTCGAGATCAACAATCCCGACCCTCCGACGGTCGAGATCCTAGCCCCCAGAGAAGGTCAGGAGCTCAGCGGCAAGCCGACCATCAGATGGACCGCCGAGGATGACGAGGATTCCCAGACCAAGCTCTCGGTGGAGATACTCATCTCCGAGGATGCGGGAGCGAACTACTCTCCGCTGACACCCGGGCCGATCGCCAATACCGGTTCCTACCAGTTCGATTCGACATATCTCGACGACGGCACAGAATACATGGTCAAGGTGAAGGTTACCGATACGACGGACCTCTCCGTAGAGGCCGAATCCGAGAAGTTCTCCATCTACAACAATGATGTACCCGAGTGCAGGATAATCGAGCCCGGTGAGGATGATACCGTAAGCGGGACCGTGACCATCAAGTGGTTGTCCAGTGACGAGGAGGATCTGCCCGAGGATATGACCTACGACCTCTTCTACATGTTTTCGGGAGGCACGTTCTGGAAGGAGCTCGCCACCAACGAGCCAAACATCGGCTCCTTCGAGCTGGACACCCTCGACCTTGAGGAAGGGGACGGTGTTTACAGCATAAGGCTGGTTGTCAAGGACTCCAGGGGCGAGATGACCACACCCTCGACATTATACTTCACCGTATACAATCCCGACGCTCCCGAGATCATCAGTGCTGCCGGACCGACCTCCACGGTATCCAAGGTCGCCAGCTTCACCTGGTATGCGGAAGACCCGGACCCGGCCGAGACCGATCTGCTCAAGGTATGGTTCTACTACTTCGACGGAGCGGACTGGATCACGGTGGCGGACGGCATCGGCAATACTGGGGCTTTCACCCTGGATGTGTCAGGACTTGATGACGGCACATACCCGGTAAAGATGATGGTCGCAGACTGCCAGCCCGGTGATTTCAACATGACCGCTGAGCACCTCTTCCCGGACCTTGTCGTGGACAACAACGATGCACCGACCATCGAGATCGCCACGGCTCCCGACCCGAACATCGAGCATGAGGATTCGATAACGTTCTCATGGACCGCATCGGATCCCGAGGGAGACAGGCTCTTCTTTACAGCCTATTATCACATTGTGGGAGACTCGGGCTGGAGCATGATACCGGGTGCATTCAAGATGACGACGACCTCCTTCACCTGGGACATCTCGACCCTCCCCGCGGGAGACTATGAGATCAAGATCATCGCGGTGGAGGACACCAGGGACAGCTTCGAGACCGAGGTTGTCACAACGTCATTCAGGATCAAGGATAAGACCGTTATCATTGATGACGACGATGATGACGACGATGTCACCCCGGTCGACAATACAAACGAAAGCAATATCGGTCTGGTCCTTGGCATCGTCGCAGCGGTGGCTGTCCTTCTGATACTAGCGCTCATGGCAGCAGCCTTTGTTATCATGAGCAAGAGGAAGGCGGCCGCAACACAGCTTCCGCCTCCGGGCGGCCTGCCGATGCAGCCGCAGGGCCCCGGGCTCCCCGGTGTGAATATGGGACAGCTCCCACCGGCTCAGCAGCAGCCGAGTCCTGAGCTTCCTCCGGCTCCTGCACCGACGCAGCCCCAGCCTGGGCCTGCACCAGCTCCTCAGCAGCCACCGGTTCCCGAACCGCAGCAGGCTCCTGAAGCGCCCCCACAGGCCTGAAGGGGTCGCAGACCACAGGGGACGGTCGATGACCGTCCCCTTTTTTTTATTGATTCAAAAGAGTAAAATAGCTCGACCTCTCATTCCATTAGTCAGTTCAGCTGAAGAGGTGGCACCATGAGATCCTCAAAGATGCTAGTGTTTCTGATATTGGCAGCGCTCGTTCTTCCCGGGGTTTCCATTCTGTCAAGTGGAAGCGATACCCCGCCCGAAGGGACCCCGACCAGGGGCCTCAAGGGATACAAGGAGACCCTTAACATCTCGCTTCCCAAACCAATTTTCTACGGGACCGACGACCCTCACTACACGGCGGACGTCGAGCAGAACACCTGGGAGGACATAGCGTTCGTTATAATGATCCAGAGCTCGGACCAGGTCACAAGGGTAGAGAACCAGGGGTCAGGAACGGAGACAGCACAGTGCGCCGATATTTACCAGGCCGCATTCGTCCCTCTGGACGGGAAGACCGTAAGGACCGGGACCCAGCAGAGGATCATGGTCGAGGACTTCACTGCCACATGGTGCACCTATTGTACAGGGGTTATCGGGGCAATGAACAGGCTTGACCTGGATGCATCGATGTTCCCGAACAAGTACATAGGGATCGAGTGGCACTCCGGAGGAGGTACCTACGGTCAGGGTGTACCCTACGACAAGGCACTTGAAAGGAGAAGCTTCTATTCCATCGCAGGAGGGATCCCGAGGTACATCACCGACGGGATGGACCCGTATGTCGGAGGAAGCTCCTCGGCGAACAGCTCCGCCATCGACGACAGGATCCGAAGCTCGATCCAGAGCAGGACATCCGTTGCCCCCATCAGCATCGAGGCGCATGCCGGACACACCGCCTCCCAGGCATGGGTCGAGTTCACCTTCATCGTGGAAAGCGACACCTTCAACAATCCCAACGTCGACGCCCATGTCGTCCTGGCGCAGGACGCCTATCCGAGAAGGCACGGTACCAACCCGGAAGCAAGGCTCGGGTGGATCGCCCAGGACCTCCATTCCCAGAAGGTCCTCCAGAAGGAGGCGCCCCTGGTGCAGCTGGAGGAGAACCTCATGGCCGACGATATCGACCGAAAGGGCCACGTCGAGGGAGAGTTCGAGATCCAGTGGAAGGCGCAGGACAAGGAGGACGGCTCCCTGCTGAAGGTGGACCTCCACTACGCCCAGGGGAGGGGAGAATGGATGCCGATCGCATTGAACATTCCCAATTCCGGGTCCTACAAGTGGGACACCTTCGATCCCAGGGTCCCCGATGGAGAGGAATACAAGATCATGATAGCGGTGACGGACAGCGACGACATGACGGGGCGTTCGGTCCTGTCCTTCGATTTCGAGATCAACAATCCGGATGAGCCGGCCCTGACCGTCAGCTACCCGTCCGTCAAGGATGTCGTCATGACGGGGACTGGCGAGGTGCGGTGGAAGGCATGGGACGACGAGGACGACCCCCTCGACCTACTGATAGACCTCAAGCTTTCGGATGACCTCGGATCGACATACGAGACCCTGGCCGAGGGATTGGACAACACCGGGTCCTATTCCTTCGATACGAAGGCGTATGAGGACGGCGAGGAGTACATGATCGAGGTCAGTGTCGCCGATCCGTTGGGACTTACCAACGTTTCAACGACATCGGCGTTCACTATCTTCAACAACGACCCCCCGTCGGTCTCCTTCGTTCCTCTCTCCGGCGGCAGTACGGTGAGCGGCACCTTCGAGTTCGCCTGGGAGGCCGTCGACGAGGAGGACGGGACGGAGGAGATGACCTACGACCTCTCCATAATGTACATCGACGACGGCGTCTGGGTCAAACTGGCCTCCTCCCAGGCGAACCGGGGGGCCTTCGAGATCGATACTCTGGAACTCGAGTACGGGGACGGGGATTACCGACTAAGGATCATTGTCAGGGACAGCCTCGGGGAATATTCGGAGGAGGCCTTGATCGACTTCGAGGTCTACAATCCGGACCTTCCAGTTATCCTAAACACACAGGCCCCCAGAAGCCCGCTGACGGGGACAGTGCAGTTCTACTATACGCTCTCCGATCCCGATAACGGCGAGACACCGTTCCTTTCCCCGAGCTTCTACATCTCCGGGGACGGGGCCGAATGGGACCTGCTCTCGGGGAACGTTGCCAATACGGGCACCTTCGAACTCGATACCCTCGACCTCGATGACGGGACCTACCTGTTGAAGATCCGGGTGAACGATCCGGTCATGACGGAGCAGTACTCCGAGTTCATCTTTCCCGAGTTCGAGGTCAACAATCCGGACGCGCCCACGCTCACCATCGTCGGCTATCCGATGCCCGGATCGAACAATACGGGTGACATATCCCTCTCCTGGGACGGGGACGACCTCGACGGTGACGTTCTGAGGTACTATATCTACTACAGCGAGGCCTCCCTGACGAACTGGATCCCGCTCAACGAGGCGCAGGGAATAACTGCCAGCTCCTTCATCTGGAACACTTCCGGTATGGATTCGGGGGACTACATGCTGAAGATCGTCGCTAGGGACGGGTCAAAGGCCGACCTCGAGGTGGAAGCTTTGGTCAATTCCTTCCACATCTACGTTCCCTCCGAGGACACAGGGAAGCCCGGCGGGGACGATAAAAAGGTAGGATCATCCGGCTCCGGCGATGACGGGGCGCTTCTTATCCTGGTGGTCGTCGGACTTGGGATCATTCTGATCCTGGTCGCCCTCGGCTCGGTCATTCTGGTATTGAAGAGAAAACAGGCTCCGCCCCCCCAGCAGTTCGTGATGCCGCCGGGGTACAAGCTCCCGCCTCAGGGGGTTCTTCCAAACCAGCTTCCGCCGCAGATGCCCCCGCAGCTGCCTCCTCAGCAGGCGGCTCCGAGTCCCCAGCAGATGTACATTCCGCCGCCTTCCGGCCCGCAGAACTGAGGTGAGGAAGGCCGAAAGCCGCTGGATTTTTATATCCCGGTACTTTTGAGACCCACGGAAGGATGGAGCCATGGACTTCTTCGATTCCCAGCTCTTCACGCTTGTCATCATTCCCATCCTGATATGTCTTGCCAGGGTGGTGGACGTCACCATAGGTACATTGAGGATCATCTTCATCTCCAAGGGCATGAAGTACCTGGCCCCGGTCATGGGCTTCTTCGAGGTGATCATATGGTTGATAGCCATCGGCCAGATCATGCAGAACCTCTCCAACTGGGTGAACTACATCGCCTACGGGACGGGGTTCGCCATAGGGAACTATGTAGGGATAATGATCGAGCAGAAGATCTCCCTTGGTTACGTTCTGGTCAGGATAATTACCAGGCGCTCCGCCAGGAACCTAATAAAGTGGCTCGAGAACAGCGGAAGGAAGTTCACCATCGTGGATGCCCGCAGCGATTGGGGGCTCGTGAACATCATCTACATGCCGCTCAAGAGGAAAGAGGTCAGGGAGGTCGTGGCAAAGGTGAAGGCCTTCAATCCGCATGCCTTCTACACTGTAGAGGATGTCCGGGCTGTTAGCGGCAGCACCTTCAAGGACGATCTCGTGCCCCCTTCCAAAAAGAACGTATGGCAGTCTGTCGTCCCGTTGATGAAGAAGAAATGAATCCTTTATTTAGTGATGTGATGATATCATTGTGAAGCGGGTGAACCGGTGTTTCCGCTTATGGACGAAGTTGGCAAGTTTTTTTTTACGCCTCTGGATATTTCTGAGAACGCAAAGATTAAAAAGTAAGGAATCCTTACATTATTGATAATATGACACAAGTGATCAAGGCCACAAGTAAAGGTCAAATAACCCTGCCGAATAAGATCAGAGAAAGGTTAGGTATAGACCAGGACACCTATATCGCGGTCGATGTGATAGGGGAATATGTTCTGATGAAAAAGGTTGAAGTCAAGTTAAAAGAGATCAGCAATCTTTTTCAAACAGAAGCAAAAAGAAAAAAGATCTCAAAAAAGGACATAGAAAAGGCCATCCTTGAATCTCGAAATGAGGTTTGGTCTGATGAGTAAATTATTCATCGATACGAACATCCTCATTTCCGCAATCGTTTTCGATGGAAAACCAGGGGAGGCCTTTCCTACTTGCGCACGATGTTGGAAAAACGCTTCGTTTTTCGAACACAAGCAAAATCGCTGATTTTGCTGATGAAGTGGAAAGAAAAGTTCTCTTTACCCCTGGCATAGTGGAAAATTTCATCTTTTATTAGAGTGAAGAATCAAGATCGAACAAAAAAAATCAGCCTACTTTAGGAAATCCTTCAGCATATTATCGGTTATCCCCACATTTGGTATCGCCTGAATTCTCTTCACCTCTTCGTCCCCCTCGAACGCAATGATCGTGGGGACGAAGGGGATGTTCAGTTCGAGCCATCTGGGGTCCATCTCATCATCGAGGTAGACCTCTTCCCCCTCAGGCACCAAGCTCCTGAACTTCGGGGCGAACGCCCTGCAGAAAGGGCACCATGTAGCATGATAAAGGACGTATCTCATAGGCATTTCGAGAACCGCCTGGTCTATAATCTTTTTTCCTAAAACGGTCAGCTGGCAGCAGATGGGAAGGTGAGAACGAACCTGGTCCCTTTCCTGTG
>JBLIRH010000084.1:0-8864 GCA_049472215.1 Thermoplasmatota archaeon | reverse complement strand
CAACACCTGGCCGAACCTTTTCTCAAGTTTATTGCCTAGTTTGTTAAGTTCGAGAGGGTCCATGTCGTCCGATATGACCAATAGGTCCCAATCCGAATCAGGTTCGTTTGTTCCATCCGCTCGGCTTCCGTAAAGTAATAGGGCATCGACCTTTTTTTTAAGAGATTGGATTAATGACCACACAACGTCGGAGTCCAAGTTCTTGAGGGTCCTTAGAGTATGGACGATATGTGATCCTTTCAGTCTGAAGAACCTTCTGTAACCGTCGTTCCTTTCCTCGAGAATATCATTATTGGTCATTTTATTAAGCGATCTCCTGACCGTCATCTTGTTCTCTTCCAGATCATCGGCTATGTCACTCAGGCATTTCCAATCACTGCCATGATCGAGAAAGTGGTAGACCATTCTCAGGTCAAGGCCGAATGTCTCGGTCAATCTTGTATCATTCATGATACAAAGATATATCATTTTTTATACAAGTATGTATCGATAGTGATACAAAGATTCTTCTTAAGAACATCTGGTGAATAGGATCATTCTATCCTGACCCTGCAGTCCACCGCGATCGCCCCTTTCTCGGATATGAATAACGGATTGATCTCGATGTCGGTTATCTCGTCCACCTGAAGGAGAAGGTCCCCGAGTGCCCTCAGAGCTTCCGCGATCTTTTTCCTGTCCGCTTCCTTCTTCCCGCGGAAGGCACCCAACAGCGCCTTCCCCCGGATCTCCCCCATCATCTCCCCGGCATCCATCTCCCCGATGGGGGCCACCCTGAAGGTCACATCGTTCATGGCCTCGACCATGACCCCGCCCACACCGAACATCACCGAAGGTCCGAAAACCCCATCCCTGATAGCGCTGGCAATGACCTCCCGCCCCCCTATCTGCTGCATCACGATTATTTTCTCCGATATCGGCTCGAGCTTCTCGTATGCTTCCACGAGCTCTTCGATGCTGTCGATATCGATGATGACCCCGCCTCTCTCGGTCTTGTGGATGAGGTCGGAGGCCGATCCCTTCATGACCACGGGGAACCCGATCTCTCTGGCCGCTTTAACTGCACCATCTATGCTTGAAACCGCCTTGTACTTGCAGAGCTCGATAGGTCCTGCCTTCAAGAACTCTAGCGATGTTTCGAGGTCCATGAACTTGTGGCCAGCCTTTCTGGTCTTGTCGATAAGCTTCTTTATCTTCTTCATATCCCATTTTATGGGCGGAGGGAGCTCCCTTTCCCTCGAGTTCTTGTACTTCTTGTATCGATAAAGGACCTCGAGCGAGGAGACGGCCTCTTCGGGGAAATAGAAGGCGGGAAGACCCGCCTCGTTGAAGGAGCGTATCTGCTTGTCAGCGTCCTTTCCTCCGATGTAACAGAGGACCAAAGGTTTGTTCGGTCTCTTCATGGCGGAGATCAGGTCCTTTGTGAACTTCTCCACATCGATCCCAGCAGTTGCACCGTAGATCCCGATGACCGATCCGATGGTGTACTCCCTCATCGCTGTCTCCAGGCATTTGATGTAACCTTCTGGAGGTGTTTGAGCGGTTATGTCAACGGGATTGCTCAATGAAGCGAAGGATGGAAGAAGAGGCCCCAGGTTCTGGCTTATCCATTCCATGTTGTAGAACAGGGGGAGGTTCGAGAGACCGACCTCATCTATGGCCAGTATGCCGAAACCCCCTCCGTTGGTGATTATCAATATGTCCTCTGATTCGGGCAGTGGGAGATCGTTCATCGCCCTGGTCCAATCGATAGCCTCCCTAAGGGTCGGGGCCCTTATGGCTCCGGCCTGTTTGAAGGCGGCATCGAACAGACTGTCGGCCCCTGCAAGAGAAGCAGTATGGGATGCGACCGCTTTGGCCCCGGCCTTGGACCTCCCCGATTTCAGTATGATGACGGGTTTGACCCTGGAGACCTCCTTGACCCTCCTTATGAACTCCCTTCCGTCCTTGAGCCCCTCGATGTACATCAGGATGATCTTCGTATTATCATCCGTCACGAGAAAATCGAGGATCTCCTCATCAGAGAGGTCGCACTTGTTGCCGACGGATGTCAGGGCGGAAACTCCGATCCCCTCCTGAAAGACCCTGTCCATCAGGGCGATCCCGAGGGAGCCGGACTGTGTAATGATGGCAACGTTGCCTGCAAGTACTTTTTCAGGTCCGAACTGGGCATTAAGGTTTACCGGTGTGTAGATCATCCCGAATACATTCGGTCCAAGGATGCGTATGTTGTACTTCCTGGCGACCTCGACGAGTTCGCGCTCGAGCTCCACATTCCCTATCTCCTTGAAGCCAGAGGTGATGACTACGACGAACGGGACCCCCTTCTCACCGCATTCGATCAGCTCCTGCTTGACATGGTCCGCAGGGATGCAGATCAGGGCCAGATCTATGTCGACCGGTACCTCGCCAATGTTCTTGTATCCCTTCTGTCCGCAAACGTCCTCGCCTTTGAGGTTGACCGGGAACATCCCTCCTTTGAATCCCCCGGTGAAAAGATTGTTGAAGGTCTTGTACCCGATCTTCTTCCTGTTCTGGGATGCTCCTATCACTGCGACGTTCCTTGGCTTGAAGAACCTGGTGAGATCGGTCATTGGTCTGGTCCCTCCTCTTCATTGGGTAAGAAGAGGCTGATATAAAATGAATGTCTCCTTCATGCTGATACTGGTCCGGAAAAATATATCTATTCGCGGTCTGGATGATAGGCCGGAGTGCGTTGAGATGAGGTTCTTTCCCCCGAACAGAGGGATCGCTCTATTGTTCATGACGATCCCACTCCTATTGTTCTTATCGACCAGCTGTTCCAATGGTGAGCATTCCTCCGACCCAATCATCAGTTCGCAGCTTTCGCTGGAACCAACGGGATCGCCGGATGCCGATCCAGCCGTTTTCAATTGTACGATCCCCTGGGGGTCGGGAGAACCATCTATCACAAATGTTTCCTACCGGACCTGTTCAAAGAACTGGACGGGACTGGGCAATTGGAGCATTTTTCATGATGGATCATCGAACCGGTCCATAATCTCTTTCTCGATCGAACTGGAATGGGGCTGCATGGAGGAGGTCAAGGTCTTGATCACCGATATGCTGGGTTCGAACTCCACAATTGGAACAACCATCATTTGTTCGAGGAAACCATCTGTCAGAGTACAGCATCTCCTTGATGATGGTGAAGAACCTACCGAGGGAATTAACCGATTCCGCATATTCGCCGAAGATCCTGACGGGCAGGAGCTTGATATCATCTGGTACGTCGATGGTCAGGCGGTCATATCTGAGGGCGATCTTGAGGTCCACCTCCTCAGGGGGGACCATGTGATATCTGCCGGAGTGACCGATGGCCAGTGGACGGTATTGGAGGAGATGAACGTGACAGTACATGCCAGTCCGGTCCGGATCGAACGGGGAGGCTTCGATCTCATGAAGGTATCTTCGATAGTTTCACTTGTCTTCAGTGCATTGTGCTGGCTATGCTTTGGGATCTTCATATTCATCTCCTACATCAGAGAGAGGTCAACCCCGGAAGATGACGATGAAGAATATGGTTCCGCTGTCGATCCCGAGGTCCTCACATGCGAGATATGCATGAACGAATTGAAGGAGGGGTTAGGGAGGATCAAATGCCGGTGCGGGGCCCTGATGCACAGAGGATGCGGGCGGAGGGAAGGGGTCTGTCCAAAATGCGGTAGGGAACTTCTGATATGATGCCCCCCTGAACTTGGGAAAAAGTTACGGGAAACATTCATGGACATACTTAGAGTAGCCTGTCCAAGTATGTAACGAAGTCAGTAACCGGATTTTAACAATCTTTAATTACAACGGTTTTACATAATGATGACCACGGGGAAAAGTCACCTTATCGAACCGGGATAGGGCCACCCATGCCTGCCCGGTCATGACGTTTTCCATCTGCTAATAGGGTGATCGTATGAAAAGGTCGAAGAACATCGCGCTGTTCCTCACATTATTGGTGATCCTTGGGGCCGTTGTCCTTACATTGAACTCTCAAAACGCCGGTGCAGGGGGGAAGAAGGACAATCCAGGAAAAGGTCCAAAAAAGGATTTCGGACTGCAGACCCTGATAGATGACGCCTCTCCCGGGGATACGATATATCTCTCCGCTTCCACTACATACTGGAGCAACGTCGTCATCAACAAGACCCTAACACTCATCGGCGCCGGGACAGGATCGACAAAGATAACTGGAAAAACACCACATACCAGCGTGATCGAGATCACCGCCGATTGGGTCAACATCTCCGCTGTCAGCATTTTCTCTCCCGGCAAAGCCCCGGGAAACGTTGGGGTCAAATTGAAAGGAGTGGACAACTGCAACATAAGCGGAAGTTCGATCTTCCTTAACAGGTACGGCATCCAGCTCAGCAACGGCTCGTCCTATAATACCGTGTACGATTGCTGGATCTACAATAATATGGACGGGATCTATCTGGATGATGAATGCTCCTCCAACCGGTTCGCGGGAAACGAATTCGAGCAGAACAAATTCGGGATAATGAACCAGGGATTCACCGGATCCAATAAGGTCATTGACAATGAATTCTACAAGAACCATTACGGCATCTTCTACAACGGCTCCTACACCCAGGACCTGATAAGGAACAATTCCTTCCAGAAAGGCCAGTTCGGGATCTTCAAGGAGTTGTCCGGAACCCGAGACACGGTGATAAAGAACAAGTTCTACGACCTGCACTACGGGTATTATTACAACGGGTCGGTGATAGAAGACAACGTGTCATGGAACGAGTTCGAATCCCTCAAATTCGGCATCTACATCAATGGGTCCAACAGCGGATTACTTTTTGCCGGGAACGAGGTCCATGACTCCCATTACGGGGCATACTTCTACAATTCGACCACCCAGGATGAGATATTCGACAACGAATTCTATGATCTAAAAAGCGGATTATATTTCAACATGGGAAGGAGTTCGGATACGATTTGGGAGAACACCTTCCACGATCTGAACCACGGCATCTACCGGAGGGATAATGCGCCCGGTGACACCATATTCTCCAACGTATTCAGGTCAGTATCATCCGGCCTTCTCACAAAGGGAGGGCAGTCGAGTTCAAGGATATACCTAAACACATTCAAATGCTCCACTAACGGAGTATACTATCTGGAAGCGAACATCACTGACCTGTTGTCGCTAAATTCCATCTACCAGAACAAATACGGGATCCATTTCGACAGTACCTTTAGCCGTAGTTTGATCAGCAGGAACGACCTCCATGATAATGAGAATGGGATCTTCCACGAGAGGTCGGACAATTATGACGCGATAACCGAGAACATGATCAAGAACTCTACCTATGGTGTGGTCTTCCAGAATTCCAAGGGACAGGATAATATCGATGAGAACATTATCACTCACAACTCCGTCGGGATCCTTCTGGAATCCTCGACGAACAACAATACGATCACTGACAATAATTTCTCCTTCAGTACAAAAGGCATAGCTTCGGTCAGAACCTGGGGTAACAGCCAGGTCTCATACAATATCCTTCATGACAACACGTATGCGATCCATTTCCTTCATTCCAACAGCTCTGACATGATAGACCGGAATACCATAAGGAGGACCACATACGGGATCACCTTCGAGAAGTCGGTTTCGCAAGCGTCCATAGCCCGCAACCAGATATCCAACAACACCTACGGCATCAGGTACGACAAGTCTCGTTCGGGCGATTCGATCGATAGGAACGATATCCATCACAATGACTTCGGAATATCCTTTTACAAGTCAAACTTCACGGGGACGATCACCTACAATGATATCTACAACAACT
The DNA here is from genome assembly GCA_049472215.1 of Thermoplasmatota archaeon. Classification (GTDB taxonomy): domain Archaea; phylum Thermoplasmatota; class Penumbrarchaeia; order Penumbrarchaeales; family Penumbrarchaeaceae; genus JAFGLL01. Next base: position 3,054 of record JBLIRH010000084.1, on the reverse strand, counting down.
CCTGCAACATCAGGTTCTTCAAATCCAATGTCTCCGGGAACATCAGCCATAACTTCATTGCCCATGGCATATACGGGATCTACTTCTGCAGTTCGAATTTCACCGGGTCCATCTACGGCAATAATTTCACGGGAAACACCCACGCGATATACATCCAGCACACCTACTACAACGGGACGACCTCGATGAACAAGTTCTACAATAACGACCACAACATAACCCTATATAACTCGACACAACTATGCTGGAACCTCCCGATATTGATGACCCAATCCGGGGCCGGATCTGTCAACAACGGACCATCCGGGGAGATCTCGGGAGACGACTGCATGCCTGACATGATCGATGGGGAAGGGGCTATGGTCGATAAGGTTCCTTTCAGGAAATCCGAGATCGACCGGGATTGGATATTCGCACCCTCGTGATGATCGTATATATTTACATACCAATATAGAGGCGATGTTATTGTCTGCAAGCGGGTCCGTGGGAGTTTTCGCATTGGTCGTGGGGGCCTTCGTGGCTTTCACTTTGATAATAATCCTCATATACGCCAGTCGATACAAGAGGGTTCCTCCCGGGAAAGCCCTGGTGGTATATGGAAAAGGTATCCGACCACCGGGTTACATTATCATCACCGCAGGGGGGATGTTCATCCTTCCCGTGGTCCAGGGGCATAATTTCATTCCGCTTGATAAATGGAACTGCGAGATCCCCGTGGAAGGACTCGCATCGAACTCCGATCCTCAGAAGAGGATCGATATGAAGCTCTACTGCCAGTTCGGTATCGGAGATGATGAGAAGAACATGCAAAAGGCCGTGAAGAACTTCCTCAGAAAGAGCGACAGCGAGGTCCATGACGAGATAGAGGAGATGATCAAAGCGCATGCTTCCGCGGTCTCAAGGGACCTTTTCAGGAAATATCCTCTTCCGCAGCTGGCAGATGACTGGACTGCAACCGGTGAGATGGTCCGCAAGAGGGTGGAGGCCAAGGTCAGCTTCATGGGAGTGACGGTTCCCACGACCATGGTCAAGGAACTCAGAGTTCTCGATGTTGCGTGACAGCATTGTCTAATAATTCCGACGGGATATGGGCCGGATTCCGGTGAAAACCATAAAACGTAGACGGACCATGCGGGAGTTCGTGAAAGGATATCGTGTCAGGATAACGGGATCGCTTCTCGCGGTAATGATCTGTATGTTCTGGCTGCATTTTGTTATCGGATCTTCCGATGCGCAGAGTCAGACGATCATACCTTCCGGCCCGGACGAGATAGATATGGGATCCACATTTCTCATCAACATAACCAACACGGAGGGACGGATCGCCATCGAAGCCAGGTATCCCGGCCCCGAGAGGAGCTGGGTGTTCGAGGACTATGAACGGAGAGGGGACATCAAGACCTTCCAGCTGCCCGCCGTCTACTGCGGGACGAATATCACATATCGGTCCCTGATCTGGGAGGAGGAGCGAGAGAACGGTTCTTGGGCTCCATCATCGGTTTGGCAGCTCATCTCCATTGTCGGATGGGTCGACAGTGACGGAGATACGCTCTCGGACCAGTGGGAAGCATTGCATGACCTGTCAACTGATGATCCGAACGAGGACGAGGACCAGGACGGCCTGATACTTCTCGAGGAGATGTATCACCTGACCGATCCCGCAAAGGTCGATTCCGACGGAGATTCGATGGATGACCATTGGGAGGCAGATCATGGGACCCTGCCCTTTCGTAACGATCCGAACAATGATCCGGACGGTGACGGATGGTCGAATATAATGGAGAAGACCAGGGAGACGGAACCCAGAGATCCTGCGGATCATCCGGATGAGCCCCGCATCACACCCTGGTACTGGATCGTGATCATCACCGGGGTCCTCCTTCTGATACTGGGATATTTCGTAAAACAGCTCTTCAACAAGAAGAAGCTCGAGGACGATATGGAGGATTTCGATAACAGGACGTTAAGAAGGTCATCACATTCACATAGGGATAATTCAGGGAAAGTATAATATGGAAAATTACATTCATTCAAGTGCCTGAGGTTAGGTCATGAGAGCTGGAGATGCGGAGTTCGTTCAGATCCTCAACATCATCTCGAGGGGGCAGCGCCTTATTGTCCAAGCCAAAAAGGAAGGTGTCGATACCTCGCTTGCAGAGGAATTTCTCTCCGAGGCCAAATATGCTCTCAAGAACAACAAGAGGGAAGCGGCGATCGAGTACTCCAAGAAATCGATCTACGAAGTGGTAAAGGCGAAGAGGAACCTTACCAAACAGACCTTCCAGTCAAAGGAAGACCTATCGAAGCTCACCAAGGCTGAACTGAGGAATTTCTGCAAACAGTACGATCTGGAGGACATCGGGGTCAAGGACGAGCTTGTGGAGCGGATCTGGAAACATCTCGAATCGATGCCCCAGGAGATAGTTGACGCCGAACCCATTGAGGAAAAGGAAGAAAAGGCTCCAAAGGAACCCGAGAAAACGGAGGAGAAGCCTGCCCCGAAGAAGAAGCCCGAGCCGGAACCCGAACCGGAACCCGAGCCGACCCCCAAGGTCTGGGACCCGAAGACGGCTCTGGAAGAGCTGACACCGGGCCTTTCGTATCTGGTGGAAGAGAAGCGTCCCGACAAGCTTTTTAAGCTTTACAAGCAGGCCATGGAGAACGGGGTAAAGGGAATGGCGATCTCCAGAACGAATCCGAAGATCCTTGCGAAGAGGTACGGATTGAAGGATTCGGATTCGATCTGGCTCACCGGAAAGGAGATCCACGGGGACATCCGCTCGGTACTTCCGATCCTTGAGTTCATAATGTCCATCATCGAGGAGTTCGTGGAGGAGATGAACGAGGACCTCTGGGCGATCGAGATCGCCCTGGAGATAAACGACGATGCAGAGGGAGGTGAAGAGGATGATGAAGCCTAAGAAGGAGGACAGGGTCGTAAAGAAGCTCCGCAGGGTCATAAAGATGACCAATCCGGAGAAACTTAAGCTCTCGCCGGAAACGGCGAGAAGGATACTGAGGAACGCTGACCCGGAGGAGATCGAGGTCGTCGAG
>JBLIRH010000083.1:0-8947 GCA_049472215.1 Thermoplasmatota archaeon | reverse complement strand
CTCTTTCTTCGGTCTGAAGACCGCCTTTACCATGACACCACAGAGGTCAAGACCGAGCATGTCGGTCTTTATCCTCCCGAGCATGGCCCCGTCGGTCTCATCGATATCGATAAGAGCGATTACGACCGGTTCCTCAAGAGGCTCGTTGTGGGCATCGATCATTGCCGTAGTATTGACCCTGATGACGCCGTTGGCCTCTACCTCTGTCCAATCCTTCTCGTCGATACCGCAGAAGCAGTCCTCGCAGTAGAGTCTTGGCGGAAGGAATACCGTCCCGCATTTCGGGCATTCGGATGCCAGTAAGGTGTCCTTCTTCAGGATGTGCTTGAAGAACTTGTCCCCGGCAACTCCGTTCGAATAGAAGTAGTCCGCCTGCATGTTCCCCCGCCAGTGCATCGGGGTCGTGGGATCTGTCTGCTTCTCCAGGAACGTCATTTCTTTTCACCTCCCTTGAGGGGCTTGAAATACTTGATGTCGGTGATGGCACCCTCCCTTTCCTTGACGGGCTTCCATACTGCCTTGACCCTCATTCCTATATGGATCTCCTCGGGCGTCATCTCCCCGAAGTAGTGCATGAAACCGTGGAGCGGCGATGCCCCGTCGATGGAGATCACACCGATGAGGATGGGCTCATCTATCCTCCTTGCATCCGAGTCCAGATAGGATATTGAGAACGTCTCGATGGTGCCTGTATCCTTGAGCTCGACCCATTCATCTGTAGGTCCGTAGCAGTGCTCGCAGAACATCCTCGGAGGGACAAGAACTCGGTCGCATTTAATGCAGGTCCTTCCGTAGATCTTCCCTTCCTTCAATCCCATGAGAAACTTGCTCATGGCCTGGCCGAGGCTCCAGCTGTACTGGACCTCTGGCTCCCACCATGTGTAGGTGATGTTCTTCTTGTAGATGTCCTTGGTCGAAACATGGGTTCCGGGTGCGTACGGGGGTGATCCCTCGATCTTCTTTGCCATTTTTATCCCCTCCCTAGTACCATCACGGTGGCCATCTGCATGATATCGCCCCATGCCTGTCCCACACCGATCCTGGGATCGCCAGGTATCTGTCTCTTTCCCGCAGCTCCTTTCAACTGCCAGTAAAGCTCGCAGACCTTCTGGCCCATGGTGGCGGCTATCGGATTGCCCACACCCATGAGGCCGCCGGACGGACACATCGGCATTTTACCGTCCCTCTCGGTGACCCCCTCTCTTGTCAGGATGGGCGCTTCTCCCTTCTTGCAGAGGAGCAGTCCCTCCATGTGGTGGAGTTCCTTGTAATCGAAGGGATCATAGGGCTCCGCGAAATCTATCTCCTTTATCGGATTGACGATCCTTGCCATCTTGTAGGCCTGTCTTGCCGCATTGGCAACATACTGCGGGAAGTAGAGGTCCCTGTTGGTCCACATTGTGGAGTCGATGTTCCAACCGACGCCCTCAACATAGACGGGATCATCCGTGAACTGTCTGGCTTTCTCCTTTGAGCAGAAGATCAATGCCGAGGCACCGTCGCTCGGGGGGCTGATGTCCAGCCTCTGGACCGGCCATGCCATCATCTCGGAGTTGAGGACGTCCTCGACGGTTATGTTCTCATCGGGAAGCTGGGCGCATGGATGACCCACAGCGTTCCTCTTGTTCTTTACAGCGACCCTTGCGATGTCCTCTTTCTTGATGTTGTATCTCTTCATGTATCTGTTCATCTCCATGGCGAACAGCCAGACCAGGTTCGGGTTCAACGGTCTGTCAAGGATCGGGTCCCAGATATGCCTGAAGGCGGTCTGGGCGTGAGGGTGTATGTTGCCCATTTTCTCCTCGCACACGACGAGGGCTATATCGGCAACTCCGGATGCCACATGCCACCATCCGGCTATAGGGGCGAATACACCGGTTCCACCCCCGTTGAACACCCTTACGTAGGGTTTTCCGGCTGCCGCAGCACCATCCAGGAGATTCTCTCCTTTCTGATGGATGCCGTCGAAAGCATCAGGGGCGCTTCCCATGACGACCATGTCGATCTCTTCCTTCGTTATCCCGGCCTCTTCCATTGCCATTTTCGTGGCGAGGTAGGACAGCTCCTTGCCGGTCTCCTTCAGCCTTCTCCTGAAGACGGTCATACCGGCTCCTATGACTGCAACATCCTGCATTCTATGCACCTCCCCTTTCAAATATGGCAACGGCGCCGCTGCCTGACGGTATCCCACGCCATGCCTGTGCAAGACCCACCTCAGCATCCGCGACCTGCCTCTTTCCGGCATGGCCTCTCAGCTGGGTGATGATCTCCAGCGCTTTCTGCATTCCAGTGGCCTCGAAGCAGTTACCTATGCCGAATGCGCCTCCCGACAGGTTTGTCGGTATGGATCCATCCCTGGCAAGCTCACCCTCGATCAGCATCTGGCCGGCTTCGCCGGGCCTCGCCATGCCGATCGCCTCAAGGTGCTGGAGCTCCTTGTAGGAGAACCTGTCATCCACCTCCAGGACGTCGATCTGCTTCTTGGGTGTTGTGATGCCAGCCATCTTGTAGGCCATCTGAGAGGACTTTGTCGCGTAATCAGCGAACATTCCCCTCGTGGAAAGCCATGGGGTCTCCGAGGACCATCCGAATCCTGAAAGGTATATCGGTTCCACCCCAAGCTCCTTTGCCGTATCCTCATCCGCCAGAACGAACGTTATGGCACCGTCCACGTTGGGGCTGATGTCCAGTCTCTTTAACGGGGAGAACAGGTATTCCGATCCAAGCACGTTCTCAACGGAGATGTTCGCCTCATAATCCGCGATGGGATTGAAGAACGCGTTCCTCTTGTTCTTGACGACGACCTCCGCGCATTCCTCTTCCGTTGCCCCCGTGGTCCTCAGGTAGTTCTGCATCTCCATTCCGGCGAGGAAGTAAGGATGGACCCTCTGCTTCTCTTTCGTGCTCCCTACCAGCGGTTTGGGAGCATCCTCGGTATATGTTGGCGAGCCGCCGTACCAGGGTCTCTCCACGGGCCCCGTGACAGGTCTCTCGAAGATCGGGTCGAACGCATGGAGAAGGATATCACCAAGTGTAAGAAGGTCTGATACCTTGCTGTGCGCCTCCACCGATACAACGTCCATCAATCCTGTCTTTATCTGCATGTAAGCGGTCCCCAGCCCGTACAGTCCATCACCGCAGACCGTACAGCAAGGTCTGAGCACTGCTCCGATCTGGTCGGGAACGAACTCGTCGAAGATACTGAATCCTTCCAGAAAATCCTCGGCACAGGTAACGAAGCTGTCAACATCCTTCCGGGGATTGATCCCCGCATCGATATAGGCCTTCTGACAGGCTTCGTACATGAGTTCCTTCCACTCCACATCGGGTGTAATGGAATTGAAATCTGTGTGACCGACACCGATCACGCATACTTTTCTACTCATTTTTTCACCTCTCTATTATGTTCTATCTTGATCGTTCAAACACACCTCTAAAGGATCCGAAGGAGCTGTTTCCTCGCCAACCTTCTCGGGGGGAGAGGACAGCCAGGACTGATCAGTATTAACCCCTTCAAATCGCATCCGATAAACTGAGTACTGATAAAAAATCCTTTCCTTGGTATATCCTGCTCCAGCCGTCCCTTTTCATGGGTTCCTTGATAACGATCCTATTTCCCTATTATGATCCCGTCGGGATCTATATCCCTCAACCTTGCCAGCTCCTCCTTGGTAGGGGGAGGCGAGGTGGGAACATCGTCTGGTATGATAAGCTCGAATCCCGTGTTCTCTATAACCTGATCGACGGTGATCCCGGGATGTACGCTTATGAGCTTCATCCTGCAGGTCTCCTCGTCGAACCCCATGAGGGCCAGGTTCGTGATGACCCTATAGGGTCCCGTCCCCTTCGGCAATCCGGCTCTTTCTCTCGCGCCAGGGCCGTCTATGTACCCGGGGGTCGTTATGAAGCCGACCCTTTCGGGGAGCTTGTCCTTTTCGTGCCTGGCGATGATGATAGTTCTCCATGAGAGTGACCCGAAATCGTTCGCCCCACCGCTTCCGGGAAGCCTGGTCTTGGGGGAATCATGGTCCCCGATAACGGTGGAATTGATATTGCCGTACATGTCGACCTCCGCGCCTCCAAGGAAAGCGTAGTCGATCATCCCCCTCTGTCCGGTCTCCATGATACCTGCAAGACCTGTGGCGGCAACCGCCCTGTGGACGCATCTCGAGTCCCCCACGGAGATGGGAAGCGTCGGGACCATAGGGGCCATGCTGCCTGCTTCGAAGAATATTATTAGGTTCGGAGCATGCGTCTTCTGGGCAAGGAGGGCGGCTATCATCGGAAGCCCGGTTCCAACACCGACGATCTTCCCGTCCTCCATCTGATGGGACGCTACGGATGCCATCAGCTCGACAGGTGTATATGTGCTCATCTCAACTCCTCCAAGCGTCTCAGCTCGTTGAGCTTCTTCATGCCCACAAGGTCAAGGTATTCCTCAAAATCGCCGACCGAATATACCCACTTGTCCAGGTATGACCTCAGGTCGTTCTCGTCCCTGCCAGCCTTGAGGTATTCCCGGATATGGGGCTCGTCGAAGTAGTATTCGTAGGGCATGTTCCCGGGATGGCTCCCATAAGGGGCCTCGATCACCCCATCGACGCAGAAGTATGGGATCGTGGTCCTCTCTGGAGCATCCCTGAAGAACGAGTCGGGAACGATCCTCTCGGCGGTAACGATCACCCTTTTGGATGCTTTGGCGAGATCATCATCCTTGACACTGGTCCCCCGGACAAGGCAGTTTCCGAACTTGTCAGCATAGTGCACATGGATGATGGTGACATCCGGCATCAGCGCGGGAAGTGCCACGAGCTTCTGGCCCGTGAAAGGACATTCCATTGTCTTTGCCGCGCTGAATTTGAAGGTATCGGATCCCAGCATGTTCCTTGCAGGAAGGAAAGGCAGTCCCATGGCAGCAGCCTTGATCCTCCATGACAGCGCACCGTTGGTCCATTCGACGCACTTCACCCTGCCGGTTTCGACAGCCCTTCGGCCGTTTTTGGATAGACCTCGGGTCTCGTAGGCGAAGGAATAGGCAACGTCAACGGCATCCACGCAGTCGCCGGCGATCAGCACGTCAAGGTCGTGAACAGCGGTATGGCCGGAGACCCGGAGGTGCTTGATCCTCTGCCTGACGATCTCGTATATCATCGGCATGGATATCCGTATGTGCCCGAATCCCCCGATCCCGATGTACATCCCGTCCTCGATGTACTTCTCCACGGCTTCGCGCGGGGTCGTCATCTTGTCGACCAGACCTCTCGACTTGTTGCTTCGGTTCCATTCCCTGATCTCTTCAGCATTGCAGGATTGGAGTAGTACACCCTGTCCAGTTTCCAGCATTGGAGAACCCCGCCTCCCTAACGGACACCTCGATAAATAAAGTTTCGAGAAGGCAGGTGGATCGGATGTATAGGTCGGGTGATCATCAGTGTAAAGGCGTCATGGAAAGTTATTACTATCATACCGTATGTTGCGGTTACACCCAGGGACCTTTTTTTCCTGGTTCAAAAGGAGGCATTTTATGGATTTCTCGCTCTCTTCGGAACACAAGATGTTAAAGAACATGGTGCGCGAGTTCGCTTCGAAGGAGATCAAACCCGTCGCAGCGGAGATAGACAAGGAGGAGAAGTTCCCGTGGGAGATCCTCCGGAAGATGGGGAACCTGGGATTGATGGGTATGACCGTCCCACCCGAATACGGTGGTTCAAAGATAGATACCATTAGCTACATGATAGCCCTGGAAGAGATAGGAAAGGTCTGCTCGTCAACGGGTCTCACCATGGAGGCCCACAATTCGCTGGGTGTCGGGCACATATTCGAGAGGGGGAACGAGGAGCAGAGGAGAAAGTTCCTCCCGAAACTTCTGAACGGCGAGGGTCTGGCCGCATGGGCCCTGACCGAACCAAATGCAGGATCGGACGCAGCATCCCTGCAAACCACCGCTGTCCTTGAGGGTGGCGAGTGGGTGCTGAACGGAACCAAGCAGTTCATCACCAGCGGAAGCGTGGCCGAGGTCATCACGGTCATGGCCAAGACCGACAAGGAGAAAGGGGCAAAGGGTATCAGTGCTTTCATAGTTCCGAAGGGTACACCCGGCCTGATAAACGGGGGAGAAGAGGACAAGATCGGGATGAGAGGCTCGATAACTTCAGAGATAGTCCTGGAGGATTGCAGGGTCCCGGAAGAGAATTTGCTCGACGAGCCGGGAATGGGTTTCATAGGAGCGATGCAGGTACTCGACCGCGGGAGGACCGCCATCGGAGCACTCGCCGTGGGGCTGGCCCAGGGCGTCCTGGAGGAATGCCTCGAATATTCCAAGCAGCGTGTCCAGTTCGGGAAACCCATCTCGAAATTCCAGGCCATCCAGTGGAAGATATCGGACATGGCCACGGAGATAGATGCTGCCCGGCTCCTTGTCCACAGAGCAGCCTACCTCGAAGATATGGGACAGCCATTCGGCAAAGAGGCGTCCATGGCCAAACTTTTCGCTTCAGAGGTAGCCGTCAAGGCAGCCGTAGAGGCCATCCAGATCCATGGAGGCTACGGTTTTACGAAGGAATATCCCGTGGAGAGGTTCTTCAGGGATGTCAAGTTATACACGATCGGCGAGGGGACCTCCGAGGTCCAGCGTATGGTCATAGCGAAGCATCTGGGATTGTGATGCCCTCGGTAGCACGCTGTACCCCTTTCATTAAATATTCGTAGACCATCCCGTCAGAGGATGCATGGTCCGAGCAAATTCATCCACAAGGCACCCCTGATCATTTTTGCGGTGGACCTCGTCCTTGTGGTCTCTTTTTTCATAGCACCTGCAACCCTCGAACCGGGCACCGTTATCGGTCTTGACGGCAGGGCGAACGCGATGGACTACCAGGATCTCTGGAAGGACCTGAGCCCCTTTCATTTCATGATCTATTCCTTCGGGGACTTCAACTGCCATCAGATAGAGCACAGGACAATAATCATCAACGGCAACCAGATGCCCGTTTGCGCAAGGGATGTGGGAATATTCATGGGGGTCCTGTTCGGTGCTGCACTGCTTGCCAGGGCCGTGGTGGACGACAGCCCGGCAAGAACCTTTCTGAGCATTTTGCCGAAAAGGATCGCCACCAATCGGTTCATTCAAAGGAGAAGAGGGATCATCGTGGCGGTCTTCATGGTTTTACTAATAGTCCCCACCGCGCTCGATGGTGGAATACAGATGCTCTCGACGATGGACCTCCTCCCCTTCGGTCTTTCTTACGAGAGCACCAATCCGACCAGGCTGCTCACCGGTTTCCCGATGGGGACGGCGGCTGCGCTTTTAATGACCACTCTGGTAATGACTCTGGTTTCGAGGAGGGACGATGGTGAGCTCCCCCTCCTCCCGATATTCAACAGAAGATAAGATCACAGGGTCCTTCGGGGAATCGATTTAATAAGGGAAGCCTCATTGCCGGGCGATGGACCGATCAGAACCGGGTGGAGTGACACTGATACTCCACAGGGAGCAGGAGAAGAGATACATAGATATCGCACCAGGTGACGTGGTAATGGACCTCCTGGATGATATCGGGATGCCCCTGGATGGGACCCTGGTCTTCAGTGAGGGTTCACCGGTCCCCCTCGATATGGAGGTGGAGGATGAGATGGTCCTCACGGTCATCAGGGTAGCCTCAGGAGGCTAGCGGAATGCAACCAACGGTCATTGTTTACATCCTCGGAACGGCTGGATGCGGGAAATCGACATTCACTGCGGGAGCAGCGAACTGGCTCGCAGAGAACGGGTTCTCGGTCAAGACCGTTAACCTTGATCCCGGTGCGGACATGCTCCCCTACGAGCCGACCATCGATGTCAGGGACTGGCTGACCCTTGCGGACGTTATGGAACAATACGGACTCGGACCCAACGGAGCTCAGGTCGTAGCGGCCGACATGGTCGCCCTATACAGGTCCAAGATCATCGACGAACTGGATGTTGGTGAGACACAGTATGTCATCGTTGATACGCCAGGTCAGCTTGAGCTCTTCGCCTTCAGGGAATCATCCAAGGAGATCGTGAACGGTCTGCTGCCCGACACCTCGGTCTTTCTCTTCCTTATCGACCCTTTCAATGCGAGGACCCCTTCCGGTTACGTTAGTCAGGTCATGCTCGCAAATCTCTGCAAGCTCAGGTTCAGCATCCCCACCATAGAACTTATCTCGAAGGGTGATATGGTGGATCCAGGTCTGAGGAACCTCCTCGACCAGTGGCAGGAATATCCGGACCATCTCTACGATGAGATGGTCAAGGAAGCTTCGGGCAGGCCTTCCATGTGGAACGAGTTCAATATCGGGCTCCTGCGCTCAATGGAGGACCTGGGATTACTTTTACCCCATTCCATCGTCAGCGCCGCTGAGATGGAAGGTTTCGAGAGGATATACCAGACCATACAGCTTCACTTCGGCGGCGGAGAAGACCAGGACCGGGCAGGTTAGGCCCCCGAAGGCCTGATTTAAGGGAAAAGGTCTATTTGTTGATCATCTTCTATATCGGATGAATTGAGATGCAGTATCCCGAATCGTTCACGGACCGGATGTTCCGATGGTACGAGGAATATCCCAGGACATCCAACAGGACAGAGGCGCAGATGAAGGAAGTGTCACCCTGTTCGGAGTACACCCGCTATACAGTTGAGGGGGTCCTGAAATATCCGATGTCAGGAATGTCCGCTGTTCTGGATGTCCATGCGCTCGGGCCTCTGTTCCTGAACTCGGGGATGAAGGATGCGAAATGGTCCGAGAGGCTGGGTTACGGGATGGGGGTCATGAGGGAGGACACGAGGGTACATCTCCATGGCAACGGTAAGTTCATCATCCGCAGGGCAGAGGACCGTGAGCATGCCGAGAGCGCATACAAGGCGATCGTCGAAATGGTGAAACCGACCCTTTTCGATCTAGATAAGAAGAGGTACCTCTGGGACCT
>JBLIRH010000082.1:0-9456 GCA_049472215.1 Thermoplasmatota archaeon | reverse complement strand
AGGTCCAGCGGCCGGACTGTAATGGTTATGAACCATACAGGAGGGACCTACGGGATATCTTCCTCTCCAGCCCTGTTCGACGGCCTCCTTGCATATTCCTCCGACAACGGCAACCTTTTCGTTGTGGAGCAGAAGGTCGACGAGATACCTCCGAGGGTCAACTACACATTCCCTGCAGATGGCGCTGCCGACCTGCCCCTCGATGTCAACGTCACGGTCGTTTTCACGGAGCAGGTGGACTTTGCATCAATAAATCAGGCTTCCCTGATGCTCCGGTCATCCTCCGGCCAGGTGGATGCGGTCTACGGATACGACAGCAGGAACCTGACCGCCTGGATGCAGCCCGTCGAGAACCTGTCCAAGGAAACCCTCTATACCGTAACGGTCGAATACAATGTCTCGGACCTCTCGGGGAACTACCTGGACGGGGACGGGGACGGCGTCCAGGAGGGGGCCTCCGACCGCTACGTGTTCACATTCTCCACCATTCCCTATTCCGATCCCGTTATCGAGTTCGAGACGCTCCGGGCCCTGGAGGACCAGATGAAGATCGTTCTCCTTCGGGACCACATCTCGGACGAGGACACTCCCTTCGAGGAGCTTTTCATCTCCGAGAACTCGTCATATGCGGAGATCGAACTCGACCAGCTTGTCCTCCTTTATCCTCAGGGGGTCACCTACGACGTTATCAACATCACCGTGGAGGACAACGTCAACACGGTCCACTGCGATGTCATAGTCCGGATAACCGCACGTAACGACCCTCCGACCATCCTGGACATCCTACCGATCTATCCGGTCGAGGAGACGGACTATGAGCTGAACATGACCTCCCTGGTCAGCGACCCCGACGGCGACCCGCTGGAGATCACCACGAGCTCGCCCCACGCCTCGATCGATGGTATGATGATAACCTTCAACTATCCCGAGGGGGTCCTCAGCGAAGAGGTCGTCGTGTCCGTGACGGACGGGATCGAGACGGACTGGACCATATTGACGGTCGAAGTGACCCCCGTGAACGATCCCCCCGTCATTCTGGATGTCAACGGGGAGACGGGCGAGTTCGTCGAATTCGAGGTTCCGGAGGATGAGGAGCTGCTTCTGAAGGTCACGGCTACGGACGTTGACGGCCCGGATATCGTTTATATCCTTGAGGACCAGCTGGACCGCCTAGAGTTGGATCCCATACTTGGAACACTGAGATACAGGCCGCTGCAGAGGGACGTCGGACAATACTCGGTCCGGGTGACGGCACAGGACGGGTCGGATGCGTATCTGAAGGATACCGTTACCATCAACATCACTGTAATTGCGGTCAACGACCCTCCGGTCGCCGCCCCTATCACGCTGGTATCGGGAGGCTTCGAGAACCTGACGGTCGTTGTCAGGACGACACCTGCTATCGATGAGGACGGCGACCCCCTAACATACACCTGGGATTGGGGGGACGATGAAACTGACATGGGCGGCCTGGAGATGGAGCATACCTATGAGAACGGGGGCAACTACACCATCAGGCTCATCGTGAGCGACGTCAATTCGACCGGCACCTCCTCTCTTCTGGTCCAGGTGACCCCTCCCCCGCCCGAGGAGCCCGAGGAGCCGGAAGACCCGGAAGATCCAGAGGATCCAGAAGATCCCGAGGACCCTGAGGACCCGGTGGTGAATGACACCAAGGAAGATGACAACCTTCTCCTATGGGTCCTGTTACCTGTCCTTGCTGCACTGGTCATCGCGGTGTTGATCTTCGCCGTTTTTGTCTTCGTCAGGAACAAAAGGGAGGTCTGGGATGATGCAGACGATCCCGACACCTTCATCAGTAAGTATTCAAGAGCCGCTCCCGACGAAGAGGATTGACCGAAGCTCAACGATATCCTTAATTACGAAAAGTGTTATGGGCGGACGATACCCATGCCAGAGGAAAAAGAAGTGAAGCTCCCATACGGTCTGGTGAAGAACCTCTTCACCCTCCTGATGATCGCAGGGATACTTCTCTACGTTGCATGGTCCGTCCTTCTCATAGCGACCAAGGGCATATTCTTCGATCTGGGACTCTATTCGGTCTGTATCATAATGATCCTCTTCGGTCTGGCAGGACGGCTTCTTTACGGCCACAAGCAGAAGATGAAGGCCTGAACCATATTCTAGAATGGGCAGATTTATCACCTCACAGCGCATGCCTTATCCAATTCACATGATAGCCGAGTACATCGAGGACCTCATCAGGCCAGCGGTCGATGCTTCGAGGATCATGACCTCAAAAGGGTGGTGCAGGGAAGCCGCCGGGAACATCTCCATCCTGATCGACGATATCATTGGGATCGGTTCCGATGAGACCTTCATCTTCGATTCGGGGCAGTTCCTGCCGAGGCTCGAAGGGAAGACCATCTTGATGACAAGGTCGGGTTCGTTCATCTCCGAGGTTCCGCAGAGACCGGAACAGAACCTCGGGCTTTACAGGATCGGTAAGGGGGGCAGATATCTCTCGCTGGTATGGGGGGAGGGCGCTCCCACGTCGGAGTATCTCTCCCATCTGTTGATATACGGGTCCACGGGGGGAAGGGTCAAGGCCGTCATACATTCCCATATGGACGATGTCGACAGGCTCGCCAGGGAGCTCCCTGACATCGCCTACGGCCTCCCCAGGTGGATAGGTTGGGTCCCGAGGATCCCTCCTGGCTCCATAGAACTTGCCAGGGCTACGGTCCGGGAGATCGAAAGGTGCGATATCATGGTCTGGCAGGGGCACGGGGTCCTGTCTCCGGGAAAGGACGTAGAGGACTGCCTTTCAAGGCTGGAGAGGTTCGAGGAATGGGCCAAGGGCATTCTTTGAACTGGAGATCCAAGGTCGCCCATGATCAGGTTATGGCCCTCTGCCTGATGGTATCCGCGAGCTTCGCCTTCGTTATGTGCCTTGCCGAAACGTAGGAAGCGACCACGGCAGAAAGAATGGCCAAAAGGGCAGTGATCAAATAGACCGCGATGTCCACGTTGATCACGTAGTACATCAGGTCCTTGACGATATAGGCCATGGCCCATTTCGTTGTGAGGACGCCGAGCGGCAGTCCTATTACCAGTCCTCCAGTCAGCAGTATCAGAGTCTCCAGCACGATCATTCTTCTGATTCTACCAGGTTTCGCTCCCATTGCCCTGAGCGAGATGAACTCCATCTCCCGGTCCAATATGTTCAGGACCACCGTTGTGGAGATGAACAGGACCTCGGACAGCACCCCGAAGGCTATGAAGATCAGGAACATTGCTATGAGCCCCTGCAGAAGCGATTCCATTCCGTTCTGGACGTCGCTCGTGTAGACGATCGATGAGATGGAGAAGGTATCCCGAAGCGAGTTCTCCACATCTTCCCTGGAGTTCCCGTTTAGGTCCAGTATTATCGCGTTGACAGCACCGCCGGTCATCAGGATAGCTTCCGCCTGGTCCAGCGTCATCAGGAAGGAATCGTCCATCAGCTCGCCGGTAATCCCTGAGATCCTCGCCGTGGTCGTGAAGTTCCCGAGAACGAATTCAACGGTGTCCCCGACACCGATCCCGAGATTGCTTGCCAGTATGGTACCAACGAGAATACCGCTTCCGGGATCGTTCCTCCCCTCGATCACGTGGAAGTTCCTCAGTGCAGAATCGGACCTGAATGCCTGGACCCTTGCGAAGCTGAGCTTGCCGTCGTCGTTCACCGACACGTAATCGTCAAGGACCGCTTCCGCGCCGGTCCCCTCGAAAGCGATAGCTCCCAGGAGTGCCGACACATCGCTTTCTAGCCTCGGAGCCGTCAGTTTGGCCTTCAGGTCCCAGGTCTCATACTTGGAATAATTATCCTCCAGGGGCTGGGTGAACCCCAGCGCCAGTGCAAGACAGGAAAATACCAACAGCAGCGAGACCCCGAGAGAGACAATGGTGATACCGGTCCTCAGTTTGTGGCGGCTGAGGTTCCTCATCGGGACCCTGGGAAGTATGGGTCTCTTGTAAGCGATGAGATCGAACAGCCTCTCGAGAACGGGCTTTTTGGAGAAATCCATGGTAGTGTACTGCGATGTCAGCGCCTCCCTCGGACCGATCCTCACTGCATTCAGGGAGCCAAGGAAGGCACCGGCCGTCGCAATTCCAACGCCGATGAGGACGAATATGACCACATATATCCAGTAAACGTCCAGGACCGGATCTACCAGCCCTATCACATTGGCGTACCCGGACATGGTAAGCACGGAGATACCGATCCCCAGTGGAATTCCGATCAGGGAGCCTATGAGGCCCATGAAGAACCCGAAAAGGGAATAGTGGGCAATTATGCTCCTCATCTTTCCTCCAAGGGCCCCCATCACTCCGATGTAGGCCCTCTGTGAAGCTATCATCCTCGTCATTGAATTGTAAATGACCACGGCTGTAACCACGAGGATGATGGTCCCGAAGATCCACCCCATCTGACCCATTGCATTGGCATCCGTCCTGGAAAAGAGATAATCGTTCTCCATGGTTCCGAGCAGGGAGCTGGTGATCCTGACGCCCTTCCCAGTAAGATAGGTCTCGAGGGCGGTCTTCACCTCCTCGACATCGTACCCGTCCTTGACTGTCACCAGGAGCTCGTTGAAGGTATCGTTCCCAATTCCGAGGACCTCCCTCGTCATTTCCGTTGTTGTGAACAGGGGAAGAAGGAGGGAAGGCTCGGGCCATCCCTCGTCACTGACGACGTAGATGTATTCCGGGGAGGCGGCGATCCCGGCGACATTAAGATCGATCGTGATGTTCTCGTAGAATATTGTAAGGGAGTCCCCTTCTTTGACACCGTTGGCATCCGCGAAGAGGTGTCCGACAAGAGCTTCTCTCGAATCGGCACCGTCCATGTAGCCGCCTTTCACCATCTGGTACCCGTTGATGTAAGAGTACGGCCTCTCCGGGTGATACGGGGCCGATATCCAGTGCGTCTTGAACCTCTCCGTCCCTATCTGGACCTGGGTCTGCATGAAGACCCTTCCGATCGCGGTGTCCACGCCCTCCAATCCTCTTATCTCGTCCAGGTCAAGGTCCGTCATGTCGAACCGGATGTCGATGTCCTCGTAGTTGGTCACCTCGAGCCTCTTGTCGAAGGAATCGAAGGCGTCCCTTGTGGCGTTCACGAGACCGATCCCCAGGCCAACCGACAGTGCTATCGCGGCTATGATGGAGATGGTACGGAGCTTGTGCCTGAGAAGGTCCCTGGCAGCCTTCTTGACGAGGATCATCATTCGTTTACCACCTTCTTAGACCTTGGACCGTTGAACTTCTGGTCGGAGATCCTTCCATCCATGAGATGGACGACCCTGTCGGCGACGTCCGTTATGGATATGTCGTGTGATACGACCACGAAGGTGATCCCTTCCTTCTTGTTCAGGTCCCTCATCAGCTCGGCGATCTTCTGACCGGTGACCCAGTCGAGATTGCCTGTCGGCTCGTCTGCGAGTACTATACCTGGTCTCTTCACCAGAGCCCTCGCTATGGCAACCCTCTGCTGCTCCCCACCTGACAGCTGGGACGGGAACATGTTGGCCTTATCCGGGATGCCCACCAGGGTGAGGGCCTCCTTGCTCCTGTCCATCATACTCTTCTTATCACCTGCCATCTCGAGCGCCAAAGCGACGTTCTCTGCTGCGGTCAGGGACGGAATGAGATTGAAGAACTGGAATATCCATCCGACCTTGTTCCTCCTGTACTCCGAGAGCCTGCCTTCTTTGTAAGAGCCGATGTTCTCCCCTTCTACCGTGATGGTCCCTTTCGTTGGAGAGTCTATGCCTCCGAGACAGTTGAGGAGAGTGGTCTTTCCCGAGCCGCTCGGACCCAGGATGACCAGGAACTCTCCTCTCTTCACCGAGAGGTCGATGCCTCTGAGGGCCCTTACCGTGACCTCCCCGAGCTCGAAGTTCCTCTCTATTCCCTTTACATCTATGATGATATCATTGTTCATTTCGCTGCACCTTCTTCGAATGTAACGTAAGTTCTGATGAACTCCTCTCTGAGCGCCTTGAGGTCGAGGTCCTTCCCGGTCTTCCTCAACATCTCGTAATAGAGCGCCATCCCGTCCATGTTGGACAGGAAGATGAGCGCTTTCATCTCGGGGTCCTTGACCCCCATCTGCCCGTAGATCCGGGATATCATGATGGAATACTGCTCCAGGAAATCGATCCAGATGGTGTGATCGTCCTCCCTTCTCATGGCCTCGTCGAAGACGGACCAGAAGAACCGAGTGAAGCCCCCCTCTCCTTCCATGATGCCGAGCATGAAGTCGATGAAGTGGATGAGGATATCTTGCGGTGTCATCGTCTCGCTGATCTCCTCCATGAAACCGGGCTCCATATGGGTCCTTGCCCACCAGATGAGAGTATCCCTCGCAAGGGTGTACTTTGAATCGAAATGGTGGAAGAGCCCCCCTTTGGAGACCCCCGCTTTCTGTACCACCTCGTTAAGGGAGACCTTGTCGTACCCCTTGATGGAGAAGAGCTCGAAGGCGGCCTTGAAGATCCGCTCCTTCATGTCCGTTTCCGGTGTCATGGTCCTTCCTTCATGTCCCCGACCGACCGGTCGGTCGGTTAGTGTATGAAGAAGTTGTATTTAAGAATTTGGAAAAATAGGAAGGACGGATCCTATACCGTCCTTCCATATGCCCTTTCGATCAGATGAGTTCTCAGTAAAGATCATCCGCTTTCTTAAGAGCCCTGTCAGCAAGTATGAACCCTGCCCCCCAATCGGTCCCGTACCATTTGAAGACCCAGTTCCCGTAATATGCCACGGCACCGTTGCACGGTATGGGCAGGCTGTTGGCGGCCGTTTTCAAAACCTTTTCCATTTGGAACTGTCCGAGCTTCGGGTTTTTCTCAAGGATCAATGCGGCTATCCCGGATACGTGTGGGGCGGCCATGCTTGTGCCTGAAACCCAGTAGTAAGCAGGTGCCGGCCAGATCCATTCCTCACCATTCCAATATGCCTTGTTCTTGAAGGGTCCAAGGATATAATGGCCCGGTGCTGTAACATCGAGGTCCTGGGGTTTCTGCCCGAGATACTTGTTCGGTCTCGAGCTGAAGCTGGCAAGGTATAGTTGCCAATTGTTTCCTAGATAGTCCTTGGTGTTCAGCTTCTCCGGAACGTCCTTGTAATCATCCCGCCAGAAGTAGTTGTTGGGGTAGAAGAGCTCGGTCCAGCCGGCAGCTGCGACCGAGATCACCTGTGGATAGGCTCCAGGCCAGCCCATCCCATTGTAACCGTTGTTACCGGCACTAGCGACCACTATCACACCTTCCTCTATCGCCTTGTCGATAGCATCCTCGATGATCTGACCGGGGGACGGGCCTCCAAGGCTCATCGAGATGATCACACGGCTGTCTGAGAGCTCATTCTGGGCGAGCTTGGTGACGTAATCTATCCCAGCGGCTATCATTTCATAGGTCCCTCCGGTCCAGAGGACCTTTCCTCCATAGCATCCGGGATACTCCGGGTCCGGACAGTCCATGAGCCATGCATCGAGTACCAGGACCGGAATTATCTTCGCTCCTGGCGCGACGCCCCTGACGAAGCACATACCATCGAATGCCGGCAGATAGAATCCCCCTATCGTACTGGCGACATGCGTCCCATGTCCGGACCCCCACTGTGGAGCGATATACCCTCTTGTACCATCTACCGGGCCGATCTCGAAATCCTCCAGGTCGTCATCCCATTCTATCTTGTGCGAGAATCCCTTGGCATATTGAAGTGCCAGGCAGGATGGGTCCAGATAGTTTGCCCACAATCCTAAGAGCCCCGAGTCCAGTACGGCGATGTAGACATTCTCGCCAGTTGCACCTTCCATCTCGGCATTCACCATGTCGACCCAGTAAGGCGTCCTTACGGGATAGGTGGATTCAGCAGATAACTCGAGGTCCTCATCCACGTTCGTTTCCAGCAATGCATCTACAATATCGTTCTGATAGAAAGGAGTGGAAGAAACGGTCTTCTCCTTCCCTCCTCCCTCGGCTCCTCCCGCAATTATACCAACTGCGATAGGGACTATCGTCAATACCAACAATACTGTCACGAATTTCCTTAATTTTCTCTCCCTCATAACATCATCTCTCCCTTTTCTTTCGATATCCTCCATTCTTTCCTTCGAATGAAAATTAACATTCGGATTTCCAAATGATATTCTAATCGGGTCATGGAATGAGATTGCAGTTCTACCACACATTCAATCGGAAAGAACAATCCTAAATGGGATTGACCGTATTTTAAATTTTACAATTTCACCTGATCTACAGGTCCAGCCTGTCAACGAACTTCTCGGCGTTGATCTTCACGTCGTCCTCCCCTACGAGATCGAAGGGATTCTCCAGGTGGTCCTGGATGTTGTCAAGGCTGACAAGGACGATAGAGAAGAGTATGGGCATAGCGAGGCCGAGATACGGGTTCAGTCCGTTGTCCAGGATCAGGTCGTCTGCCTGGAACGCGAAATATGGACCATATATTATCGGGAGGGTGTGTACGAATATCTTACTGTATGCCCGGAGCCCTCTCGGGGTCCTGTACTGGTAGATATGTTTCATTGATTCGAAGGCCTCGATCATCTTGGAGAGGTACTGGTTGCACCTGGAGACCTCGGAGGCCCCCATCTCCCTGTTTCGGAAGTCCTTGATGAACAGCGAGAGCTTGGAGAAGTTGGTATAGATCTGCTTCTCGTCCTTCTCCATCTCCTTCTGGGAGACGTGGAACATATCCCTGCACCTTGCAAGGTTCTCCTGAAGGAGCTTTTTCAGTTCCTTCTCCTTCCTCGTATCCCTGTTCGGAAGCCAATCGCGGTTCGCGAGAAATAACGCTCTTCCGAATGCCTTTATGGTCGCATAATGCTTGAGGGCGGTCTCCCTCCTCTTATAGGCTCCCGATATGGAGAAAACAATGGGGAAGACGACCGCGATCCCTATCAGGGTCATCGGGAACTCGGACCGGAGTTCAAAATGATAGCAGAGGTAGTAGGAGAGCACTGCGAGCCCTGTCACGATGAGCGTGCTCCAGCTCATGATCAGGCGCAGGCTCTTCACGATCTGCATGCAGCATCGAACGGGAAGATAATATTTAACTATTTCAAGGAAAAATTATAATATCGAAATACGATATCGATATTCGATATCATGTACGAGAGAAAGGTATTTCTCGGTTTCATCAGGGCCCATATCCTGCATCATGCGGTCAATGACGGCGGGATCTACGGCGTCGAGATGATGGAAGAGCTAAGGCGGCACGGTTACGAGATAAGCCCCGGAACCTTGTATCCGATCCTGCACGAGATGGAGCGCGACAGGGTCCTGACCTCTGAAAGCGTGAACGTCGGTGGGAAGGTCAGAAAGGTCTATACTTCGACCCCGGGGGGGCGAAGGGCGCTAAAGAAACTGAAACTGTTCATCAGGGAGCTCTCCGAGGAGGTGCTCGAATGAAGATGTATCGGAT
>JBLIRH010000081.1:0-9507 GCA_049472215.1 Thermoplasmatota archaeon | reverse complement strand
ATTGCCATCCTAGGCAAGGAAGTCTATGTGCTAGAAGAGGGGGACAATGCCAAAGGTAAGAGAAGAGACCGAGCAAATCGAGAGATGCCCTGAATGCAACAGCGCCCATCTTGTCAGAGACTACGAACGCGGAGAACTAGTATGCGAGGACTGCGGGATAGTTCTTGACGACAAGCTCATCGACCAGGGCCCCGAGTGGAGGGCTTTCGACGTAGAGCAGGGCGAGAAGAGGGCGAGGACGGGCGCCCCCATGACATACACGATACACGACAAGGGCCTCTCGACCGAGATCTCGTGGAAGAACAAGGACTCCTACGGGAAGAGCATCCCGACCAGGAACAGGGCCCAGCTGTACAGGCTGAGGAAATGGCAGAGAAGGATAAGGGTCTCCAATGCGACCGAGAGGAACCTTGCCTTCGCGCTTTCGGAACTAGACCGGATGGCGGCGGGCATCGGTCTCCCCAGGAATGTAAGGGAGACGGCTGCCAGGATATACCGCAACGCGGTCAACAAGAACCTGATCAGGGGACGCTCGATCGAGGGCGTCGTCGCGTCATCGATATACGCCGCCTGCAGGCAGTGCAACGTCCCGAGGACGCTTGACGAGATCGCTTCGGCCTCAAGGGTCGGCAGGAAGGAGATCGGAAGGACGTATCGGTTCATGACCAGGGAGCTCGACATGAGGCTCATGCCGACATCACCACAGGATTACATCTCAAGATTCTGCTCGGAGCTCAAGCTCTCCGGGGAGACCCAGACCAAGACAATGGAAATACTGAAAAAAGCCGACGAGATGGAGATCACCTCCGGAAGGGGGCCCACCGGGATGGCGGCGGCCGCGATATACATCGCGTCCATCATGACCAACGAGAGGAGGACCCAGAGGGAGGTCGCCGATGTGGCGGGCGTGACAGAGGTCACCATAAGGAACCGCTACAAGGAGCTGACAGAGAAGCTCGGAATAGATCTAGAGATATGATCCGTCCAAGTACAGAATGATGGGAGCCCCTGCCAGGGGCTCCCTTTTTTCCCTGTTTTTCTATTAGTTATAAATAATCCTTGTCACATCCTTTTTTGGGATCCCGATGAGGAGAGAGATCTTGATGTCATACCGTTTATCTCTCGTTGCTCTGGCGACGATCTGCATCCTCCTATCATTTGCAGAGGTCTCAGGAAGCGGCATCGATGGTGGACTTGGTCCATTGTATGCTGAGCCAGAGATAGATATCGAGATAACACCCGGTAAGTATGATGCCCGCGTAGGACCCAATGACGAGGGAATTGTAACTATCATCGGAACGGTCACTTGTCAGATGCCGTCTTTTATGCCGCCGAACGTCTATTGCGTGGTGAGTCTATCGGCAAATACTGCAGGCTGGGAAAGCTCTGATCCGGCTGACCTTGCATTTTCCGCCGCCACAACAATTCGAACTTTCTCCATGCAGATACAAGTTCCTCTATTGACACCACCGGAAGAATCAAGGGACATCCAGATTTCTGGAACCTGGACATATTCTCCTGGAACCCAGAGCGGGTCCACCGAATCCGAGACGGTATTCATTACCGTTCTGCCATACGTTCACATCATCATTACGGCTGACGGTTCCAACACTACCATCGAGATAGGAGAGCGTTCCACATTCACCATCGAACTCGAGAACAGAGGAACCGGAACAGCATCTGTAGCAATGGCCGCCGCTGCCGATGATGAGCGAATGACGGTCGAACTTGACAAAAGGTTCGTTGAGATCCCGCCCCATCGCAAGGTCCAGGTGCTTTTGACCGTACAGCAGACTTCAGGGTCCCAGGGTCATTTCTACATAAAGTTCTCCGCAGAGGAGACGAACCAGGGAACTCAGGGGCCGCTTTCGATGACTTTTCAGGTTTTTTCAAAGGATAAGAGTTTCTCAATATCCTCGATCCCCTACCTGACACCGATCATCATAGTAGTTGTATTCGCTCTGGTCATCACCGGATCATTGATACTATTCCTGAAACTGAGGAGCAGAAGGAAAGGCCGTTCGACAAATATCATTGCTTCAGAAGTTCCCTGATCGCTGTTTTCAATACTTCTATCCCCTTCCTGTACTCATCCACCGAGATCCTCTCCTCATCGGTATGGTCCAACTTACCGTCGCCAGGTCCGTAGGCAATGATCGGTGTGCTCCAGACCTCTCCGAGAACGTTCATGTCCGCCGTTCCAGTCTTTCTTTTAAAAGTTGGTTCCCCGCCCGAGGTCCTGATGGCCTTGACAAAGGAGCGCACGAGGCTCGAATACTTATCCGACCTGTAGGGTTTGACATCCTCGAGAACATTGATCTTTGTCACCTCAGACCCAGGAGGAAGCTCGGGCGTCTCACCGGGAGCATACCTGATATCGATCTTCATCCTGGTCCTGGTCATGTCACCTTCGATCCCTAAAAGTCTCGGATTAGAGGTCTTCTTTATGGATTCCAGGAGGTCAAGGGCAATTTCAGTGGAGAACGGGCTGTCATGACCCGAATGGCTCGGGGGCGACGTCACCTCTATCTCCAACAGGAGCCTGCCGTTGTAGGAGAGCGTGATCCCGTCCCATCCGCTGGGCTCAAGAATGATGCAGGGACGTTCTTTCATGGTCTTTCTGAGCCTGTAGGCCGTCTCTGAACTCCCTTCCTCGTCGGGGACCCCGATAAGCGATATCCGATCCCGAAGCTCTGGGAGGTCCCTAAGAGCGATCAATGCAGTGCAAAGCGGTCCCTTCGCGTCCACCGACCCCCTGCCCCACAGCTCCCCGTTCTCGATCCTGACGGGGACCTCTCCAGGTACCGTATCGAAGTGACCGAGGAGAAGAAGGTCCGGTCCATCGGGATTCACCACAACTGCGCCGTTTACGATCTCCGCCTTCATCCCGTTCCTGATACACCATTCCCGAATAAGCCTGGCAGCATTCCCTGTGTCACCTGTGACAGAAGGGGTCGAAACCAGGTCCTTGAGGAGCTTCACATCCTCATCCATCGAGGACCTCCGAGAAGACCCTGACGGTCCGGTCGATCTCTTCTTCGGAGACGACCAAAGGAGGCAGGAAGCGTATGACGGTGCTCCCTGTCGGGATAGCCGCTATTCCCCTCTCGAGGAGAGCGGATAGGTACGGACCCGCCCTGGTCTTCAGCTCGACGCCGACCATCAGGCCGAGTCCCCTCACCTCTCGTATCTGGGGAGAGCCGATCTCCTTCAGGCCATGGATGAACTTCTCACCCAGTTCACCGGACCTTCCGGCGAGGTCCTGTTCGACCATGTACCTGATCGCGCCGTTGGCGGCCGCGCAGACCAGCGGATTCCCGCCGAAGGTCGAGCCGTGGGACCCTTTTACCATCGGGCCGAGCTTCTCATGCAGGATGGCGGCCCCCATGGGGAGCCCACCCGCCACCGATTTGCCGACGCAGATGATGTCCGGAGTGACATCGTGATGCTGGATCGCGAACATCTTTCCGGTCCTGCACATCCCTGCCTGGACCTCGTCCACGATGAGGAGAGAGCCTTTCTCGTCGCAGATCCTCCTTGCCTCCCTGAAATATCCCTCGGGCGGGAGGTGAACGCCCCCCTCTCCCTGGATGGGCTCGAGGATGACCGCGGCCGTCTCTTCCGTAACGGCACTGCGAAGCTCCTCCGTGTTCCCGTATGTGACGAAATCCACCGGGAAGAGCTTGTCGTCGAGACCTTCCCGGTGTGAGGGATTGAATGTAAGCGAGAGCGCTCCAAGCGTCCTGCCGTGGAACGCCCTCTTTGCGGCAACGACCTTCTTTCTGCCGGTGAACTTCAGGGCGAACTTCAAAGCCGCCTCGACGGCCTCGGTCCCGGAGTTGCAGAGGAACACCCTTGCCATACCGGGGGGAGAGACCTCGATGAGCCTCTCCATCAGCTCTTTCCTCGCCGGATTGTCGTAGCTTGAAGAAACATAGATCAGCTCCGAAAGCTGCTTGTGGACGGCATCCACGACATAGGGATTGCGGTGCCCGACATTGCACACGCCGTAGCTCGCTCCCATGTCAAGGAACTCCTTCCCGCTGGGATCCCATATCCTGGAGCCGTTTCCGCGAACTATCTCGATGCCCCTTTTCGTGATGGCACCGGATTCGAGCTGCTCCTCGCTCAGCATATGACCGTCCCCTGTCCCTCGAGGGCCCTCGTCAGAGGTCTTTCCGAATTGGCGTTGGAAATGACCACCCGGGGAACGCCGCCGTTGATGGCCTCCTGGGCCGCCAGGACCTTCTTCTTCATGCGGCCCTGGGCTATGTTCATGGCTTCTTCGATGGCGTTCTTTCTCACGGAAGTGACGAGAGAGGAAGGGTCCTCCACGTTCTTTAAAAGCCCCGGTTTGTTGGTCAGGAGTATGAGCTCATCCGCTTTGACGGCGGATGCGATGGATGCCGCAACCCTGTCGGCATCCGCGTTCAGGGCGCCTCCGTCCTCGGCCTCAATAGGTATCGTTATCACCGGAAGGTATCCCGATCCGAGGAGGTTCTGCAGCAACTCCACGTTGACCTTTTCGACGGTCCCCGTATTATCTCCTCTCAGGACCTTGATCTTTCCATCCTCGACGATCCTGATGGCTTCCTTCCTCTTTCCCTTGAGGAGCCCCCCGTCGATCCCCGTAAGACCGAGTGCGTTGATGTTCTTCATCCTCAGCATCTGGACCAGTCTCTTGTTCACGGACCCGGAATATGTCATCCTAAGGACATCGAGAGTGTCCTCGTCAGTGACCCTGCTCGTATGTCCGGAGGGCGAGGTAACGAACCTCGGGGGCCTCCCAAGCTGCTCGGACAATCTGTTCATCTCGTCGGAGCCTCCGTGGACGAGGATAACATCCTTCCTGTTCTTGAGGTCCTCAACGAGGTTGGAAAGATCTGTGCCTACGGCCCCTCCTATCTTGACAACTATCATCGCCAACACCTCATATGGGGTGGAGCCCCGTGAACTCGAGACCCTTCGTCTCGTCGCATCCCATGATCACGTTCATGCACTGCATTGCACTTCCGGCGGCACCCTTCATCAGGTTGTCTATCGCCGAGAAGATCACAAGCCTGTTCGAGTTCGGATCGAGCTCGAAGCCGATGTCGCAGTAGTTGGAGCCGGCGATCAACTTGGGCTCCGGATATCTGAAGATCCCTTTCGGGGACCTGATGACCCTGATGAAAGGCTCCTTCCCGTAGGTGGAGCGCAGGTATCCCCAGACGTCCTTTTCCGTCAGCCTGTTCTCCGTCTCGATATGGATCGTCGTGGATATGCCCCTCACCATTTCGACAGCGTGAACGGTCATCATGACATCGACGCCTGTCTCCTGCAGGATCTCGGCCCTGTGCCTGTGGTCCACGGGGGCATAGGGTCTGATAACACCGCTCCTCTCGGGGTGGTGTGATGAATCGGAAGCTGTCTTTCCCGCTGCGGAGGACCCTATCTTGGAATCCACGATAACCCTTTTTGAGATCTCCCTGAAGGGGAACAGTCCTAGGATCGTGGAGGTGGCAACGCAGCCTGGTGCGGCCGCCCTCCCCTTCTCGCGGATCTCGTCCCTGTGCAGTTCGGGGAGACCGTAAGGAAAGGTTTCCATCAGGTCCGGTGCCGCGTGATCGTGGCCGTACCATTTCTTGAACGAAACAGGATCGTTCAGACGGAAATCGGCGGAGGTGTCTATCACGTGCTCCGCATGCGAGAGCAGGTCCTTCATCTTGCTGTCGGAAGTGCCGTGGGGCAGCGCCGAGAACATGAAGTCCACATCCTTCAACTCGTCCGGGGAGGTGAACCGCAGATCGGTCCTCCCCCTGAGGTTCGGATGGGCGGAATGGACATGCTCCCCGAGAGCGCTCGAGGAGGTCACCTGGACGAGTTCGAGGTCGTTCCTCATCAGGACTAGCCTCGCGACCTCACCTCCGACATAGCCGGAGCCTCCAACGATGGAAACTGTCTTCATCCCTACCGCCTCATGGTGTCGACGAAGAAGTCCAGCATCCTTCCGGGAATGTCCACGCCCGTCGGCTCGATGCTGTTCTTGAACTCCATTGTATGGTTCGCCTCGTTGACGAGGAACCCATTCTCGTTCTCGAAGAGGTCGATGGCTATCACCCCGCCTCCGACCGCTTCGGCGGTCCTTACGCAAATGTCATTGAGCTCATCTGTAACGGGACAGTTGCTTGCCTTTCCTCCCCTCGCAGTGTTGGTGATCCAGTGGGGAGAATCGCGGTAGATCGCGGCAATGGTCTCCGGACCAACGACGAAGGCTCTGATATCACGGCCGTGCTTCTCAACGTATTCCTGAATGTATATCACGGTATGCTGAAAGCCGCCGAGCACTTCCTTGTGCTCGAGTATGGCCTCGGCCGCTTCCCTGTCGTTCACCTTTGCCAGGAGCCGCCCCCATGAGCCGATCACAGGTTTGATCACAACGGGGAAACCCATTCTTTCCATCTCCTTGATGGCGTTCTCCGTATCGAAGGCTATGGAGGTCCTCGGTGTCGGGATGCCCTTTCTGAAGAGTATCTCCGTTGTAAGGGCCTTGTCCCCGCACTTTCTCAGGACCTCGGAATTGTTGAGCGTGTAGGTCCCTCTCTCCTCCATCATCTTCAGGACGTAGAAGGACTGGAACTGGCTCATGCCCCTTTCCAGCAGGCCGTCGATCTCGAATCCGTTTCCTCCCAATTGGATCGCAAGGTCCTGTATCCTCATCGGAACCAGCTTGATACCTTTCTTCTCCGCTGCTTCCAGCAGTAATTTCTCATCCCTTCGTATCAGGGTGTACCCCATGGCAAGGTTCAACCGGTCCATCCTCCTTACTCGCCCCAGTCCTCTTTCTCGAGCGGCGCCATCTCGAGGGTGAACGGGTCCATGGACGTCACCTCAAGGTCGCTTCCGCAATCAGGGCAGGGAAGGAGCTCGTTGAGCTCCACGTTCTCGTAGCTAAACCCGCATCCGCACATCGGACATTCGTTGTTCATTTTTTACACCTCGTTGTTTTTTTGCGACTGTAATCGCACCAGATATATAAAATTATCTTTATTCGGAATAATTCTTCGATTTTCGTATTGAATGGCAAAATAGTGAAAATAGTTCGTAGACATGATTGGTTCACTGTCCCTTCAAGGTCTCAATGGCGCTTCCAAGTATCTCATCCTCTGAGAAGCTGCCCTTCTCCCTGGATTTGATCCTGCCCATCAGATCGGACATCTGGCATTCATTCAGGGATATCCCGTTCTTTCCGAGAACGCTTCCTATGAGATCGCGTCCCGAAAGCTTGTCGAGCTCGAACCGTCTGGTCCTTCCGACCGTTTCGGCGGAGAATATCTCGTAGAAGGAAGGCTGGAGGAGTGCCGCCGAAACGTGAAGGCCTGCATTGTGAGCGAAGGCGTTATCCCCCACGATCGGGGCATTTGACGCAACGCGGAGGCCGGACAGCTCCTCCACCCTGTCGGAGATCATCGGAAGCATGTCCAGTTTCCACCCGTTGTCCATGCCGTAATGGACCTTCAGGGCCATTACCAGCTCGGCAAGGTTCGTTATCCCTGCCCTTTCTCCGAGGCCGTTGACGCAGACGTCGACGAGTACAGCCCCGTTCTCGATAGCGGAAAGCGAATTGGCAAGCGCCAGTCCGAGGTCGTTGTGGCAGTGGACGTTGACGTTCGCCCCCGTACGATCTATGAGGGTCCTGATGAACGTCCCCATCTTCCCCGGGGTCGCTGCTCCGACCGTGTCCGCGACGCTTATCCTGTCGGCCCCTGCTTCGAGGGCGGCCTTTGAGACCTTCACGACGCTATCGAAATGCGACCGGATCGTATCCTCAGGGGTATACCTGACCTTCAGGCCGTGGTCCTTCGCGTACTGGACCGCGTCCCCCACGATTCCGCAGACCTGGTCGAGGTCCTTCTTGAAATGGAGCTTCAGCCGGTCCTCGAGAACGCTGATGAACAACCCAACCCACTCGACATCGCAATCCAGTGCAAGGTCGATATCGCTCCTCATGGCCCTGCTGTGCGCCAGTATTTTGGCATTGAGTCCCTCGTTCGCGATCGTCTTTACCGCGCATTTCACATCCTTCGAGACAGCCGGGTGTCCAGCCTCAATGAAATCGACACCGAAATCGTCCAGAAGATGCGCGATCTCCAGTTTCTCCTTCAGGGTGAAGGTGACGCCGGGTGTCTGCTCCCCCTCTCTCAGGGTGGAGTCAAGGATCTGTATCATTGGTCGTTTCCCTTCCGATCAGAGCTCTCCCAGGACGAGCTTCGTTCTCGTGTTAGTGATAGGGCCGAGAGCTCTGATGGCCTCTATCGTATCGTTCAGCATCGCCGTATCGTCAACATCCAGAAAGGCGATGATATCCGTCACACCCGAGGTCTCATAGACCTTTTCAACTCCGGGAAGGGCTCGAATTTTCTCAGCTATCTGGGTGGTATGGACGTTGACCTCGATGTTCATCTCCATGATGGCCTTCAAGCCCCTGGAAGATGTTTCTATCGAGAACTTCCTGATGGTCCCGTCCTCCCTCATCCTTCCGATCCTCTGGCGGACCAGCCCTTCAGAGATGCCGAGCTCCCCTGCAATGGAGACGTTGGATCTCCGGGAGTCTTCCTTGAGGAGTTTCAGGATCTCCCTGTCGAGGTCCTGCTTTCCTGGGTTCATGGAGGGGTGTGATACACAACTGGTATTTAAAACAATCGATTTTCGAAGGCATTTTTCGACCTTCGTAAAGATTTTCCCAAAAATTCCTTCAAAATCGAAACTGTTTCTTCAAGGTTCGAACCATGGATATGATAATGGTGCCTTGAAGGTCCTTATGCATCCATACTCCCGATAGCGAACCACCCCGACACTCTATAATAGAGAATCCGACAATGACACAATGGTGAGGAGTACATGGACCTTGATCCCTACGAGGTCCTGGGGGTAAAACAGAGTGCCACGCCCCAGGATATCAAAAAGGCCTACAAGAACCTGGCAATAAAGCTCCATCCCGACAAGATCGGGAACAACATGAAGGCGCTAGAACAGATGAAGCTCGTGAACGAGGCCTATGCGATCCTGAAGAACAAGGGTATCAGGGAGAGCTTCGACGAGGCAAAGGACTGGGAGAAGGAGGCGTCCATCGAGGAGAGGGAGAAGGTCTGGCTCGAGTATTCCAAGCAGGTCGAGGAATACTACGAGCAGGTCAGGGCATATCTCGAGAAGAAGCTCGGGGAGATGCAAGCCGACAGGGAGAAACTGTCAAAGATCGAAGTCGAGCTCCGCAAGAGGGAGGCGGAGCTGATCAAGAGAGAAAAGGTGGTTGACCAGCAGGTGGGGGTCATCAACAAGTTCGGAGGGCGGGAGAAGGACCTCCTTCAGAAGGAGCAGTTCCTGGCAAAGAAGGAGAAACAGCTGGAAGAGCTTTTGCTCCATATCACCAAGGCCTATTCCATAGCGGTCGATCTGGGCGAAGCTTCAAGGGAGATAAAGAAGCAGTAGTTTCACTTCTTTCGATCGATCATTGAATGGTCGTTTTTT
>JBLIRH010000080.1:0-9572 GCA_049472215.1 Thermoplasmatota archaeon | reverse complement strand
AAAGACCGCCAACTTGCCCATATCCTACGAGGACATGCCCTACATTGCGGATTACAATGCGGATGACATCGACGATCTTTTGTGGGACCTGGTGACCGATGCCCGTTTCCTTTCCATGGATGCTGAAACGGGGATCCTTTCCGGGACACCGACCAATGACGATGTCGGGTTCTACAACGTCCTGATAACCGTTAAGGACAGATGGTCAAGCGACACCACGGAGTTCACCCTTGAGGTCATGAACACAAACGATGCACCTGAGATCACCTCCGAGGATGTCTTGACGGTCAACGAGGGAGAAACATATCTGGTCGATTATACGGCCGTTGACATCGATCCAACGGGAGACATCCTCACATGGACTCTGCTCACCAACTGTCATTTCCTCTCGATGGACCGCAGCACAGGCGTGCTCAGCGGCACTCCAGGGGAATCCGACGCAGGGACATACATGGTCAACGTGACCGTCGTGGATGGCAACGGCGGGTTCGACACCCACTTATTCGATCTCATGGTCGTTCGTGTGAACAATGCCCCGGATGCGGTTCAGGCGAACTGGATTATCAGCATGGACGAGGATGGTACCGACACATCTCTCAATACCAACTCAATGTTCTCGGACATCGACGGAGACATGCTTACATTCACGATCTCAGCCAGTGAACATATTTCCTGGGAGGTCTCGGACAATGGCGCAATGATCCTCGAACCCGCCCCGGACTGGTTCGGAACCGAGGTCCTGACGATCACGGCAAGCGATGGTGAGGAGAGCACCCTCTCGACGATAACCATCGAGGTCAGGAACATCAACGACCCCCCTGCTGATGCGGTGATAGAGAAGGGTTCCGTCGAGTTCAAGGAGAACGGTCCGCAAAGGGTTTCCGCATCCGCGATCGATGCGGATAGCGGGGATCCCCTCACCTATGAATGGTATGTCGAGGGTATCGGTCTCGTCGGGGTCGGTGAGGCGATCGACCTCGATCTGCCTGCAGGCAACTATACGCTAACCCTGAGGGTCACCGACCCCTCCGGGGAATACACGGAGACCTCGATGCAGATCGAGGTACTCCCGGTCTCGGATGTTGTCCCACATGGGGAACCTTCCCCGTCTGGCACCTCTATAGCTCCGTACCTGCTCGCTGCATCTGTACTTCTCCTTGGTGGAGCCTTCGCCCTGTCGTTCTTCATCCTAAGAAGAAGAAGCCAGAGGCAGGAGGACGCAAGGCAGGGTATGAGAGCATGGAACCAGGTATTCCACCATTATGATGGTCCTACCCCCACGCATGGCAAGGTCCCGGGTCCGGCCGCTACGACAAGTATGCATCGCCTTCTTCCGGAACGGGACCTTGCCCCAAACATGGGCGAGGTGAACGGTGGTAAGATCGGTAGGCTTGAACACACGGACTCGGGTAACGGACCTCCGCCCCTAGAAGAAGAGGAGGAATACCTGTCGGACCTCATGGAGGAGGTCCTTGACCCTGACAGGACATGGATCTCCGGAGATGATCTTCTAAAACGGCTCGAGGCCTCCCGTAAAAAGGGAATGGTTCCGGAAAATGACTATGCGGAGATAAAACGAAGGTTGAACAATATTGATAAATAGGAAAAGGACCAACGCAACAATATGAAAGAAAGGGAGGTGCTGGATATGGATGAACACGGTTCACTGGGGCATCCGACACGAAAGGCCCTGTACAAGTTCATCCTAGAAAATCCCGGCACCTCCTTCCAGTTCATCCGCAATGTTCTCAGGATCCCCGAGGGGACCCTAAGATACCACCTGCAGCACCTGCAGAGGTCCAACAGGATAGTCCGGGAAAAGAATGGCAAGGAGCTATGCTATTATTCCAAGTTCCACAGGGACCATCCGGAATGCCACCTCGAAGTGGAGCTGAGCCCTAAACAGAAACTGCTCCTCGACCTGATCCGGGAAGACCCCGGAGCCACCAGGAAGGAACTTATGTCCCGATCGAGACTGTCCCGCAGGGAGCTGAACTACTCCCTGAGGAGGCTCCGGGACCTGAAACTGATATGGAAAAAGCAAACAGTGAAGGGAGAGGGATTCGAAGTGATATCCAAGGATACGTTCAAGGACGAGATGTTCAAGATGCTCGTAGACCGCCTTTTGACCGGTGAATTGACGATCGAGAGGTTCAGGACGCTCCGGGACAGATTGGAGCGCATATGAGCGCCATTCCATTACCCGCAGTCCCATTTCATTTCAGATATGAACCAAACAAGTTAAAATATCTCAGAGAGGAAAAGGTATCCGTTATCATGAGGTCTATCGATGAGGACCTATAGATCGAGAGAGGCTCAGACCACGACCATTGCATTGGTCCTTGCAGTTCTTCTCAGTGCGGTCCCGACCATCTCCCTGGCCCCATGGGTCGAAGCTGTTCCGTCAAGGTCGCTCTCCAATTCAGGAGTGATACTTATCGAGGACGCGGCGTCGACAGTGATCTACGGCAGGGAGGTCTATCCCCAAGGGGACGTTGTCGGATCCTATGTCTGGAGCGGGGACGTCGACGGCGACGGGATCGATGACATCGGCTTCGCCTCCACGATCGACGGTGAGAAAAGAGGGGTCAACTTCATACACGGGAAGAAAGGAGGCCTGCCTGAGTTCATAGACATCTCGGCCCCGGACTCGGTCTCTTTCTCCATCGACTTTCCCGCAAGGCAGATCGATATGGGGGACGCCGATGGAGATGGCACTAAGGACCTTCTTCTGACTAGCCAGCTCGTCGGTCGATATTACAGAGAAGGACCCGAGGGATATGTTCTCGGGGGAGGGATACCCACCGGGATAAAGCAGGAAACCTGGGAATATCCCTACAGCGACTTCGTCTGGGCCGGAGACATCGATGGTGATTCCCTTGACGATCTGGTAATGGGGACCTTCGGGTGCGGGGCCTATCTTGCAGTGGGTATCTACCAGCCGGACGAGCTCAACATATTCTGGAGCGAGAGCGGCAACCAGACGACCCTCACCGCGGGCAAGTGGGATGATTTCACCTCGTCCCTGGACGTCGGCGACATCGACGGCGACGGAAGGCTCGACATGGTCGTGGGAGTCACCAAGGCCGACCCGGACCCTGACCAGTCCAGGCAGTACGGGGCCGTATGCATCTACTTCAATATCACGAGGTTCGATGAAGTTGGACTTGGCCACCCCTATCTCCTTGCGGACTCGATCATCTACGGAAGCGACCAGTACGACCAGTTCGGATGGAACGTCATGCTGGAAGACATCAACGGGGACGGACGGGACGACATCCTTGCGGGGGCCCCGAACTCCGGAGGCATCCAGAACCTGAAACAGGATTGCGGGGAGATAATGATCTACTACGGCAAGGACAACAGGTCGTTCCCGGACATTCTGGACGCCGAGAACGATGCGGACATCATAATCATCGGAGCAAACGGAAGATCAAGCGACCCGGATTATATCGGGGACAAGATCGGAAGGACATATCAGCTGTCGGACCTTGACGGGAACGGCTACAAGGAGATCCTTATCTCCACACCCTTCCGCCTCCTATCACCTCTGGACGGGATCCCCAGGGAAAGCGCGGGTTCACTGAGCATGTACGAACTGAACAAGATCATCCCCAAGGCGGGAAAGATCATCACCCTCGGCTACCCCTCAAAGAGCTTCACCCTGGAAGGAAGGGACTGGGGGGACACCCTCGGGTGGCAGGTAAAGGTCGGTGACGTCAACGGGGACCATTTCGACGATCTCATCGTCGGGGTCCCTGCGGCAGATGGTTACAACAACATAAGACGCAACTGCGGGGAGCTGTACATCATAGACGGCGAGGGGACCAGATTGAAGGACCATTTCATATCGGGCCCCGGCACGTCGCCTCCGAGGATATTCACCATGGGGGGAGCCGTCGATATCAACCTCTCCTTCGAGAGCACCAACGGATACCAGCATATCAAAGCAGGAAGGCTGACCCTTGGTTCAGGTGGCGATGCGGTTTCCGTGGTCTATGAGGATGGGACCTTCCGCAGGGAGGAAGATGCGTTCGATTCGGTCATATTGCATCCCGAAGGATGCTGGTTCGGCGGGAACGGGCGCAACGGGTGGCTCAACTTCCGCATCGAGCTCCGGTGGCATTTCCCGTTCGAGGGCCGCATAGGTCTCGGTTTCGATCTCACCGACATCGAGGATAACAATATCACCAGGTACTACCCGTCCGCGGCCGTCATATGCAAGGATGTCCGCATGACCGATGATCTGAAGGTATTCTCGGACCAGGGAGAGCTGATGACCAAAGGTTCGTACCTCCCCCCCGAGACGGAAATAACGATAATGGACGCGGTCGTCGTCTACAAGGACGATCCCCAGAGAACGGTGCCGTTCGGGACACTGGGGATAAACCATTTCGAGGGCCTGTTCTTCTCGGATGATGTACCCTATTCCCAGGCCTGGTCGGTCGATCTCATGACCCCGAAGGAGGGGGAGCGGGACCACTCTCTGGTGCCCTTCGTGGACCCGGATACATATCCGGGCAGCCTCCCCTCCAAGCATCTTCCGAACATGGGGGACCCCATCATTTACAGGGTCAGGGTTGACGGTTCCTCTCCTCTTTCACCAACCGGCCTCAGGGCGGTTTCCAGAGAGGGGAACCCTGGGAACATGAGCCAGACAGGTGAGTTCATCCTCACCTGGGATGAGCGGAGCTTCATTGAAGGGGACCTGTGGCTCTCCGGGATCAGGGAATACTGGGTGGCCGTAGATGATGCTGTCCCGGTCCTTTCCCTGGAAAGCGGGGGTTTAGTGGGAACTTACTACAGCGACCTCGATTCGTACCGGAGGGAGAAGGAGGTCATCGACCAAAAGCTCCATTTCACTGTCGATGACTGGGGTCCCTTCGGGCCCGATCCCAACCTGATGCTCCCCTACGATTACTCCGTTAGGTGGTGGGGATGGCTCGAGATGGGAAAGGCCACCAACCAGTTCTTCAAGCTGGTGGGCTCCGGCGACGCCAGGATGTTCCTTGGCGGGGAACGGCTGATGGACTGGACGCCGATCGACAAGGGCGTCGTTATCGGAGGATTGGATTTCACGGAGGGCGAGCGTCCCAGACTGGAGATCGTTCTCAGGCACGGAGATGGGGATTCGTTCTTCTCCTTCCTTTACCAGGATGATACGGGGGGCTTTTCACCGGTTCCCTCCGACTACCTGCTGCACCCGTCAAATTCCCGTTCCATCAGGATCAGGTCCTCCCAGGGGGCGGCAAGGGTGACCGCCGTGGATTGGGTCGGTCACGTATCGGAGCCGGCGGAGCTGGTCCTGTACAAGGACGATATAGGCCCGATGTTCGACGTTTCGGGGATACCCCGATGGGTGAACACACCCGTCCCGAGGTTCGATGTGTCCGTATGGGATACGAACGAAGGCTCGTCACCATTTTCCGGTCTCGAACCCGGCAGCATCATGTTCCGGACCGAGGAGGAGAGCGGTCTTATATCCGATTGGATGGAACCTTCCAGGATCAGGGAGATCGAGGGCGAACCCGGGAAATACTTGGCGACGATCGAACTTACACTTGACCGGACCTGGAACGGCGAGGTCCAGCTCACCGCTTCCGACCTGGAGGGGAACATCGGTCTGTCTCCCTTCGTGGAGATCGGTGTGGACCTGAAGCCCCCCACCATCACCGTGCTGAGTCCCGGTTCCGGAGAGACCATAGAGGGAACCATGGTCGATATCACGCTCAGGGCAACGGACTTCCGGGGGTCCGGTTTTGACGGGAGGACCCTCCGCTACAAGGTCCGCTCCAACGAGACCTGGTCGGATTGGGTTCCCCTGCCGTTCGACGTTCATGGAGAGGAGCTTCTCCTGAACGACACTATCTCCCTCGATTACGGGATCATGGAGCTCGTCTTCAGCGGGAGCGATCTTATGGGTAACACGTACCAGACGCCGTCCTTCTATCTCACCATGAAGGTCCCCGTGGTGAACCTCAAACCGGTGCCGGTCATCAAGACCCCTCTGAACAATTCGGTCTTCGAGTTCGGGGTCCCGATCTACCTCAGCTCCGAGGGGACAAGCGATGACGGCATAGGTCTGTATTCGCCTGTCAGGCTCACGTGGATATCCAGCACCCAGGGTCTTCTTGGTACACGGCGGTTCATGGATGTTGTCCTGGACCCGGGAGAGCACCGGATAACCCTCTACGCGGACGATGGGGCACCCGGCCACAACGTTTCCGTATCGGTCTTCATCACCGTCCTGGAGCCGCCGGACGACAACGATACCATCAGGCCCCCCATAGACGAGGATGAACGGGGCTGGACAGAATTCCTGATCGCATTCTTCGTCATGCTCTTCATCGTGGTCGCTTCCATAGTGGTCATGGCCGTGATATCGAAAAGGAGAAGGGGTCAGGAGACCCAGCTCTGGATAATCGACGAGTCCGAGGATGATATGGAATACAGTAAAAGGGGCAGGGATGAGGACCACAAGCGCGGCTACTCCATAGAGGAAGGTGAAGATGCGGACCGGCCTTAACCTTCTCCGGCATCTTTCGTGAGTTCACCTTCTTCACTTGTTTTTTCAGGTGTCTCTTCAGGGAATTCCGTTGGGTACTGCGTTTCCTGAGCCTGCTCCGGCATCTCCTGTGTCATGGGACCGTAATCGGTACCTCCTTCCGGATATCCGTAGACCTCCTGGTCATATTGAGGAGCCGTTCCTGTCGGGTCATCCTGGGGCACCTGGCCGCCATCGACAGGCGGGTATCCGCCATATGTCTCTTCAGGGACTGTCTCGGGAACCGGTCCAGGTACTTCTTTTGGTTCTTCCCCTTTCTTCTTCTTTCCGATAAGGAG
This sequence comes from Thermoplasmatota archaeon, assembly GCA_049472215.1. Lineage (GTDB taxonomy): Archaea > Thermoplasmatota > Penumbrarchaeia > Penumbrarchaeales > Penumbrarchaeaceae > JAFGLL01. The sequence continues at coordinate 2,729 of JBLIRH010000080.1, read as the reverse complement.
GAATAGGAGTACGGCTCCAATTATCAGGAAAACGGCCGCCGCGGCAAGGACAGCGATCAGTATCGGTGATACGCCCTCTCCTCCGGATGTATCGTCGTCGTCCGGTCCAACATCGTCATCATCATCATCCGCCGGAAGCTGGTTGACCACCACCGTTGCCGTTGCCGAGATCTCTCCCGAGGTGCAGGTCACGGTCCAGGTTCCGGGGGTTTCGGCGGTGAAAATCCCTGATGTGTGTATGGAGCCTCCTCCGGAGACCTCCCAATGGGGATCGAGGAAGACCTGGTTCCCGTCAGCATCGTATCCGCTTGCGGTGAACTGCCGGGTCTGGGTGATGTTCAGGGAAGCCTCGACGGGTTCTATCACTATGTGATGGAGGGCCCCGAGCTGAACCTCGATCACCTCGCTCCCCGAGATCCCCGAAAGGTTCGCGTATATCCTCCAGAACCCGGGGGTGGTGGGGTCGAAGAGCCCATTCTGGTCGACCGCTCCGCCGCCCTCCGCTTCCCAGGCCGGTTCGATATCGATGGTATTGCCATCCGCATCGAACCCCTCCGCGGCCAGCTGGACCGTATCGTCCGTGGTCACGGTGTATGTCCCGGTGGTTACCTCGATCCTTGTCAGGGCTCCGGGGTTCACGGTGACGTTGGCAAAGGCGAAGATCGTTCCGGATGTGGCCTTGACGATCCATGTTCCGGCCACATCTGCCGTGAAGTTCCCGCTGAGGTCTATAGTTCCACCCCCCTCGACCTCCCAGGTCGGGGCCACTTCAACGGGATTCCCCATCCTGTCGGATCCGTCCGCCGTGAACTGTGCGAACCCGTCCGCCGTGACCGTCACCTGAACGGGGTCGATGACCATCGACATCAGCGGGCCCGCTTTCACCTCCAGTGTTTCCATCTCGGTCGACAGGACCACGTCCCAGTACTCCATGAAGAACCTGTATCCATGGGTTCCGGCATCCAGCTTCGTGCTGTGGAAGTATTCCTTGCCGTCCGAAGTGATCATGTCCTCATCGGAGGAAAGCATGGTGTGGTTGGTCCCGTCGATCTCTACCTTGACCATGTCGGGGAGGTCGTCGTCGGGGTCCCTGAAGATAATTGAGAAATAGAGGTCGTCGTCGATATCACCGGTGTCGTAGGTGACGCCGGGATCCGTTATCTCCGCTGGCCTGTCGTAGGTGAAGTTGATGTTCAGAAGCACGGGGGTGGACGAGGGGTCCGCCGTTGAAAGGTTGGCATAGATCTGAAGTAGTTTGCCTCCACCCTCGCTTGGCACTATCGGGCGATTGTCGGCATATGATGTCATCTCCGTTCCGTCCGGACCTGTAAAGGGTTTCGATGACAGTTCTTCAACTGTATCCCCTGTCCTGGTCCTGACCGTGACAAAGGTAGCTTCAGGCCCATCCCTGTCGTATCCTATTCTTCCCCACCTTACTCCCTCGCCTCCGTCAAATGGTGTTGATATGAACTGGCCGTCCGGGGCCATTGTCAGATACTTCAGGGTCAGCATGTCCATCGTTGCGCTGTCCCCTTTATCGCAGTGGAAACTGACCTCGTAATGGAATTGGCTCCCGATCGCCTGGAGATTGGTCAGGGAGACCCTACCGTTGCCGCTTGAGATGGTCGTGTACTTGCCCTTCATCCCGTTGCTATCGAACCAGTTGACCATGTCCTTCGAGAACCTCATCTTTATGGAGGCAGAGGACGGGATGTCCGCAGAGTACGTGATCTCCTTGAGGCCGCTGACATCCGCCCCTCCCAGCACGTTCCTGGAAACGAAGAGCCCCCTGCTGCCGCCCCCGTCATGGGTGAGGTTCAGGAGGAAGACCCCCTGCGGTCCGGGACCCCAGCTCGTCGAGTGACCGAAGAGATAGAGGCCGTAGGGACTTTGAAGGACCTCGGCACCGATATCGATCTGCGGTCCTCCGTAGTATGCGTCCCATTTCTTGTTGCCGGACAGGTCGGTCCGTACGATATAGACCTCCTCGCCGGCTGTGGATGAGCTGGTGGTGGACCCTACCATGGTCACTCCTGTCTGGTTCACGGTCATGGAATATGGATTCGTGTTCCCGGTGGCCATATAGGTGTATGTCCACATGGCCTTTCCGGAGCTCGCTGCCCTCATTAGCAGGAACTCGAGACCGGACCCGGGCATGGTCTCCTTCAAGCCGAAGAGGATGAGATCGCCTCCCGTTATCTCGGCGATCTTGTATCCATGGGCCCACTGCCTCTGGATGCTTGCCGAGTATGTCATGTTCCAGACTTCCTTGCCCGAGGTGTCGACCTTCCAGATCGTTACTGCCTCCATTCCATTGAAGGGCTCGGAATCACCGATAACGATGAGGTTCCCATCGGAAACTTGGATCACATCCCTTCCCACCTGCTCGGTATCGTCGCCGAAAGACTCGTTCCATGATTCGATCCCGGATGAGCTGACGGACATGATGAGCATATCCGTGGACGTCTCATCCTGCTCGCCGCCGCAGATCACGAAGTCGCCCGATGCAGTCTCTGTTATGGCGCTCCCGAAATCATCATCGCCGATGTCATAGGACCTGTTCCACTTCTCGATCCCAGAGCTGTCTGTCCTTACCAGCCAGATGTCACGATCCTGGCTTTGGAAGGAAGTAGTGGTTCCCACGATCACAAGGTCTCCGTTGGAAGTTTCCAGTACATCGGCACCGTTGTCCCACTTCGGTCCGCCAAAGGAACGCGTCCATAGATGGT
>JBLIRH010000079.1:0-9655 GCA_049472215.1 Thermoplasmatota archaeon | reverse complement strand
CTAGGATATAAAGTTTACTGGTTTTTTGGGCCCGATCCCTCATGGCCAAAAATTGATATCAACGCCTCCTACCGCGGACTATACGAGGTGACCATCAAATGCAACTATCATGCATACTGGGGGCCTCTTGCAGCTATCGGGGGTTATCTGATCCAAACCGTTCTTTATGATGGGGAAGAAGTGATATGCATGACATTTCACAGAATGGGATGGGTTTCTTGATAGGTCCTATTAAAAATCAGATACGGTGTAGACATTCCATCCAGGGTATACATCATGACTGTAAAAATAAAAACCATATTTGTTGTTCCCTGTATCATGATCGAATCGAAAGTCCAATCTTCCTTCTGCCCCTCCCGAATAATAGATCCTCACATTCACATTTTGACCTTGTCCACCGACCTCCCAGCTCATGTCCAATCCTTCAGGATCATCGATCTGCATGTCTCCTTTGAATGAGAAGTAAGCGGATTCCGAGACATTCCACATGAGATGGCCATCGATCAAACACGTTTGAAGGTTGTCCCAGCTACCCTCTTTAAAATAATTCTCCGTAAAAAGCGAATTTCCATTGGATTTCAAAATGACAGGGACAATTGCGAATGATCCTTTCTGACCACTAAAATGAAAATAATAGCTGGAATTTGGAATACTCTCATCATTTTTTTCCACACAACCGGGAAAGAAGGTCGAGACCGCTATAATGATTAATGGGATGGAGATGGTTCTAAGCAATCCCTTTCTCTTCACATACGAGTATTGACGATCAAAATATATAATCGGTTTTAAGGATTCAGCTCTTCGCACTCTGAAAGTTGATGATATCGCCGGTATGGCCGTCGACCCGGGCGGTCACTTCCAGAGGTTCTTCCGACCCGAGTACCATTCCGATCGTCCAGTCGCAGCCGTTGTTGCCGATCTTTTCCCCCAGCAGGTATATGAAGGTCACCGTGATCTTCACCCGGTCGGTGATCACCCCATCGGCGATCAGCCTGTCCCTTGCATAGGAATATGCTGAGGTCGAGTCGATGGTCCAATTCCTGATAGGGGTCTTAGACAGAGGTTCGCCGGTCTCCACCTCGATCCATCCTTCGAAGTTAACAGTGAACTTAACGGATGCCAGCGCTGTCCCGGACGTGACGTTGTTGTAGGCGAACTTCCAGAAACCCGCCCTCCCATCATCTCCCGGCTCCATCCCGGTTACAACAACGAGTTCGAGGTCCCCCTCCATGCTGTCAGCGATATCATACACTCTCTGTGCTTTCGAAAAAGCGGAGATGACATCATCCCCCCCGGTGTCATCCCCCGACAGACAGCCCGATGTAATGAGGATGGCAATGACGACCAGGAGAAGCAATGAGGGCGAGGTACTGCAGAGGTACTGACCGAACTTCATCGTCCCCCAAGTGCTTGAACGATTATTTGTCGATTTTCCAAAATGGGTATCGTTCACCATTTGAGGACCGTTCAGAAATGCTCTTCCTTCGCCCATCCGCGTTTGAGGTCTGGCATCTCTGAAAGCGTCCACATCATCTGTTTTATGGCTTCTTTCCCCTCCTTGCAGTTTGCCGAAGGAAGCCCCAGCTTTCCGTGGACCGAAAAGGATTCTCCCCTGCAGCCACCGCCACACCAGTATCTGACCTCGCACTCCGAACATGGTTCAACGGAATCGACGCAGTAGCTTTCCCTGACATCTAGTATCCCACCTGAGGATTCCCATGCCTTCAGGATCGATGATGGGTCCTGATGGACCGAACCGAAGCGGAACCTTGGATAGCAGAGGTTGGGGCAAGGGTATAGCGATCCGTCAGCGTCCATGAACACGGTCTTTATCCCCACACCGCAGCTCTCCCTTTTCATGCAGACGGTGCATTGATAGGCAAGGATGGAGAAATAGTCCCGAAGGAGCTTTCTTCTTATCTTGCGGTCCTTCTTCAACGCTTCCGCTCCTGCCTTGACCATCATCTCCAGAGATGGCGGCGTGAGCGAACCGGTCTCTCCCAGGCCGATCCTTTTCATCGGGATGAACCTGACCTCGGACGCCCCCCATTTCCTCGAAAGCTCCATGAACTCTCCCAGTTCGTGGAAGTTCTCCTGACATACGACCATGGAGAGTATAGTGTGGACCTTGTTCTTGACCAGGACAGCAAAGTTCTTTCTGACCTTCTCGAAGGTTCCCGCCCCCCTGATCCTGTCATTGGTCCCGGCGGTCGCACCATCTAGGGAGACCTGGAGCTCGACGTCGTTCCTCCTCAGTTCCCTCGCGATCTCCTTCGTAACGAGGGTACCATTGGTGGAGATGATGGGGACCATCCCCCTATCCTTCGCGATCCTGCACGCCTTCAGCGTGAGTTCCGGAACGATGAGGGGTTCACCCCCCAGAATGGCGAAGGTCGCTCCCTCCTTGATGCGGTCCCCGAGCGAATCGAGCAAACGTTCGATCTCCTCCGTGCCTATGGAATCCTTACCGTGGTCCAGGGGCTGATTGTAGCATGTCAGACATCTCAAATTGCACCTGTTGGTTATGTTGATCGTCACATTCTCCAGGAGATCGTTCGTTCCCGATTCGGGATTTCCAGATCCTACCGTCAGGTGGTTCTTTTCAAGATGCCTCAGGACCTCAAGGAACTGTTCCCATGTTGCCCCTGGGTGTGTGATCTGATAATTCTTGAACCCGGTCACGACCTCCTTCGGTTCTTTGAAGGTCCGGATGATGTCGAGAATCTCGGTGTCAGCGACCATCCAGAAGGGAATATCACTCCATATCAGCAGATGGTCCCCACCCTTTGTTTCCGTCAAGCTCGGCTGCCGGACCTGTACCTCGGACATGCTGGCAGGAAAATGGACAGACAACATAAAAACCCATCCCGCACAAGTTCCTGGGAATCCTCTCACGGATGCTGATCGCTCTTTCTTTGTTTCCTGATGCTTCGGATAAGATGTACAAGGGTAACCACCCAGCCGATCGAAACCACGGCTATCAGGGTTGCTATCACGATGACGGCAATGGTCTCATTCCCGTTGGTCGGACCGGTGGACGATGCGTAGTCCACATGAATGAAGGCCGCGTTCAGAAGGTACATCCCCTCGGCAAGTATGTTCATGGTTATGAATAAGCGGATGGGGACCTATTTAACCGGGTCTTCTAGATGTAGATAGGTATAGCGGGTCAACCGGGCGGTCCTTTCTTCTTCTTCGACCTGGTGAGCAGGTAGAGGACCAGACCGGCGATGCCGCTCAGCAAAAGCAGTCCGAGCCCGACCCCGATCAATATCGCAATGACGCTCGGTTCGCTCTCCTGTCCGCCTCCGGAAGCTGAAACGTAGTCCACGTGCATGAAGGCGGAGTTCACCAAGTACGCCCCCTCGGCCAAGATGTTCATCGAGCAAGGATTTGTCTGGGAGAATAAAATATTATTGGATAAATGAACGAATTCATGTCTTCTTCTTCTGGAGCTCTTCCGCTGCAAGGATGGCAGCCCCGGTGGCGGTCACGATCTGCGGCATGTCGGGAACATACATCTTCCTCCCGAGCTCCTTTTCCATGGCATATATCATCCCGGTGTTCTTGGCAGGTCCCCCATCAAAAAAAACCACATCCCTGACCCCAACTTTCTTGGCCATCGCCACCAGCCTCCTCGCCACGGCCTTGTGGATGCCCATTATGATATCCTCCTTGGGGTACCCCTGGAAGATGAGATTTGCCACCTCGGATTTCGCGAAAACGAGACAGGTAGTGGTGATGTCGACAGGGTCCTTGCTCTTCAGGGATACGGGTCCCATCTCATCCAGTGGGACATCGAGCACTCTTGCAAGCACTTCGAGGAACCTCCCCGTCCCTGCGGCGCACTTATCGTTCATTGCGAAGTTGATCATCTGGAGGTCGTTGTCGAGGGCTATGACCTTGGTATCCTGCCCCCCGATATCGATGATCGTCCTGACATTGAGCTCCGAACCCAGCCACTGGACCCCCCTGGCGTTGGCCGAGATCTCGCTGATGTTGGAATGTGCAAGGGATGTTACCCTCCGCCCGTATCCAGTGGATACAATGTGATCGATCTCATTGAACCCCAATCCGGCCATGGAAAGGGCGTTGTCGAGAACTTTCTTTGAGGTTACGTCATGGTCATGGCCGGTCGGGGCTACCCCGTAGCCGACCCTCTCCCAGTCCTTCACGACCGCAGCTTTCACGTAGGTCGAACCCAGGTCAACTCCGGCCGTGATCATGTTTTCCACCTCAGCAGTCTGTCGAGGAACGTGGTCCTCTCCACCTTGACCTCCCCTTCCTCTGTCAGTGGAGCTTCCAATCTCACCTTGTTCTCCGGTCTCGGTGCTATCAAAGCTGCCCCCAGAGCCCCCACCATGTGTGGCATCTCTGGAACGAACATCTCGCGGTTCATGATCTTCCTGAGCTCCTCCACAACCCCTTGGTTCCTTGCCACCCCGCCGCAGACAAGTACCTTTCCCTTTGACTGGGTGGAGTTCACCAGGGCCACGATCTTCCTCGCGACCATCTGGTGGAGCCCGGCCAGGATATCCTCGGTCGCTTTGCCCTTGGCGATAAGCGACACGACCTCGGACTCCGCGAAGACCGTACAGGTGGCGTTTACGTGCTCCGCAAGCTTCGAATGGAGCGACCTCTCCCCTACGTTCTCGATCTGGACCTCCAGGGCCATTGCCATCGTGTCCATGAAGCAGCCGGTTCCCGAAGAGCATTTATCGTTTGTCCTGAAGTCAGATACGATCCCCATCTCCCCCATCTTCATGACCCTGATGCCGTGGCCACCGATATCTACGACCACATCGACATCGGGCAGCAGTCTGTGGGCTCCTCTGGCGAAGGCCGTGATCTCCGTCCTTGCCATGTCGGCGAACTCGACGGACTTCCTACCCTGTCCCGTGGCAATGATGTATCCGATCTCTTGCCGTTTCAAACCTTGGTCCTTGAGTAGCTCGTTCATGAGCTTTTTCGCAAGCTTCCCCGGTTCCATGGAGGTGTTCGCCAGGGTAGTTCCGGCGACATCCCCCTCTTTAAGGAGTAGGAGCTTCGTGCTGATCGCCCCGACATCGATGCCCAGGTCGTAGGGCCCCTTCGCCGGACCTTCACCGCTCACTTTTTATCCTCCGGTCGATGTGTCATCTTGAACTCCCTTCTCGCCTTGATCATCTCGACGAAGGCCTCGACCCTGGTCCTGACCTGCTCTATGTCCCCCTCGTCGTATTCGCTCTCGAGCTTCACCATCGGGATGCCGTCCTCCCTGAGGGCCATCTCTATCTTGGTCGCTTCGAGATTGTTCAGGTGGCATCCCCTGAGCGTGTGAAAGACGACACCCTCGATGCCGAAGACCTTTATGGCCTCCTTCATCCTTCTGATCCTCTCGTCGTTGGGGGAGAAACAGGGGCACGTGCAGGGGAAGAAATATCTCTCGGCCAGTGCTGCATATATCTCTTTCTTTGACATGCCATCGACGAGGACCGGATCGGCCATCAGCCTGTAACCGGTGCAGAGCTCATCGGTAACTATTGTCCCCCCGGATTCCTCGATGATGGAGGGGATCTTGAAGTTCGGGTACATCATCGGTGAGCCGGACAATAATATCCTGGCCGCACCCTCCTCGCCGGCATATAGCCCCTTCTTTCGGAGCTCCTTGAGGTCCTTGATAAGCTCCTTGACCTTCCTGTTCCATCTCTCGATGTGGTCGAACTGGGAGGCCTGAACGACCAGCATTGCGTCCCTGCCGGATATCGGAGGCTCATCCGACTTCCTCATCTCCAGCAGCTCGGACCAGTGCTGGTTCGCCTCGTTCCATCTGGCGATCTCGGTCTTCAGGGCCCTCTTTTTGATCGGTTTCCCCGTCAGGTCCTCAAGGCTGTTCTTCAGGTGGACGATCTCCCTGACCCACAGGTCCGAAGATGATTCCCCGACCTTGACCCTTGGAATGTTCATCATCACGACGGGGACCCAGTCTTCGAGGATCTCGGCAAGCTTCATCTTTCCGTCGCACGTCGCCGGGCCGGCCACGAGGTCGATGAGGTCCACCAGAGGATTGGACGAGACCATCTTGGTCCCTAGGGTGGATTTGACCATGGGGCACAATCCGGCGTCCCCGAGGAGTTCGTTCGCCGGATGCACCGGTTCGTAGTATCCTGAGCACATTCGGACAGCCTCTGCTCCGGCGGCGTAGATAAGCTCGAGAGGGACCATCACGCAGAGTGTCCCCACGATCTTCCCGCCTTTGTCATGAAACTCCTTGAGCTCGTGATAACGGGCGCCGCCGTACTTGTGGACCTCGTCGAAGTAGGCCATGGCCTTGGGCCGGTTCCTCTGTTTCTTCAACGTGGCGCTCACTGCAGCCTCCATCTCCTTGGACCTCTTCTTGGTCCTGTCCCTTTGCTCCTGGGAGAAGTATCCTTCCTTGTCCTTGAGGTATCTCGGTCCTTCACTTGCCATTTCCGTCCTCCGGTTCCTTTCTGTTCCTATCGAGCAATCTGGACAGGCCCATCTTTCTGGGCCTTCTTGAACTTTTTACCGAAACAGGACCGTACATCATGCTGAGACAGCCCTCCTCCGGGCAAAGCTCCACGCATTTTCCGCAGAGGGTGCAGTCCTCGCTCCCGACGTCGTCCGCCTCCATGTCCTCGTAGACCCTGTCATGGTCCAGGGGGCACACCCTCAGGCAGATCCTGCACTTCGTGCACTTGTTGGGGTCCTTCCGCAGCCACGGAAGGGAGAACCTGCTCATGAGGGCCATCACGCCACCCATGGGGCATACGCGGCAGAATGCCATATTGATGAAGAAACTGGAGATCAGGAAGAGTCCCAGAGAGCCCAGGGCGAGCCAGGGAAGCGTCGTCGACCAGGGCTCGAGGCCCAGGATCTGCTGGGAGACTGTGAAGAAACCCTTGGCGGGGCAGACCTGGCAGAAGGGGAGCGCCAGGAGCGACTGGCATTTGACGAGACCGAGGGAGGCGATGCCGATGGGGACCGAGAAGAGGATGGTGAAGAAGAGGAAGGTGTACTTCACCCTCCTCAGGATGACCCTGGTCCTCCATTTCAGCTTCCATGGTGGAAGTCCCGCTAGCTCTCTCAGTTTGGTCATCCCTTCCTGAACGAGGCCGAACGGGCAGAGCCATGAGCACCACATTCTCCCGAGGATGATGATGAGCAGGAGTACGATCATAACCATTATCACGACATCGATGTAGGCGTTGGTGTAGCCCTGGGTCAGTCCGTCCTGCAGCTGATAGTAGTAGCAGGACGTGGGGGCCTCATTGATGTACCTGCAGGAGGCGTTGGGTAGAAAGATCCGGCGAAGCAGCGGATGTGTGCCAAAGGGCGGCAGACCCAGCATCTGCCCGAACATGAACCCGAGGCCGAGAAGCTGTGCAAGGAACCTGAAGGGGCGTATGTTCCTGCCCTTGTAGAGTTCCCTCATTCCCTCGCCCTCCTGTTCCTGATGTGCCTCAGCCAGAGCCTGGAAAGGACCGCGGCCTGGACCAGTGTGAGTCCTATCAGGACGTAGGTCCCGACCTTCAGCCACTGGAGAACGGGATCTATCTCTCCCATGACCTCCTCGATCTCCTTCGTGCTTCCGTCGATAACATAGATGTGTGGGGTCACGTAACCGGATGTGAAGTCGCCCTTTCCGTTGTATCCGCCCTGGGCAGCGATTATCTCGAGCTGACCGTCCTTGTCCGGGTCCGCAATGGTCAGCCCGAGTATGTCCCGGCCGAGGTTCCTGGACTTCCATTCCACCTGTCTGGTCTCTCCGTCGTATACGAAGATGTGCCCGTCCATGTTGGAAACGACGATCTCCAGGGTCCCGTCGTCATCGATATCTGCAACATCCAGGCCGTAGGCCTTGGGGCCTAGGTTGTCGCTCCTCCAGACCCTCCTGTAGTCGGAGCCGTCATACCTGAAGATATAGCACCATCCCTCGCGGTAGCGGTATCCGTTGGAAACGACGATCTCCAGGGTGCCATCCCCTTCGAGGTCTATCACCTTCAACCCTTCGGTGCATCCCTCGAGGTCGGGGCTCTTCCACTCCAGCTCCTTGGTCGCAAGGTCGAAGATGCGGATGTACCCCTCTCCCCTGATGTCCCCGAGGGAGACCCCGGAGCAGACGATGAGCTCTTCCTCGCCGTCCCCGTCCACGTCTGCCACATCCAGCTCACGGAGTCTCGAATCGAATGGAGGGAGCGTATCGTACGGCTTGGAGCTGCCGGGTTTGAAGAAGTATACCTGTCCCCAGCCCTGGTCGGTCTTGAATCCTGTCCCGACGATCAGTTCGTTGGCACCATCGTGGTCGAGGTCGTGCAGGAGTATGCCGTGGGCGTCCCGGACCAGGGTCTCGGACTCCCATTCCACCTTCTTCGACCTGCCGTCCAGCACCCTCACCTGACCGTCCCCGTCCCCTATCACTATCTCAAGGTTCTCGTCGTCATCGAACTGACCGGCCCTGAGCCCCCAGACCCTTGTTCCGTACTTCGGGGATGTCCAGTCCACGGAGTAGTCCCCTGCGTAGTATTCAACTGATACGACGTAGCCGTCGTAGGAGCCGAAAAGGATCTCCATCCTGCCGTCGGAATCCACGTCCTCGCAGATAATTGACATGAACCTGCCGAGGCCCGAGGTCAATGCATCCGGGGAAACCTCCCCGGAAGCTCCGGGGATCAGGACCACGACCATCATTATGGCCAGGAGGAACGCCGGGAGGAAAGAGGTCTTCAAGGTCTCCTCCTCCTGATCTTCTTCGTCAGCGGGTAGTACATGAGACCGAGGAATACAGCGGACATAGTGATCATTACTGCCCATGTTATGGTTCCGGCGGAGATCCCCATTCCATCGCTCCCGCTCGATCCGAAGCCGTAGAGTATGACCGTGTGGCTCTTTCCCAGTCCGGATGCGAGGTATCTCCCGTCGGGGGACCATCTCGAGGACATGACCATCGCATGCTGCTCCAGACCGTCCTTGACGACCTTGAGCTCCGTCCCCGTCCCCATGTCGCGGATCTTCAGTGTAAGGTCGACGCCGGAGGTAGCGGCATATGTTCCTGTAGGATGAACATCCACCCCCCTCACGCAGTTGTAGTCCGACCATGTGGCCCTCAGTTCACCGCTGGATGAGTTCCAGACCTTGACCTTGTAGTCCCTGGACCCGGTGACAAGCAGCTGGTCGTCAGGCGTCCAGTCTATGTCCAGGATCCCTGAGGTGTGCCCCGTGGTGTTCATCACCTCGGTTCCTGATGGCATCTCCCAGACCCTGATGACCCTGTCGTCTGAGGCGGTGGCGAGCCTGTCGCCGGAGTTGGACCATTTCACTGCCAGGACGCCGTCTCGGTGCCCTTTCAGGACTAGAACCTGCTTTCCGGTCTCCATGTCCCAAACCCTGGTCTGGTTCTCCCCCGCGTTCTGCGGGATCACCTTGTCGGTCCCGGAACCTGATGCGAGATATCTCCCGTCCGGTGAGAAATCAAGGGCGAGTATGGACCCAGTGTGACCTTCCAGTTCGTATTCGATGTCCCAGGTCGTCGTATCATATATGACGACAACGAGGTCGTCGCCTCCGACGGCCAGGTACCTGCCGTCCGGAGAAAAGGAGCAGGCCCGGAGGGGATTGGTTCCCTCCGGAGCAAAGCCATCACACCTAGTCCTGG
>JBLIRH010000008.1:0-58625 GCA_049472215.1 Thermoplasmatota archaeon | reverse complement strand
ATGGCCTGGATGCCCGCAGCTTTGGCTGCAAGCACTATCATCTGCCTTGCCGTATGGATGGCTATCCCGTCCGAGCTTCTCTCACCCCCGAGGTCGGCGGTGAGGTCCTCCCCTCCTATGGTTATGCCTTCAAGCCTCTTCGAGCACCTTGCGATATCGTAGGAGTTCAGGATGCCCTTTGCGGTTTCCATCGTGGCGAACAGTTTGATCATCCCGATGGGGAGCCCTTTCTTTTCCTCGAGGTCGGTAACCAGCTCATCCACAAGGATCACATCCTCCGGTGTTTCCACCTTGGGGATGTAGATCCCGGCGAGCTTCTCGCAGACTATCTGCTTGATATCCCATTTTCCCCACTCGGTGGAAAGGGGATTGATACGGACCGTGACTTCAACGGTCGGTCCGAAATCGACTACTTTCAGAGCCTCGGAAACGAGCATCCTGGCGTCGATCTTGAATTCCGGACCGACGGCGTCCTCGAGGTCCAGCGAGATCACGTCCGCGCCGTACAGTCCGGCGGGAGGGATCATCTTCGGATTGTTCCCGGGAACATAGAGCCTGGATCTCCTGAGCCTCATTCGAACGCACCCCCCTTTATCGCCGCCGCCTTGGTCCTGGCGATGATGGTGAAGTTCAACGGGCTCTGTCCCTTGCTCCATACCACGGCATCATCGATGCCCATGTTCTTCAGGGTGGTCTCGAATATCTTGAACACGTCATCCCTGAAGAAGTCCCTGGACTTTCCCTCGATGGATATCTTTATGCCGGTGCCTGGCTCGGCCGGAGAGAGCTTGACTATGCAGTCCTCCCTCTCCTCGGTACCGGCCATGCCCTCCCTCTTCAATCTGGTCTTCTCAACCATTTTGCTCCCTTCCGTTCAGGATAGCAGGGACTTCGTGTAGTTCAGTGTCCCCCCCTGTTTCATTACCTCGATCTCCCTCTCGGACAGATCGTGCATGATGGGTATCCTCAAACCCTTGTTCTCGACCTCGAGTACCATCTCGGTGGACAGATCGCCTATATCGAGCTTCAGCTTGTCCCCCATCTCCAGTTTTTCAAAGTCCGCGGGGTCCTTGAAGGTCAGAGGCAGGATGCCGAAGTTCACCAGGTTTGCCCTGTGGATCCTGGCAAAAGATTTGACGATGACGGCCTTCACTCCGAGATACTTTGGAGCCAGGGCCGCGTGCTCCCTGGAGGACCCCTGGCCGTAGTTGTCGCCGGCGATGATGAAGCCTCCTTTCTTGTCAAGCGCCCTTTTCGGGAACGTGTTGTCCACCGAATTGAATACGAACTCCGAGATCTTCGGAACATTGGACCGGAGGGGCAGTATCTTTGCACCTGCAGGCATGATGTGGTCGGTGGTTATGTTGTCGCCGACCTTTATCAGAACTTCTCCCTCCTCCATCGCTGGTAGAGGATGGAAGTCAGGCAGCGGTTTGATGTTCGGTCCCCGGATTATCTCCACCTTCCCCGCTTCCTCAGGGGGAAGAGGCATGACGAAAAGGTTCTCGTCCGTGGAATATCTCGGAGGCTCCTCCACCGCACCGATGCCCTGGAACTGTCGGGGATCAGCGATCTCTCCCTTCAGGGCTGTGGCCGCAGCAACCTCCGGGGAGACAAGGTATACCTGAGCATCCTTCGTTCCGCTCCTTCCCTCGAAATTCCTGTTGAATGTTCTTACAGAAACCGCTCCGGAATTCGGGGCGAGCCCCATGCCGATGCAGGGACCGCACCCGGATTCGAGTATCCTGAACCCTGCCTCGACCAGATCGGAATAAGCCCCTGTCCTGACCATTTCCTTGATGATGGTCCTCGATCCCGGTGACACGGTCGCCGAGATGTCCTCGTGCAGTTTCTTCCCCCGGACCATGTTCGCCACGGTCATCAGGTCTCGGTATGATGAATTTGTGCAGGAGCCCACGCAGACCTGGTTCACCTTGGTTCCGGCAAGCTCTGTGACGGGAACCACCGCTCCGGGAGAATGAGGCTTCGCCGCGAGGGGCTCCAGTGATGACAGGTCGATCTCCATGACCTCGTCGTATACAGCATCATCGTCTGCCTTCATCTCGACCCACTGGCCTCCCCTTCCCATCGATTCCATGTATCTCTTTGTCGCATCATCCGAAGGGAAGATCGAGGTCGTTGCACCTGTCTCGGTGCCCATGTTCGTTATGGTCGCCCTGTCGGGGACGGAAAGCCCGGCAACTCCTGGGCCGAAGTATTCCAGGATGTAACCCCTTCCCCCCTTGACGTCGATCCTTCTCAGGACCTCCAAAATGACGTCCTTTCCGCTGATCCCGGGTGAAAGCTTTCCTGTGAGCTTGATCCCCATGATCTTGGGATATTTCAGCTCGAATGCTCCGCCAGCCATGGCAACTGCGACGTCCAATCCGCCGGCTCCGATGGCGATCTGGCCCATACCGCCCGCTGTGGGAGTATGGGAGTCTGACCCGATAAGGGTCTTCCCTGGCCTTGCGAACCTTTCGAAGAATACCTGGTGGCATATGCCGTTGCCGGCCTTCGAGAGTATGATGCCGTATCTCTTGGCTATCGACTGCAGGTAGAGGTGGTCGTCCGCGTTCATGAAATCGGTCTGAAGCATGTTGTGGTCGATGAAGGAGACCGATAGCTCCGTCTGGACCCTGTCGAGCCCCATCGCCTCGAACTGCAGGTAGGCCATCGTTCCCGTTGCATCCTGCGTCAAGGTGTGGTCCATCCTTATGGATATCGATTCTCCGACCTTCTCCGTTCCCTCTACGATATGATCCTTCAAGATCTTCTGAGCCAGGGTTAGTCCCATTTTATTCCTCCAGATTTTCACTGCCTATGAACTGGGGGGTAAAAATCCGTACCATTATAAATACGTTACGTAATTTTGAATAAAGCTGTCAAAAACGGAATTCATGGACAATCAAACTCATAGTCTTGCACATTTTTTCACAATTTTAAAATACTTGATAATTGTTGTTGGTCGCTGGTTAATCAAATGAAGAACCTTTCCAAGACGGAGAGACTTGCGTTCATGGGCCTTGTCACCTATCCCGACGAAAGGGACCGGGAGATATCCGAGAAGCTTTCGCTTCCTAACTCCACGTTCGCATCGGCAAAGGCAAGGCTCCTGGAATCCGGATTCATTCAGGAGACCTTCGTCCCGGTCTTTCCAAGGCTGGGTATGGAGCTCCTCGCCACGGTCTACAGCGACTTCAACTCTTCGGTGAGGGTCGAGGAAAGGATACAGAACTCACGGAAGACGGTGGAGGTTTACCCTGAAATACTTCTCTCCATGGGTGAATCGCACAGAGGTTTCTCCCTTTCCACCGCAAGGAACGTTACGAGGATAATGAGGATCTCCCATGAGAGGATGTCCATCCTGGCAAAGCTCAATCTGCTGGAGATAGAGCTGCCAAAGGAGGTCATTTTCCCCTACGAGGTCTCCTGGGTTCTGCGCTACTTCAACCTTGCTCCGCTGATATTCAGGAATCTGGTGACAGAGGACCCTAAACTGATGGAAGATGTCGGACTCCCGGTCGAGGACCTCTACAAGAAGGACAGGGTCCTCAGGGTGAATCCAAGGGACCAGGTTAACGACCCGAGGGATGTGGACCTGTCCAAAAAACAGCTCGAGATCCTGTATTATGTTGTGAAATATCCATGGCTCTCCGCATCGAAACTATCGAGCCGTATACCCCATTCAAGGCATACCATCTCCAGGGTCAAGGAGAGGTTGATAGAGGACGGCTATCTGGCCTCCCTGAGGGTGCCCGACCTCTCGAAACTGGACTATTCCATACTGACCTTGTTCCATGCCCACATCGAACCCAGCAATCCCCTTTCCATGGAAACCGCAACGGACCCCCATATTCTTCAGGACGACACGATCTTCCTGGTATCCAGGCCCAGGGAGCTTCTGATGCTCGGAGCCTACAGGGATTACGTCCAGTACAACAGAGGAAGGAGCGATTTCAATCAATATCTCAAGGTCAACAACTTCCAGCGAGACCTTCCCACCGTGAGGATCCATTCCCTGCCGGAAGCCATATGGATCAAGAAGTTCGAGTATCATCCCCTTATCAAGGAAACATTTGGTCTGGATGTGGTCTGAACTATCCGGCATTATTTTCTATTTGGACCTCCTTTTCCATACATGGAGGAGTGGCTCGAGATCCTTTTGAAGCTTCTGATAGCTCTTGGAGCCAGCGGACTTATAGGGCTCGAAAGGGAGATCACGGGTCATAAAGCGGGTATAAGGACGCAGATCCTCGTGGGTATAGGATCGACCTCGCTCGTGATGCTTGCCCTATACAGCGATATGAGGTCGGATTCTGTCGCAAGGATAATAGCCGGAATAGCCACGGGCCTTGGCTTTCTTGGTGCGGGAGCGATAATGAAGGAAGGTTTGAACGTCAAGGGATTGACAACGGCAGCCACTATCTGGGTGAACGCGGCCATAGGAGCCGCGATAGGCCTCGGTGCATATATGATAGGCATTACGACCCTCGTGATGACCCTGCTGGTCCTATCGGTCTTTGCGTTCATGGAGAGGGTCCTGCACCTGAAACCGGCCGGCGGAACCTTCGTTGTAACACTGACGGATGGTGTAAAAGGTGCATATGACATCATCCGGATGATGGAGAAGAAAGGAGTTACCGTGAAGACGATCGACCTTGATACCTCCGGGGAGGATGTTATCCTGCGTTTCGATATCGACCTCAAGCGGAGGATGCGGATCTTCAAGCTGATAGGCTACGTCAACAAGGTCAAGGGTGTCAAGGAGATAAAATGGGAGGATGCGGAGCATGGGTTCGTCCCGGGGCTCCTGAAGATCTCATGATACCCTCAGGACCGTTCCTGGCCGCATCGATCAGCGGAAACCGTTATCAATGAGCCATAATATGCCGTTCTATGACCTTTACCCACGTATCGGTCCGGTCATCGGATATGGAACGGTCCATCGCATTCTACAAGGACTTGCTCGGAATGGAGCTTATCAGAAGGAGACCTATTCCCCAAAACAGAGCCGAGATCGCCTTCCTGAAGGACTCGGGAGGTGAGTTCTCACTGGAACTTACCCATTACGAGGACCAGATGAGTTTCGACCAGGCCGAATACATGAAAAGGACATTCGACCACCTGGCCTTTGTCGTTGAAGACCTGAGGTCCCTTGTAGAAAAGGTGAGAGGCGCTGGCTACAATGTGACCGACGAACCCTTCGAGCTATCGCCGGGACACTGGCTGGCCTTCATAGAGGATCCGGACGGAACTCTGATTGAACTGATACAATCCAGGTGATCGGTGCTGTTCAAGAAGGTTCACTGATCAAGTACCTCGAGCCATCTGTAACCGCTTCTGGTGTAATCCTGGAGCGATAGGGCATCGAACCCGGCCCCCAGGCACATGTATGCAACTATACGGTACATCCCAGGTTCCCTATCCGGACCCCTTGGTTGGAACTTTACAATGAAATCCCTGTCAGCGGTCGAGTTCATCTCGAAGGTGAGCCAAGTTGAATTGATGTAGTCCCCCCTGAGATTGTAGACGTTGATCCCGAGGAAGACCTCAGCATCGTCAATATCGGAGGTGATCCGGAATTGGTACTCCATCGTATCGGGGAGGAAGTCACCATCCTCGTCCTTCACCTTTACGGACAGGCGATCGGCCTCGAAGGAAACCACCCTTTCCTCCATCTCCAGCTTCATGTTGTCATAGAAGGTTGTCAGCAGCTCGTCCCAGCCTGTATCCTGGACGAACTTGAGGTCCTCGTAATCCTCATTGTAGTCCAGAACATCCTTGAAATCCGGGGAGTATATCGAGAGGCCGTTGAGACCTTCGGTCTCCAGGTCGCTGATGCCCTGCAATTTCTCGAAACGGAGGACCATCTCATCCAATGAAGCGATAAGGTTCAGGGCGTCCTTTTGTACCTGCGTGTTCTCGGAGAGGTCATAGATGTTCTCCGTGTAATCCCAGAGATCAACGGCATCGGAGCTGTGTCCGTCGCTTATGGGCTGTGCATATTTCCTTGCCAGCCTCATGTTGTAGATCTCGGTGGTACCCGCACTGTTGATGGTGTTGGACATTGCATCCAGGTCCTCCACCACATTCACCGTCTTGGTAAGGTCGAACATCCCGAGCGAGAGGGAGCGCCTTGAGCTCATCACGTCGGCCTGGGCAAGATATCCGTCGATGATCTTGTTCCCTATGTCCACCTCGGACATGAAAGGATCATTTACGAGATAGCCGAGGGAGCTGTAGTCCCAGCCGTACGTGGGTTCCGTTATCTCGGAGCCTACAAGGTACCTTGAGTAGGGAGCGATCTCGTAGGCGACCTCGATCGCGGACATCAGGCAGGCATCGAAACCCACGATATCCAGAGGCCTCCCCGCGAATTCCCCTATCTCCTGAAGGGCGGACCCGAGTTCCTTTACCGTGATCACGTCCTCCTCATCCATGGACTGCTCCCAGCAGATGCCGTCTATCCCCGAACCGTGGTTCCAGAGGACCAGGGCATACCTGTCGGCGGGATAGCTGTCCATGGTCCATGTTGCGAAGTCGACGAGCTCCGCCGGATCGGCGGTATTGATCTCTCCGATGTCCTCGAGCTCCAGGGACCCTATTGATCTGGTATCGTCATCGGGTCGAATGAGGAATCTCTTGGTGGTCGTCCAGTTCCCGTCGGACCTGTCGTCCTTCGGGGACAGGCTCTCCCACCTGTCAAGCTGCACGACTAGATTCAGATGCGGTCCGGAGGGTATCCCTTCCATCTCATTTATGTCTTCAAGGGCGAACTCCTCGAGGTCACAGTCGCTCATGTAGACCATTATCGTCCAGTCCAGCGGCGTTATGATCTCGATCTCGAGGGGGACGGTCCTCTGTCCAAATCCGTCCTTTGTCCCCATTACGGTGAGCCTCGATGTAGTGTTCACCTCGGTGGACGGGGACCAGAAGGGGAGGGTAAAGGTTCCGTCGGGGCCGCTTGTGGTACGGTAGGTATCATCCGCGTCCGAGGAGAAGTTAAGGGAAACGACAGCGTCCTGTACCGGTCTCCCTTCCTCATCGGTCACGATCCCTCTCACCTCCTCCTGCATTCCTGACCGCAGGAGCTGTGGGAGGAATGTAAGTTCGAGGCTCAATTGCCCGTTCTCGCTTCCAGGATCGCCCGTATCAACGGGTTCCGGCCCTTCAATGAAAAGGAATATCCCGATGGATGCAAGAAGAACAACAGCCATCAGACCAATGGCGACGAGGGAAACGAAGGGTCTGCCCTTTAGCGGACCCACTACCCCTTCGACCCTTTTGATCCCGGGATGGACGTACTTCATATCATCCACCGTAACCTAGGCGAGGGAGGGCCTGGATGGCATCTCCCATCATTCACTGGATTGTCCCTTTTTAATATTTGTCGTCAAATGATGAAAAAACCCGTGCTACAGGTGCTCCATGGCGGACTGGTACTTTCGGATACCTCGGGTAGCGAAATTATAATCAAGGATGGCAAATCCACTCCGAACAGAGCATCCGTTCGGTGGTCTCATGAAGGAAACGACGGTCGTCTGCCCGAGCTGTAAGAAGGAGTTCCCCCTGACACAGACCATAATCGGCGCGCTCGAGGAGGAATTGAGGAAGGAATACGATTCATGTCTAGAGGAAAGGGAGGAGGAGCTGAAGAGGAAGGAGACCGAGCTCGACCGATCATTGAAGGAGTTCGACGAGAGCCTGAAACGGAAGATGGAAGAGGAGAAGACCAAGCTCAAGGAATCAATATCAAAGGAGGCGCAGGAAAGGTTCAGCATGGAAATGAAGGACCTCCAGGCAAAGCTCGATGAGAAGGAGTGCAGGGTCAAGGAGCTGGAGGAAGAGGAGCTCAAGCTCAGAAAGAAGGAGAGGGAGCTTCAGGATCGCGAAAAGGATATGGACAGAGAATTGGAGACCCGAATGGATGAGGAGAAACTGAAGCTCAAGGAGGCACTGCGTAAGGAGGCCG
The DNA here is from genome assembly GCA_049472215.1 of Thermoplasmatota archaeon. Classification (GTDB taxonomy): domain Archaea; phylum Thermoplasmatota; class Penumbrarchaeia; order Penumbrarchaeales; family Penumbrarchaeaceae; genus JAFGLL01. The sequence continues at coordinate 50,650 of JBLIRH010000008.1, read as the reverse complement.
AGGAGAAGCTTTCCTTGGAGATCTCTGACCTCGGTGAGAGGTTAAAGGAGAAGGACCTGACGATCAAGCAGTTCCAGGAGCAGGAGCTTCAGATGAGGAAACGCCATAGAGAGCTCGAGGATAGGGAAAAGTCGCTTCATGTAGAAATGGAAAGGAAGGTGGATGCGGAGAGGAAGAAGATCGAGGAAAAGGTCCTCGAGGATTTCCAGGAGCAGTACAGGCACAAGGACCTCGAGAGAGAGAAGACCATAACCGACCTCAAGGAACAGATCGAGATCATGAAAAGGAAGGCGGAGCTGGGTTCCCAGCAGCTTCAGGGAGAGGTCCTCGAAATGGAGCTCGAACAGGAGCTTTCAAGGAACTTCCCCTTCGATGAGGTCCTTGAGGTTAAAAAGGGCGTAAGAGGGGCCGATGTCCTTCAGAAGGTCAGGACCAATACCGGCTTTCACTGCGGCACCATCCTGTGGGAAACCAAGAGGGCAAAGGACTGGAGCGGGAAATGGGTGGCAAAGTTGAAGGACGACCTGAAGGAGGCCAAGGCTGACATCGCCATACTCTGCACAACGGAACTTCCGAAGGAGGTCGACAGGTTCAGCATATCCGGTGATGTGGTCGTAACATCGACCATCTATGCTCTGCCGGTTGCAGCACTTATCCGGGAGCAGATATTGAGGATATCCCGGGAGCGCAGCTTCATGAAGGATTATTCGGACAAGAAGGACCTGCTCTACACCTATCTGACCGGGCCGCAGTTCAGGCAGAGCGTTGAGGGCATTGTGGATGCATTCGTCGAGATGAAGGGGGACCTTGACAGGGAAAAGAGGTCCATCGAGAAGCACTGGGCGGTCAGGGAGAAGCAGATCCTCAGGGCCCTTTCCAATCTCAGCTCCATCTATGGCTCCATGCAGGGGTTGGCCGGAGCATCCCTTCCACCCATCAAGAACCTTGAGATAGAAAGCATCCCGGAGAGGTCATCAAACGGGGATGACCCGTCCCTCGATGATTTCTAGACTCATTCGGTCATTTCCCACCGATTATCCTGGACATCGTCTTACGGTATTCCTCGAAGGCTCTCCTTCCGGTTGTAGTGATCTTCAACATCGTAAGTGGTTTCTTTCCGATGAACTTCTTCACCACCTTGACATAACCTGCATCCTCGAGCTTCGATACGTGCGAAGACAGGTTCCCCTTGGTAAGTCCGCTCTGGTTCTGGATAAAAAGGAAATCACCGCTCTCAAGAACATAAAGGATGGAAAGGATAAGGTATCGCGCGGGTTCGTGCACCACTCTATCTATCTCGTCGATGGACCACCCCGCTGCGTTCTTCGCACCCTTGATCATCACTTATCCCCCCCTCCTTGAAGGATATTTACCGAGGAACGAGATCAGGTAACCGAGACCGACGAAGGTTATAGCGGTACCTATCACAAGTGAGACAATGATTGCAGGTCCTCCTCCGACCAATTCGTAAACCAGTATCGTTCCTGCAAGAAGAGCTCCCCATATGAAGAACCTCCAGTAGTTCATGAGATAGGCAACCACAGAGAAGGAGAGGACAACCAGTGTCGTGATGACCGCAGCTGATAAGGCAACGGAGGGATGGGCTCCCAGCAGTGTAGCAACGAGCAGGATAAGTGTGATCAGGTTCGCGATCAGTATCACCAACAACATCCTGGCGCGTTTCTTCTTCCTCCCGCTCGAGAACCGTGCAACGCCCATCCTTCTTCTTGTCACGAATGTTCTGATGATCAACACATAGAGAACGCCTCCCAATGCAAGAAGTGAGACGGTCCAATGGTCTATCATGGTTCGAAAGGCCATGGTCAATATCAATATCCCGACCATGACATCCAAGGCCCCATCCCGGAAATATGATGAGAAGAGTCTGCCCTCTATTCTCTGTAGGTCACTGTTTCGTGTCATTTCTATCATCTGCTGTCGGATATGGTTTGCTATAAAATATAGTTTGTGGTGCAAACCTGTTAGAATCACAGTCGCCTTCCTGAAATGGACATTGCCTTACACCTTATGTCAAAACATACAATGGAAGAAATGAAATAATTGTTCTTTCTTAGGTATCGTGAGAACTTCTTGTAAAGAACGATCATAAAATCTTACAAAGGTACATATCTTGACACGAAACGAGTTACCATCATTGAAGATCGGTGAGAAGACCGCCCGTATAGCCATCATACAGGGCGGGATGAGCGTCGGCGTCTCTCTGGCAGGTCTAGCTGCAGCAGTAGCGGATGCTGGAGGCATAGGGGTGATCGGAACGGCGGGGATAGGTTCCACGGAACCGGATATCCATACCGATTATGCTGCTGCGAACAGGCGGGGACTCCAGCGGGAGATCCGGAAGGCAAGGAGGAACACCGACGGCCTCATCGGTGTGAACATAATGATGGCCCTGTCCGATTACGACGCGATGATCAAGATCTCCCTTGAGGAGGAGGTTGACTTCATCTTCATAGGAGCGGGGCTTCTCCTCAGGCTCCCCGATACCCTGAGCATAGAGGAGATAAAGAGCTCCAAAACGAAGATCATCCCGGTCATATCCTCGGCCAAGGGGGTCAGCGTGATGTTCAAGTACTGGTCGAGGTTCTACGACCACGTCCCCGATGCTGTCGTGGTGGAAGGCCCGATGGCCGGGGGGCACCTTGGCTTCACCAAGGAGATGATCGAGGACCCAGCCTACGCGCTTGAGAACATCGTCCCGGAGGTCATCGAGGAAGTGAAACCTTACAGGGAACAGTACAAGAAAGGTATCCCCGTGATAGCCGCAGGCGGCATCTACACAGGCGCCGATATCCACAAGTTCCTCAAGCTGGGGGCCGACGGGGTGCAGATGGCAACGAGGTTCGTCGCCACGCATGAATGCGACGCCTCCATCAAGTTCAAGCAGATGTACATCAACAGCAATAAGGATGACATCGTCATCATCCAGAGTCCCGTGGGGATGCCAGGAAGGGCCGTGAACAACGAATTCCTGGAGGCGGTCGCACAGGGGCAGAAGATGCCTTTCTCATGCGGATGGAAATGCCTTCGGACCTGTGATTTCAGGACGTCCCCCTACTGCATTGCTGTCGCCCTGGTGTCGGCGAAGGAGGGGAGGCTTGATCGGGGTTTCGCCTTCGCAGGGGCGAATGCCTACAGGGTGGACAGGTTGTATACGGTCAAGGAGCTCATAGACATCCTTTCCAACGAGTATGATGAAGCCGTGAATGCAGAAGAACAGCAATGATGGCCGGAATTCCATTCCTTCATGACTGAGATCTTGTATCTATCCTGTTGACCACGTAAAGCACGCCGAATGTTCCGAAGAAGAACCCGACGAACGGTCCGAGGAACCATTTCAGGGTATCCGAGGAACCCAGGAACTGAACTGCTGCGAAGATCCCCATCGACAGGATGGAACTTACCACAAGTACCAGGGACAGTCCGACCGTCAGGGATCGGAACTTCCGGGTGCTCTGGTACTTTTCTTCCATGATACTGTTTCGGCTTGGTCGGTATATATGATGATTCATACATGGTTGTAATAAGTCAGTTAATTGTGAGTGTTCAGTTTGGGAAGTGCGAACCAATTAATAGTCAGAGAAAGGATTCCATGAATCACTAGGAAGGGAGAACCTTGAAGGCCTATGGTGTTCCGGTACCATTCTTCTTTATTTTCCTCATAGGAACCTTATCAATTTTTTATGTTACTTTAAGAGCTGACGCACAGGACCCGAATACTACGCTGGAGGATCCGAACATCTGGATCAAAATGGATGAATATGAAAAGAGTGTGAACGTCGCACCGGGTGAGGACGGGATAGTGACATTCAACGGATCTGTTGGTATTCAATTTCCCAACGGGACACCTGAGAATGAAATCTGCATTGTCGATCTTATCTGCGAGTGTGATGGATGGCCGGTTTCGAAACCTCCCATTTTGCCATTCTCGCTCAAGAGTCCTGAAAAAGAGTTCAAAACGTCGATACAGGTCCCTATCACAACATCTTCAAAAGTGAAGAACGAACTTGTTATAACGGCAAGGTGGAGCTACGACCCGGATTACAGATATGGTGAACTTGAGCCGGTCAATTGCACTGTCATAGTACTCCCGTATGCGGACATCAAGATAGGATGTGACCGTCCGTACCAGGAAACGGACATCGGAGAATGGGTGATATTCAGGATGAATATCAGGAATGAGGGTAACTATGATGCTGTGGTAGATATCGAGGCGGTCCCAGATAGAGACAATCTCGAGATAGAGCCGATGAATTTGACGATCGAGGTCCCGGAAGGGGAGACCGTTGTTTTTTCGGTCCGCATAAGACAAAAAGAAGGGCTCTCTAGAGTTGGATATATCGAAATGAGCGCAAAATGCGATATACATTCCGATGAAGAACCCTGGACGTATTCACTTTACCTGAGGAGCAATCCAACCCTGGCTTCCATCGTTGATGAGGTCTGGTTCTATCCTCTGTCGATCGGCCTCGCAGCGGTCCTGGTCACTGCCGCCTTCATCGCAATTCTGATCAAGGTCATACTATGGCGGACAAGAAAATGAATCCATACCCTTGATACGAGAATATCGCCGGGGGCAAATTTTACCAATAACAATAAAACCGACGACCCTTATTGATTATACCAGAAACACTCCAGGTTGGGATGTAAATGGTGAAGACAGAGGACGAGGAAATTTCGACGTTGAAGCTCGATGAGATAACCGCTGACATAGTGAAATCATATCTGCAGTATTCGAAGGAGATCGTCCTTCACATACTGGACAAGCAGAGCTACAACTCACCTTTCAAGGACCTCAACGACAGCATTGTGATCACACCGGACGAGCTCATAGAGCTCATCAACAGCGTCCAGAACGCACTGCTTTCGGCAAAGGACTAGGTCTGTCCACTTTCTGGGCCATTCTGTACGCTCGATGCGTCTGTATACTTATTTTAAAGGGTCCATGACCCTGCCCATGAACAGTATCAGCCCCGTCTCCCTGTCCTGTATCACATACATGAACGGTCTGTTCGCATCGAAGGACATTGCCCCTCCCGCATCTGCGGTAAATGCGGTTGCAGCGGCCGCGGTCGTTCCCTTCTCGTCAACCTTGATGTAGGCTTTGTGGTAGCCTTCGCCAATATAGATGCCGACATCATCGGTTATCCCCGAGAAGTCGGCTTCAGCGGGATCGAAGGCCTTGACGATCCCGAGGTCCCCGAGCTTCCTCTCGAGTGTGAATTCCGTCTCGAACTCCCATTTCGGCAGGCTCACGGGGATCCCGGATGGCTCCAGGCCGTTGTTGATCTCCTTCAGTTTCTCTGCGGACATCCCTTTCTCCAGGTCGAATATTTTCTCAGGGGCTGCCGTTTCCCAGAATTCTTCATCCACCGGAAGCATCAGAAGCATTGAAATGGACCTTCCCTTGTAGGGCAGCTCGAGGGCATGGACCCCGTTGTTCATGTACTCAGGGAACTCCACATCCTTTCTGAGGTCCTCGGGGTCCAGGTACATCGTGGGGACCGAGATGATCCCGTTGTTCACCGTGTAGAAGACCCGGTCCCTCGTATCATCCTTGTCAAAGGCCGTCTCCCATTCTCCGGAAAAATATATGGCGTTCACGATGGCCATGACGGTGGACGGATCGAGAGAGCCCGGTCCGAGAAGGTCCTTGATCTTCCCCCTGGTCTGCTCCTCGACCCATTCATTGATCTCCTTCCTTGATCCCTCGGGGTCCCCGCTGATATCCTGGCTCTCGATCTCGGCGAAATAGTAGTCGTTCACGTTTCCCGCGAACTCATCCTTGACGGTCATCCCTTCCTGGGACCACAGTTTGTTCGCCAGGCTAACCTCCACCCGTCCCTCCCTGTCGTTGAGGTCGTTCTGAACCATGGCGAAGGACCCCTTCCGGGTCTGGTTGTCATCGATGAAATGCAGGGCTTCCTTCAACTCCTCCCAGGTCTCTCCGCTCGCCCCTTCGCAGACCATGGAAAGAGCGATGTAGATGCTGAAGGGTGAGAATATGATGTTCTCCGTGCTGTTTCTCGCAAGCTCCAGGTAAAGATCGACGGCGAATTGGTTGTGAGCTAAAACGACCTCCTCCATGCCTTCATCCGTCGATCCGAGCTCGATAAGGTCCTTGTCGCTTATGTTCAGCGGGTACAGGGGCTCCCAGTCATGAATGAACAGGAAATAGAACCCGAGGGAGCCAAGCAGTAATGCAACAACGACCGCCGACACAATGATGAGCGATGTCCTTCTTTCCATGGAATATCACCTGAATTGCAATATCTCCAAATGGCACTGGACCGGTTATTAAAGCTGCATCTACATCTAGATGTCGAAAGAACGATGAAAACCAGTATTCGGCCTATCCGACGAATTTAGGTCTCTTGGAGACCATCACCGGCATTCCGAGGGTATCCCATGGCATGCCCCCCTGCCTTTCCGCAAGCTCCCCAGCGAGTTCTTCCAGTGGTATCCCTACCTGGGGCTTCCCGGCAATCCTCTTCCTCACCGTAAGGACCCCGGAGGAAGCCTCCTTCTCACCGATCACGGCGATATAGGGGATCCATTCCTTCTCCGCATCCCTGATCTTCCTGCCGACGGTCCTGTCGGAATCCTCGATGTCAACGCGGACCCCGGGCAGCTTCTCAACGATCTCATGGCATAGGTCGATATACTCCTCGGACACGGGTATCAACCGAAGCTGGGTGGGGGAGAGCCAATAAGGCAACACGGCAGGCTCCCCTTTCAGGGAATCGAGGTGCGCCTTTTCAAGCAGGGCGTAGATCTTCCTCTCTATGGCCCCCGATGGTGAAAGATGCAGTATGAAGGGGTGCTGCGGCTCCCCGTCCTTGTCGGTATATGTGATGTCGTACCTTTTTCCGTTCTCGATGTCGATCTGGTCCGTGGTAAGAGCCGAGGCCTTGCCCATGGCATCAACGAAATTGAACTCGTACTTCAGAAGGAAATAGAAGAAGCGCTCTCTCCACATCTCGACCACTATGGGCTGGCCGTATTCCCTTGCCATGTTATGGACGAAATCCTTATGCTCCTCGTAGAAGTCCCTGGTGACCCTGATGGCCATCTGGCATTCCTCGGGCATCTTGAAACCCGTTTCTGCAAGGATACTTATGGCAAGGTGGAACCGGGTCATCATCTCCTCCTTTGCCTGGTCCATACCGGCGCAGAGCGCGTGACAGTCCGGCATCGTGAACGCCCTGAGCCTTCTTAGACCGGAAAGCTCCCCCCTCTGCTCCACCCTGAAGCTGTATCTTGTTAGCTCGTAAAGCCTCAATGGCATCTGCCGGTAGGAGAGGGTGGCGTCGTGGGCCATCAGGAACTGCCCGAAACATGCGGCGAATCGCAGGAACACCCTTTTATCGGGGGTGTCGATGGTATACTGTCTTGCAGGGAACCTGTGGAGGTAGGATTTCAGAGAGGGGTGCTCGAAATCGTACATGATGGGACTCTCGATCTCCATCCCGCCGTAATCCTTCACCCTCCTGGTAACATATCTTTCAAGTAGAGATTTTATAAGCCTTCCCTTTGGATAGAAACGGAGGTTCCCTGGGTCCGAGCCCGGTTCGTAATCCGCTATTTCGAGGGCCTTCATTGACCTCACATGGGGCGGCTCCTCCGTCACCGCCCTGGATTTCGATATCTCATAGTGAAGGAACTTCTCGAGGTTCTCATTCCCCGAGAGGTCGTATCCCTCTATCTTCCCGTCTACCTCTTTGACCGGGTATAGCCCGCCTTCCGTATCGAGGACGAACCATTCTGACCTTGTCTCCTTCTCCGCCTTCAGGGCTTTAGATTCCTCGACCTTCTTCTTACCCTCGATCCAGGGCCTGATCTCCCTCGAGAGTTCCGAAAGAGGGTGCCCCTTGCAGCTTATGTCGAACGCTTTGTACCATCCGAAGGGTGACCTCTTCACCTCGAAGCCATCCTTTGCGACCTTCTGCTCGAGTCCCTTGAGTACCTCGACAGCGTCCGAGGGTTTTCCGAGATCGGAACTGAGATGCGCGTACGGGTAGATCATTATCCTCTGGGTCTTCACGCTACGGGCAGTTTCTTTGATGACGGAGGCTGTCTGCTCCAGGACATCATCCAGGAACTCCCGGTCCCTGGATTCAACGGTGCAGAACACCGTCAGGCACTCTTCCATCCTGTCCCCGGTGGTTTCGGTTTCCTCGGCCAGGTTCTTTATGGCCTTGGTAACGTTGTATTCCATATGGTCCGAGTGGATGAGGAGTACCTTCATGATATCCCTGCCTGCTTTTGGTCAGGCTAAAAATCTACTTAACTCTATCGAAACACCGTGATGTTCAAAGTAAATGACGATCCCGTCGGTTCACTCGGTCAATTCGGCATGAAGGTATCGCAGTATCTTCTGCTCACTTCGATGAGGAACTCTGCGGGGACGACCTGCCCCTCGTTGTACCATTTCTGGGCCTGAGTATAAAGTGAAAGGGGTTCTGATATGTCGATCCCCTCCTCCTTCCTCTTGTAAATCTCGAACTTGATGTCGTTGAGCTCCGAACCCACGTTCTCTTTCTTTTCCTCGGTCGTTATCACGTCGGTCAGCTTGGTTTCGATGCCCCTGTAATGCTCGAGGGCCTTGTGGAAGTTGCCGAGTTCGGCCAACTTCCTGAGCACCGGGACCTGCTTTCTGCGAATATAGTAGACGATGGGCTCGTCCTTGTGCCGGTCCATGACCACCTCTAGGGAGTCCCTGTAGATGTTGATGAAGTCCCTGATGTACTCCATCTTGGAAAGATATGCCTTCTTCATGTCATTGTTGGTCTCTTCCATCAGGGAGAGACCATCCTGGAACTTTCCTTCCTTCAGCTGTGTCCTGGCCTTTCTGAGCTTCCTGTCATGATCCGTTGTCTCTATGTTCAGTGCCTGCAGCTTCGAGGTCATCAACCTTCCTTCGACCACCAACCTGGCGACGCGTCTCGCCCGGTTAACTCCTGCCGTTTTGATCCTGGACCTGAGATCCTCAAGGAGTTCCTGACCTTCCGATCTGAACTTTTTGATCTCCCCTTTCCTGTAAGCCTCGACAACGATCTCATATGAACTCTTGAAACGTTCGGGTTTCTCGAGATCTTCAACCCTAGCCATGACACCATCCAGTTCGTCCATAAGCTTCCTCGTATCACTGTCACGCTCCACTTCCTCGAAGTGGTCAAGCTCGTGCTCTATCTCCTGGCCGACGACTATGACGTCGTCGTAGCGCTCCTCTTTGAAGTATTTTCCAATGTAATCGAACTTCTTGTTTATGGTATCGAGCTCGGGCCCCTTGATATTGAGACGCTCTATCCTGTTGGTCAATTTTATCTCGAATTCCCTTGCAGAGACGTATTTCCTGGATTTCTCCCGAAGCTCCTCGATCGACCCCTTGATCCTCTCGAATATCTTCTCGGCATTGGGGATATCCCTTCGATCAATGAATGTCTCCGCGGAATGGATGGCCTCCATCATGTGATCGAACTCGTGGATGGGCAGGTTGAGCTCCTTCAACTGTCGAAGCTCCCTTTTCAGATCCTCAGCGGTCTTCCTGTAAGGTCCTCCGCTGTCGCCTCTTGCGTCCAGGATCGTGTTCATTACCTTCTTCGTGAGCAGGGTCGCTCTCTCGAACTCGTTCGTCAGGTAGGCTTTCATGGCCCGATCGAGGGTTGTTCGAAGCTCCTCCACAGTTTTTTTATCCTTTGCTCCTTCCTTCTTGGAGAATTCCTCGAGCATCTCCTTTGTCTTGTAGAGGTCGGTCTGGATCCTGTTATCGATATTGTCGGCAACCAGGTTCTTTATGACCTCCAGGGTCTCGAGTGTGACCTCATAGGCCTTGTGGAACCTTTTCTCCTTGTACAATTCCATCGATTTTACATGCTGGACCTTTATCTTTTTCAATTCATCATCGGCGATGTTCGAGGAGGCGATCAGGGATTCGAGCTGCTTGAGGGCGGAAGCCGCCTTCTTCTGAAGGATGCCGATCTCATCAGCAAGATCGGGGTCAAGGACCTTAGTTTCCTCGCTTCCGTCGATGGAGGTAGGTCTGATCGTCCTTCCATCCCGGATGAACCTGTCCTCAGGAACCTCGATATCAAGGATGTCCGCCAGCGGTATGAACTCCTTCTGGAAGAGCTCCGTCCCGCCGCCAATACTGGATGATACCATGAATAGGTTCCGCGCTTTATCCATCTCCTCCTTCTCGATCTTGATCATTATGAGCTTCAACATCTTGTTGAGTATCGTATCCACCTCAGTGCCGTAGGCATCGAGGAAATCTCCCTTGTAGTCGAACTTGACCTCTCCGGTCTTGATCTGCTCGTATGGGGTCTCTGTCGGCACATAGACCTGCCCGATATCCGATTTCATCGGTTCGGGTTCATCCAAGACAGGTGGGGGGGCCTCTTCTACGATCTCCTTCTCGCCCGGTACGGGTTCCTTCTCCTGGGTCTCTTTAACCGGCTTCTCTTTCTCAGGAGTTATTTCCTCCTCGGGGACCTTTTCGGCTTCCCCCTCCTCCTGCTTGTATACGAGACCCTCGATGGCCGACCTTTCAAGTTTTTCGATCCTGTCGACGGAATCCACCACCGAACCGACCCTTTCCTCGAAGGATTCAAAGTCGCTGTCGAGCTCCTTCTCCAGGTCTCCCGCGTCCTGGATCTTCTTCATGAGCTTCTCGAAAAGGTCTTTCTCATCCTCATCGAAGACCTCGATCCTCTCCTCTTCCTGAGGTGATGATCCCTCGGAGGGCTCCCCTTCCGGCTCCTCAGGCCCGACCTCCTTCTTTTCCTTGCTTCCTTCCTCTTCGATCAATCCATTCACCCACCGGTGACCCTGGAACGAGCTCTTATCACATTTCCCCTACATAGGTTATATTCTTTTCCTTATTAAGTTTGATTCAATGAACTAAGATTCTCATTTCTCGCCATTCCCGGCCATTATAAGATTTTGGAGCTTTTCCGGTCCGACAAAGATCACCCTGCGGGTGAACCGACCTAACTCCTTGCCCCTTTCGAAAAGGGTGATCTCACCGCTGTGGGAAAGTGAGACCGCAACCGTCTTGGTACGTTCGGTTATATATCTGGAGGCCCGTCCTCTGGTTCCCGTTCCATTTCGGTCCTTTTCCCTTGGAATCGGACCATCCAGATAGCAATCCATCTCTCCCTTGACATGGATCATTCTACCGGCATAGTGCGCATAGCCCCTGTGGTCCAGGATAAATGCCCCATCCAGCTGGCAGAACGCCTCGAAGGTGGCTCTCTGGCTCTCATCCAGTATATTGATATCCCTCCAACCCTTGAAAGGATTGATGATCATCTGGCTGGTATATCGTCGAAGGCCCTCGATATCCCCTATCAGAAAGATAGCGCCAACCGGTTTCCCCTCGTATCCCTTAAGGGAAAGACCGATAAGGATGTCAAGGGTCCTTTTCAGGACCGCTTTCTTTCCACCCTTGGCGGACATGACCTTGTCGAGTATGCTGTCCATGTCTCCCTCCATGCAGAGCATCTGAACGGGAGTATCTCCTTGTTTTTTCGATTCGGACCCCTTGATCTCCCTGAAGATCCCCTTTTCCGACATGGCAACAGCTCCTGGATGGGTAATGAACGATATAAAGAGTGGGGACGAGAGCCAGATCCCATCTTCCGGCTCCCGTGTCCCCCTACCAATTTTCTAAATGTCCTCATCTTCAAGGATGAGGTCCATGTCGACCCTGTTGGCAGGTTCGCCATGGTCTTTTTCGGTCGTCGGACCCAGGTCCACACCTCTGGCGAGATGATCTTCGATGATCATTTCCTTGGCACGGGATACGACTTTGTCGTACTCCTCCTTCAGGAAATGGTCAAAAGCGTTGTGAAAGGCATCCTCGTTCGACCTCACAACACCCAAACCCCTCAGTTTGCTGATCGCCCGGAACTCTAGCGGTGTCATTTCGAACCTGATCGTCCTAGGGTCATTATCCTGCCGTCCCCCGATATGACTGATCACTGCTTTTCTGATGTAGCTACTGACCGCAAGCCCCTCGGAATCGGCCTCCGATTGGATCCTCTCGAGAAGCTTGGGTTCGATCTTCATTGTTATCTTGCTGGTCATTTTCGGCATGGCTTCACCCTTTGGTGGCCTGTTTTGGAAACGGGCCGTTAGACCCCCACGGTGCATCCCATATTCCTTTCGGACAATGCCATGGTATGACAATGTCCGACCACAGTATCAACGGCTTAATAAATAAAAGTTCCCCGTTTATTTATAAATGGGGTTAGCGAAAGTATTATTGGTACTAAAAAGTCAGACTACAAAAAAAATTGGGACCGAACACAACGGAGGTCATCTCTTGATGAACATATGGTATTTTAACGTGGTGTCTTCCATCTCCTGGATTATCCTCTTGGAAAGGAGCTTCTCGGGCTGGTGAATGGTATTGATCCTCTCCATGAGCTCGTTGAAGCTCGAGAAGGGTTTCTTCTTTCTCTCTTCTATGATGTGCCACATGGTCTTCTTGCCCAGACCCGGAAGGAGCTCGAGCATGTGAAGTCTCGTCGATATGGCCTGTGCTTCATTGAAGAACCGGATGAACCTCTCCTCGTTCAATTTGATGATCTCTTCCAGAATGAAGGGAAGTTCGGACTGAGCGGCTGCGGTAAGGTCAGAATAATTGATCCTTCTCTTAACATGCTGGATCTTGTGGCGGTCATCCATCTCCTTGCCGATGTAGACCCTTTCACCGATGTTCATTACCGCTCCCGGTCTGGGTGAAAGTTCGAGAAGCTTGAATTCGAACTCCCCGAGCCCGAAGGCGATAGGTTCTCTCTTGAAGGTCTTTCTATCTGGATGGCCTTGCGGAAGAAAGTCCAGAATGTATGCATAGTCCTCCAAGAGCGTCCCTCCTTTACTTAGAAATTCAAATCCTATGGGAATCGATAATATCCAATATCTGTTTTAATTCTTCCGGGGTCAGGGTGAACCTGTCCTTGGCAAAAACCGGCCTGAGCTCGGTCTCGTCCCTGGGCATCAACTCAGCGATCTTGAAGGCATGGACCTCCGTGACCCTTTCGATCTTCGTGAGCTCGACCACCATCTTTCCTGCCTTCTTCTCGTCGATCCTCTGAAAGTTCGAAACATGCTCCACAGTAGCCCTTTTTTCGAAGCTGAGCGCCTCGATCGGGTCTATTTCCTCTTCTCCAGTGACTTCCTCTCTTGCTTCAGGCGCAAACTTCCTTGGTGATAGTCCGTCATCCTCCGGCCCGGTGTAGATCACGCTTGGCTTGTTCAATGCATCTTCCATTACCTTTTTAACTTCGGAATGGGTCAGGAGCCTTTCATTCTCTTCTTCAGCCGACATTTTCATGCCTCGAAATATTTTTGAATAAAGTCAGGGAGAACCCGGATTTCAGGTTAAGAAGCAAGTCGATATTAAATACTTTGCCAGTAGAGGGAGGCTACAGCTCCGGTCCTACTTGATCTTCCTCAGATGTTCCGGTCTGATTATGAGGTCCTTATGGGTCCTGTCCATCTCGACGCGGACAACGAAGGAATCTCCCTTCTTGTCGATCACTGTCCCGACACGACCCTGATACCTTCGGTGAGGCTGCCCCTTCTGACTCGAAGGTTCGATGACGATGTTCGCCTTTTCCCCTATCTCGAACTCCTTGACGAAGGCCGTGACCGGGGGCATCCCTCGGTCCCTGGGCCTCTTCTTGAGGATATTACGGGTCTTGACCATCGTTCCCTTGGATCTCTTAACCATCTTGTTCACCCCTGGTCCATCACGGACCTTTCATCATCCAGAACGTCCATGACATCGAGCGTCTCGACCTTCACTGCAAGGCCTAATAGGGAGGCGAGGGAGGGGGTTGTTCTCCCCTCATCGCCGTGGAGCAGCTCCTTGATATAGAGCCCTCCGTCGGTCAGAAGGTCCACAATTGCCACCCCTTCTCCCTCGATGGTAACAGAGGCGCTGTGCACCTTTCGGACCCGAACCTTGTCAGCCCTTCGGTGAGATACCCGCTGTGGGGTACGCTGGTTGATGGGACTTTGGGCAAGTAAAGAAATATTGTATTTAAGTGTTTCTTCATCTACCTCCCCTTCCACCATGATTCTGGCCCTGTATCTCTTGAGAGAGGTGCCATCTTTCACTTCAACGATCTCACTCCGATGAGAGGGTTCGAGATCTAACACCTCGACCTTTCCCATGCCGTTCTTGTTGACCATCGATGTCAAAGCATTGAGGTCGAACGACCTTTTTTTCGGCGATGAAACCTCCAAAACGAACGGTCTACCGCTCCCGAGGGTCAGCACATCGACATCCTCTCTTCCCATACCGTGAAGTTTGAAATCGTCTCCCTCCAGGGCACTCATCATCGGTTCTCCGATGATCTCCTCGACCGAAGTTTCGTACATCTTACCTTTTCCGCTGCACCTTGAGCACCCCTTCCCCCTGCAGCTCTTGCATATCCATCTGGTCTGTGGGATCCCTCTTATCAGTTTCCTGTACCTGCCCTTGATGAAGACTGGCTTTATGGAAACTTTAACTGTTTTAAAGAGGGGGTCCACAAGGAAGGTGACCTCCGGATTGTTGCGGTCGAATTCCTTTTCCGGAGCAAGTTCCGAATACGCCTTCCCGATCTCTCTGTTCAGTTCCTCCTTCAAAGTTTCCGCTGAGGTGGGATTGCTCCTTTCCCATATGATCCTCTCCCTTTCGAGCGATCCCGGGTCCATCCTGCACCCGATCATGAAGGACGAGAATTCCTGGGTTAGTGATGATTCGAGGACGGACTCAGCCAGATCCCTGATGGTATCAAAGACGTCATGGCAGAGCCAGCAGCCTTTATCCTGTTCCTCCTGACCAAGATAATCGGTCAAGGACATTGTCCCGGCCCTGGTCCAATCATCGTCTTCTTGGGTAAGTTCCTCGGACGTTCTTTCCGACTGCCTAGAGGGATGGACCGGAAGCCTCCCGGAGATCGGAAGGACCTTTTCTCCCTGTGCATCGCTAAGAAGTTCGTGGGACAATGCGAGCATTATCCTGACTGCTTTTCCCCTCTCCAGGTTGGTTAGACCGAACCCTGCTTTTCCGAACAATCGACCTAGGCATCTATCACAAAGGTCGTTCTCGAGTGCTTCTGACGCGGTCCGGAGGATATCTGCGCCGTTATCCGTCAGCCATTCGTGATCTTCCATTTAAGCGGCACCTATGCCCCTTGAAGTGGAGGAGCGATATAATGATTGCTTTTTATCAAATGACGAACAATACAAGGAATCCGAGCTGCATTCCCATAAGCATGAGGTACATCTGCTTCCATGCAGGTGAGTTCTCGAAATGTTCATCCTCCTTGTCCCCCTCCTTGTATAAAAGATAGACAATGAGAGAGGACCAGACCAGGAAGATCATGGCCATGGCAAGGGAGTATTTGGGAAGGAGGTCCAGGTACCAATATAACCCCATCAAGAAAAATGGGACTATGAAGAAGGGGGTGGATAAGGCAATTGCTTTCTTCTTCCCGTAATGGACTGGAAGCGTCCTCATCCCGAACCTGTCATCACCAGGGATATCGGTGATATCTTTGGTCGTGGTGGACCCGATGAGAAAAACAGCGATTATGGAACCTATCAGCCAGGGTATGGGGTCGATGATATCCCCGGTGATCGTCCAGGCAGCCACAATCCCGAGCATTCCTCTTGGCACGGCCACGGAGATGTTCGATATCCAAAGTCTCTTCTTGAACCTTAGTGGGGGTACCGAATAAGCTATTGTGAAGAGGATGAGGATCGATACAAGGAGGAGGAAGTACCGGTTGACCATGGCAGCCCGCCACAGTGCTATCCCGTAGAGGATCACGGAGATGAAGATCCCCTCTTTCGGACTGACCACGCCCATTGGTATCGGTCTGTAGGATTTGTTTATGATGTCGATATCCCTGTCATATACCTGATTTAGGGTATTGGATGCTGCATTCAGAAATACCAGGGAAGTGACCCCTGACAAGATCGTTAGAGTCGGGAGGCCAGGTATGTGGAGGAAGGGCCAATCGAGAGATAGATAGGGGGTTGAAAGATCTCCTTGTACGAGCAGCGCCATCAATGCGCCTGTGATCCCGCCAATGGCTGGCGCCATGAGCGTGAAGGGTCTCACCAGATCGATGAAGGCCCTGAAGCGCTTTGGTGCGAACTCCGCCTTGTCGAGCGGGTCCTTCATGAACAGTTTGGCGCACAATGTCTTTCCCGATTATGTCAGGCCGTATATGGATATAAGGTTTATCGGCCCGCTAATGAAAAAACAGGAGGATATATCAGCACCTGTCCGGCCAATGGAACATTTTTACGTTTCCTTAAAGCTCCTGTCGAAAACTCCATACCCTAAAAAGGACGATATATCAAGAGACCGTTGATAGATGGCTTGAGCACTGTATTCGAATACGAGGGACTCCGGTATTTCGAAGCGGAGGGTGTCTATCCAGTCCGTGAAGACACCTTATTACTCATCAGCGTATTGAAGGACCAACTTCAAGATGGAAAAGGCAGGTTGCTGGACATGGGCGCGGGGACCGGTCTGGCATCCCTTACGGCATCTTCAATGGGATGGGGGGTCGTATCTGTTGACAGGGAGCCGCTGGCACTTTCACTTGTAAGGCGGAATCTGAAAATGAACGGTCTTGCATCCGAACTCTACCTGAGCGACCTTTTCGAGGGTCTGCCAAGAAGGTTCCTTTCTGCATTCGATCTGATGACGTTCAATCCACCATATCTGGAGGTTATGGACCCATGGGTCGATCGAAGGAGCGATCTGGCTTTGGTAGGAGGGTATGAGGGTACGAATGTACTGGAAAGGTTCATCCGGAACTGCCGGCCGTTTCTGGCAAGAGACGGAAGGATCATTGTTCTTGGCTACAGCAATTGGAAAATTGGCCGATTCCTCGAGGGCTGCGGCCTCGATCTAAGGAAAGGACCCCTTATTGAAAAAGACATTGACGGAGAGCTTTTCCGTGCTTACATCCTTGAAGCTGGGCAATGAGGTGTCAACCTCAAGAATTATTATATCATAGAGTGTTCAATCATGCGAGAAAGGGTGGAACATGAAGATAATAAAGCTTGGAGGTTCTTTGATAACTTACAAAGGATCTGACGCAGCCCCCCCATACCGATGGAACGAGACGAACGTCCGTTACAGGGTGAAGGAGGCCTCGATTAGGGAGACGGCAAGATCCATAACACCTCACTTAGAGGATGGTATGGTTTTGATACACGGTGGCGGTACTCACGGCCATCGTACGGTCAGAAGATGGGCAGAAGGCGTTGTTAAAGGGGGAGAGGCGAAAAAGATCTGGGAGGTAAAGTGGCGGATGCTTCAGCTCACTGAGACCGTAGTTAGGTTGCTCGGGGAGGAAGGGATCAACGCAGTCGCAGTATCTCCTTCCGACGTAATGAGGTTATCCGGAAGATCGATACGTACATTTGACGATTCTCCGGTCCGCGAGATATTGAGATCAGGATGCGTTCCCGTGCTCCGGGGCGACCTGGTGCCGGATGACGAGACCGGTGGATGGTCCGTTGTTTCAGGTGATGAGATCATGGTCGAGCTCGTCCGGAAAGGCGTCCATGGGTCCCTACCTGCTGCGTCTGAAGCAATAATGTGTCTTGATATAGAGGGATTCTACAGGAACCTCGGAGAGTCCGACCAGGAGCTTCTTGCCGAGATCGGTCCAGATGAATTCCATGCCAGCATGCCAGTATGGAGGTCAAGGATCACATCGGGAGAGGAAAAAGGTGATGTTAGCGGAGGGGTTCTCAGGAAGGTCGAGGCTTGCCACAGGATCGCAGCGATGCAGTGCAATGCGTGGATGACAGGAGGCAGGGTCAAGGATTCTTTGAAGAAGATACTAGCGGGTGAGGGTTCGGGGACATTGTTCAGGGCTTTTCGGGGGGAGGAGGACTGTGTTCTTGGCAAATGCCTGCTGTCCAGGGAGGTGGCAGAATGAACATCGAGAGGAGAAAGGACGATCATATCGATATCTGTCTCGAGAAGGCCGTGAGGACCACCCGAAACCATTGGGATGATGTCCATCTCATCCACCAGGCTGTCCCTGCATGCGACCTCGAAGATATCGACATAAGGACCTCCTTTCTCGGAAAGGACCTGGCTGCTCCTTTTATCATTTCGGCAATGACAGGAGGGAGTAGGAAGGCCCTGGAATTCAACAGGCTCCTTGCCAAAGTGGCTTCGGAGTTCCAGATCGGATTCGGTGTGGGGTCCCAGAGGTCCGGTCTCGAGAGGGGAGATCACGAAGGGTCCTACAGCCTGGTCAAGGAATATGATATCCCTCTGGTCCTTGCGAACCTTGGTGCCCCGCAGTTCTCGAGAAGGTCGGGAGACAAGGACCCCCAGTATTCAATAGATGATGTGAACAGGGCGATCGATATGGTGGGGGGGGATGCAATATGCATCCACCTGAACTATCTTCAGGAGGTCGTTCAGCCAGAAGGGGACACGAATGTTGGCGGCCTCTTGGATAATTTATCGATGATATCCAGTGAAACCAATGTCATCGCCAAGGAGACGGGGGCGGGGGTCTCGAGGGATGCGGCGCTAATGTTGAAAGAGGCCGGCGTGGCCGGAATCGACGTCGGAGGGGCCTCGGGTACATCATTCGCTGCCGTGGAATCATACAGGGACAGGGACGGCACGGGAAGGTCTTCGAGGCTCGGTAGGACATTTTGGGATTGGGGCATTCCGACGCCAGCGTCGATCAAACTGGCCAAAGTGGGGCTCCCACTCATCGGGACGGGCGGCCTGAGGAACGGCCAGGACGTGGTGAAAGCGATCTCGGTGGGTGCGGATATTGGCGGAATGGCTTGGCCGCTTCTGATCGCGGCGTCCAATGGGTACAAGGAACTTGAAAGGGAGGTCTCCTGTATCATCGATGAGATCAGGGCGGGTCTGTTCCTTACCGGGTGCAGGTCCTTATCCAGCAGTATGAGACCTAAGCATGTCATGACGGGTTTGACCCGGGAATATATCGATTCGATAGCCATACTTTAGGGAAAATGCAATAATATTTTTCTGAACACCGTAGATTTTCAAGGAAACTTATAAAAGACCGCCACCAGGATAATATGATAGAGAGAAACGACTTCCATTAAGGAAAAGGGATGCACAATGGGTCTCCTGGACTGGTTCAAAAGAGGACGAAAGGGAAAGAAGGCCAAGAAGAAGGCCTCTCCAGCGGAAAAGCCGTCCACAATTGAAAAGCCGGTCGAGGCCCCCTCCGTTGACACAGTCATGGCTGAACTCGAGAAGGAAAGGAAGACCAGCATGGAGCGGGAAAGGAAGATCCTTGAGATGGAGGACAAGTTCAACAAGATGCAGGAGAACTGGGTCGAGATGCTCGAGAAGCAGCAGACGGCCCTTCAGGAATTGATGAAGGAAAGGGCATCAAGAAAGGGAATAAAATCGGAAAAAGAAGCACCGAAAGGGGAAAAGGTCACCGGCAAAGCAACACCAGCTTTATCGAATCCGATACTGGATGACAAGACCTTTAAGAACTTCGTGGTGGACGACGCCAACCGGTTCCCTTACCTGGCGGCGGAAGCTGCTGCCACGGGAGTAGGTCGGAGGTACAATCCGCTCTTCATTTACGGAAACGTTGGGGTAGGGAAGACCCACCTTCTCCATGCCATAGCAAACAAGATCAGGGAAGTGGACCCGAAGAAGACCCTTCTGTATTCATCGACGGAAAAGTTCACGGATGAGCTGTTGAAGGCATTGGAGCGTGACGACCTGGAAGGGTTCCGGGCCAGATACAGGCTGGTCGATGTACTTCTCGTGGATGATATCCAGATGCTCTCCGGAAAGGAGGCGACCCAGACGGAGTTCTTCCATATGTTCAATCATCTGTACAATTCCGGAAAACAGATCGTCCTTTGCTCCGACCGGCCCCCCTCAGAGATCCAGGAGCTTGAGGGAAGGTTGAGGTCCCGGTTCGAGGGCGGATTGATAATAGATATCAAGGTTCCGACCTTTGAAGGTCGAAGACAGATCCTCCTCAACCTTGCTCATCAGGAAGGTTACACGCTCTCAACGGAGGTTCTCGATTACATGGCATTCTACCTGGATTCAAGCGTGAGGGAGCTGGAGGGCGGTTTCAATCGGGTCACCGCCTATGCGACCCTTATGAAAGAGCCTGTAACGGTCAATCTGGTAAGAAAGGTACTTGAGGGTGTGCTATTGAAAATACGGCAGACCAAGACAGAGACCGAGACCTCCAAGGCCGAAAAGGAGCTCTTTGGCTCGACCTATGTTCCGGTGCCGACCAAGAGCCCATATTCCGATCAGGACCTTGACCTGGAAGAGGAGACCGATAGGCTCGAGCAGGAACTTCTCTTCGAGCTAAAGAGGGATTCCAAGGAAGACAAATGAATCCAATAAAATTCATTATCTCAAATTCCTGCCCAATATATTAAATATATGACATTTTAATATCCACATGGTGTGTTCCATGGAAGCTGACATGGAAGAGGTTTATTTGGATTTCGAGAGCTATCCGAGAACGGAAAGTTACGGGATCAAGAGGGCCTTTGCTTATCTGATAGATCAGATCATCGTCCTGCTTGGAGTGGTCTTCGTTGCGCTGCTCCTTCCATCGGTCGATCTTTCCGATTACATGACCTGGTTGATCATCCTGATAGTGGCAGGTATCTTCAACTGGCTGGTCAAATCCGTGATGGAGGGTATGAGAGGCGAATCCATAGGAAAGGGCATTATGGGATTGAAGGTCATAGATGCATACGGTAAGGTGACCGTGGGCGAATCACTGGTCAGGAACCTCTTCGAGATAGTTCCGGTGGTCCTTCCCTTTTTCGATTACATCTTCGGGATGGCGGTCGCAAGTGACAGCAGACAGAAACTCATGGACCATATCTCGAAGACCCTGGTCATCGAGGACCTGCCGGTCGTTGCCGAGGAGAAACCAAGGTTCGTACCCCGGAGGATCGTTGAGGAACCCAAACCCAAGGAAAAGGTGATGCTAGATTACAGAAGGATCAGGGTCGGGCACTGCCCGAGATGCGACGCCCCTTACAGGGTTCTTGCCCCGGGGGACACTTCTTTCTCCGGACTCTGGAACCACAGGTGCACCTGGTGCAACAATCTCATCACCGAGGACATGGGGGAGAGGTAGCGGAAAACGGTTAAGTAATCACCCTTCATTGGGCCCTTGATGACGGCCGCGTGTGATAGATGCCGGAGACCATCCGTTATATTCATCAGGTACAGCGGTCAGCATCTCTGCACGGACCATTTTCTTGACCTGATCAGAAGACGGGTAAGGAAGGAGATCAGGGTCCAGCGCCTCCTTGCCAAGAGGAAGGTGATCGGGGTTGCGGTATCGGGAGGAAAGGATTCCCTGCTTGCTTTGAGACTGATACACGAGATCGTCGAACCGTTCAAGGACAAGGAGATCGTCGCGATCACCATCGATGAAGGCATAGAGGGATACAGACCATCTTCTGTAGGGATCGCAGAAAAGGTTGCAGGGGACCTTGGGGTCCGATGGGAGCTTTCCGATTTCCGGGACCTCTTTGGAAAGGACCTTGATACAATGGTCAGGGATTCGGAACATGGACCCTGCACAATATGTGGAATTCTGAGAAGACAGGCATTGAACAGGGCCGCTGTCCGAACAGGGAGCGAGGTACTTCTTACAGGGCACAACCTCGACGACATGGCCCAGACAGTGCTGATGAACGTCCTCGGCGCGGATATCCAGAGGTTCGCCAGAATGGGGCCTCACCTGGATCCGATTCCAGGGTTCGTTCCAAGAGGTATGCCGCTCAGGACTACCCCTGAAACGGAGACATACCTTGCCGCTCATCTTCTGGATATTGTGCTGCATGATGTGGAATGCCCTTATTCCGTAACCGCCCAGAGGGGGGTATTCAGGGACCTCCTCCTGAAAGCGGAGAGAGAGACCCCAGGCACCCGTCACTCGCTTTTGAGTTTCCATGAAAAGGTCTCCCCGCTGATAGGAAAGATGAACTCTGAAACCGAAAAGTGTCCGGGATGCGGTGAGCCGATCATAAAGAGCGAAGAAGAAAAGCTGTGCAAGGCCTGCAAGCTGCTGCATGACATGGGGGTGAGAAGGTGAGGAAGCGTCACCTTGAGATGGCGCTTTCCAGACTTTCGGCCATTTCCCAACCGGATCCCGCCCTGGAGCAGTATTCGACCCCTGCAGAGATAGTGAGTTCCATACTTTGGGAAGCTTTCGAACACGGAGATATCACAGATAGATCGGTGCTTGAACTTGGGTGCGGCGGGGCACCTTTCGCATTGGGCGCGCTTATGCTGGGTGCGTCAACTGCAACAGGAGTTGATATCGATCCACGATGCATCGAGGTGGCCGAAAGGAATCTCCATGATATCGCTCGCTCCGGTCTTATTGAGGGGTCTGATCGTTGTCATTTCATGATAGGTGATATCGGTAAGGTGTACCCTGATATCCCGAAAGTGGACACCATTTTCATGAATCCTCCCTTCGGAGCGCAGACCCGCAATGCGGACAGGGAATTCATCAGGACGGCATGTGCGAAAGGTTCCTTTATTTACGCAATACATAACGGTGGTACGGAGAGGTTCGTCAGGTCGGAGTACACCAGGTTGGGTGCAGCATCCGTCGATATATCAAATTCCATGATGTCCATTCCACATCTGTTCCATTTTCACAGCCATGAGAGAACCTCAATTGACATACTTCTCGTCAGGGTGACGATGTGCGACCCTTCGACCACATGTGATCATCCACCCTAAAATTAAATACCAATCACAGCTTTCTCTCCCCGGGTGGTTCGATATGCCTTCATCAGAGTATGAGGCCAGGATGTCCAGGGGCGGCATTGCCTTCAACAATCAGGACTATTTCAAGGCGCTCGAGGAATATAATTCCGCGATAAAGGAAGACGATAACGAGTTCGATGCTTGGTTCAACAAAGCGGTAACGCTACAGAACCTGATGAGGAACGAGGAAGCGGTCGAGGCATACAAACATGCGATCAAGCTGGACAAGAAGAACTTGAAAGCATGGACGAACCTCGGCGCACTCCTGGGCAAGATGCACGAGCCCAAGGATGCCATGAGATGCCTCGACAAGGCAACAGAGCTTGACAATTCATGCACCCATGCATGGTTCGACAAAGGGGTGCTCCTGTCAAAATACGGGAGGGTCTCCGATGCGCTCGTCTGCTTTGATGCGGTCCTCACCCTGGACCCCAGGGATACCGAGACGATGTACAACAAGGGTGTTGTGCTTGAAGCCCAGGGCAACAAACAGGAAGCCGAAGCCTGGTTCGAGAAGGCCCTGTCCGAGAGGGTGAAGGTGGACGAGGATTCATACAGAAGGTATTCCGTGGACGTCTTCTCGATGCACGATACGGACGAGGAAGGACGCCAGATCTCGGATATCGAATGGCTCGACAGGGGGTCGAAGTTCCAGCTTGACAATGACATAGACAGGGCGATATTCTGTTTCAACAAGGCCCTGGAGCTCAATCCGGACAATCCTGACGCCTGGTTCGCCTACGGAAATGCGATGCATCAGATCGGTAAGCTAGAGGAAGCGTTGGAATGCTACAAGAGGTCCCTGCAGATAAGACCGAAGAAATCGGAAACATGGTACAATATGGGCAACGTCTTCATGGACCTGAAGAAACTCCACAAGGCAATAGAATGCTTTGACAAGTCGCTTGCCCTGAACCCGCACAAATGGGACGCACTGGCCAATAAGGGCGCCGCACTCAAGAACCTCGGAAGGATCGAAGAGGCGATCAGGGTTTACGAGACCGTCCTCGAGCATAATCCAAAGAACTCCATGGCATGGTTCAATCTCGGGAACTCCTATGATGCGATGGGAAAGTTCAGACGCGCGATACAGTGTTTCGACAGGGCGATCACACTCGAACCCAACAACTTCGAGTATTATTACAACAAGGGTGTTCTTCTGTACGAGAAGGGAAGGCTCATACGCGCCAAGGAAGCGTTCGAAAGGGCCCTTGCCCTTAATCCCATGTTCAGGGAAGCTGCCATGGCCAGGGATGATATACTCAAGGATATTAGAGGCGGTTGAACATCGGTCGCCCTCAAAGTCCAAAGATGCTATTAAATAAAAATAAAAAAAGCCTGCTTCAATACGAAGCAGGCGAATATCTTTCCATCGATCTTAATGTGACAGCTTGCCCTTCTTTCCGCATTTGGGACAGGTGATGATGATGGGTCTCTTCGCAGATTTCACCAATATCTTCTCGCCGCATCCCTTGCATTTCACGATCTTGGGCTTGTAGGATGGCTCCTCTTCTTCCTTGGAAGGTTCCTCGACCTTCTCCTCTTCCTCCTCGATCTTCGGAGCCTTTCTGGGCTTCTTGACCATGAATTCGTTATCCTCTTCCTCCTCCTTCTCCTCCTCTTCTTCCAGAACCACGGCCTTCTTCTTTTTCTTCTTAATGGGAACTTCCTCTTCCTCAGGTTCCTCGATGATCTTCGCCTTCTTCTTTTTGAGGATCGGCTCCTCCCTTGATGAGGCCAGCTCGTCCTCCAGATCAGCGATCATGTCCCTGAGGCGCCTGACCTCTTTCTCATGCTCCTCAATGGACATCAGTCCTTCCTTGCTCTTTTCGAAATCGGTGAGCTCGCTCTTGAGGGCGCTCTTTTCCTTCTCTATGGAACGAAGTTCCGCTTCCGCCTCTTCCTTCATCTCCAAAGCTTTCGATCGTTCCTTCTCGAAGAGCCTCTTCTCGTTCTCAACATCCTTCTTGTCCCTCATCATTTCATCACGTTTCTTGTCCAGGTCCATCTGTTCTTTGATGAAGGAGTCCCTTTCGGATTTGAGGACCTTTTCCTCGTTCTTGACCTCGATCTCCCTGTCCTCGAGCTTCTTTTCCCAGGCCTCGAGCTTCTCCTTGCCCTTCTCGTATTCCCTGAACTCGATCCGGAATTTATTGTAACGCTCCTGGAACTCGTCCCATTCCTTCTCGTGGGCTTTGCGGGTTGCATTGAAATCGGCGAGGTCCTTTTCGAAGAGTTCCCTCTTCCTATCGATACCATCGCTCTCCTTGTCGAGGAGCACCCTTTCTTTCTGGATCTTGGCCTCTCTTTCTCTAAGCTCATCTTCCTGTTTCTTCAGGGCCTGCTTCTCCTCGAAGAACCGGTTCTCGCGCTCCTCCTGCTCGGCCTTCTCCTTCTCGAGCTTGTTCCTCTCTTTCTGGATATCGGCCTTCTGGGAGTCGAAGGTTACCTTCTCCTCCTCGATCATCTTCTTCATGCTGAGGAACTCGTCCCTCTCCTCTTCAAGGGATTTTATCTCTTTCAGAATATCCTCTCTCTTGTCCATGAGCTCCTTTCTTTCTTTGTTCAGGCGCTCCTCCCTTGTCTCTAGGTCCTCCTTGTCGGCCTGCATGGAGATAAGGTTCGCTTTGATGAACTTCTCCATGAGTTCTAGGACCTTTGTCTCCTCATCAAGGAGTTCCCGCCTCTTTCGGGAGATCGAATCGAAGGTATATTATATCTCTTCCTTTTTAGCGAGGACTGCCTTGAGTTCCTCATCGAGCCGGTAGTGATCGAGGTCCTGCTCCATCTTCTTTGGCGGAGCTTCCTCTATCACTTCATCTTCCTCTTCGAGTTCCTCGACTTCCTCGAGATCCTCTTCTTCCGACTCGGGCTCCTCCTCTACAACAACTTTTTTCTTCTTCGGGACGACGATCTCCTCTTCCTCGTCATCCTCGAACTCTATCTTCGGAGCCTTTTTTCTGCCCTTTTTCTTTGTTGATACTTCGTCATCGTCAGACCAGTCGATCTTGGATTTCCTAGGCACGATACTCACCCCTTTTTAAAGAGAATGCACTCCATAGGTTCGGCCTTCATATAACAAGGATGTTATTTATCTTTTTTCAGGAAAGGATGCCCTACCAGGGTGCGAAAATGCTCGATTTTTCAATTCGAGACCCCTTTTTTTACCATATCGATATTTCACTTCCCCCATGGAAAAGGTTTTCATATCAGGTACCATGTGGACAAGGAGGAGCGTGGGATCACTTGGCAGGTACTCCGAACGGAAGGAACAACGGGAGCAAGGGAACGGACCTGCACACCATAGGGATGGACCAGAAGGATGGGATGATGGTCTCTTCCCAGCTGAAACCTCTCGTCGACGAAAAAAGCGGTTATATCGTGCTGGGAAGAAGCCATTCTGCCCACAGGAAATGGAGGAGGAAGGGGCTTCTTCAGATAGGCGCTGTGGGGGAGTTCCAGGAAACTGGTCAAAACCTTTTCGGAAGGGAGGTCTTCCTTGATGCAGCGTTCCCGCATATAGTTTTCATCTGTGGAAAAAGGGGAAGTGGAAAATCATACACCCTGGGCATATTCGCAGAGGAGCTGATCCGATCCGCAATAGGGGTGGGTGTTATCCTTGTCGATCCTATCGGGATATTCTGGTCCCTGAAGATGGAAAACACTTCAAGGTCCGAAAAGAGGTCACTGGAGAAATGGGGCCTCTCTCCAACTTCCTTTCCCGAGGTGAAGGTCCTTGCACCCGGTACCGATGCCAGCATGATACCGACCAATTGCGACGGCCCCTTCACCATCGGAATTTCCGAAATGACCGCAGAGGATTGGTGCCAGGTATTTGACATGGACCGGTTCAAGACCCAGGGCCTCCTCATCGGTACCGCCCTCGATCAAGTGAGATACGGGTACCGGGCGATAATTGACGATGTTGTGGTGGATATACCCGGTCGCCCCGATATCTTCTCCATCGGCGACATCGTCCAGTGCATAGAGACCTCCTCCACGATTACAAGCAAGACCGGCGGCTACAACCCCCAGACCAGACGTTCCATAGTCGCCAGGTTCAATGCAGCCGCAGGCTGGGGTATATTCTCCATTGAAGGGACCCCGCTCCGTGAACTAACGTCTCCCAACAGGGTAACTGTCCTGGATATCAGCGATACGAACCTCGGGGATTCCAAGCGGAGCCTGATCACGGGTATTGTCGCCAGGAAGGTTCTGGAAGGAAGGATCCAGACAGCACGTATCGAGGAGCATCACGGGTTCGACGAATCGGACCCGAACATGATACCGTTGACCTGGCTTCTGATAGATGAGGCACACACCATACTCCCGCACAGCAGGCAGACACCTGCTTCGGAGGCCCTTATAGAGTATGCGAAACAGGGAAGAAAGCCCGGATGCGCAATGATCCTGGCAACTCAAAGACCTGCATCGACCTCGGACGAGATCCTATCTCAGGTCGACATACTTGTTGGTCACAATCTAGCCCTGGAGGACGATATGACCGCGATGAGAAGGAGGGTTCCGGCAAAACTTCCACAGGAGTTCGCCGTTTCCGATTTCATCAGAGGGATACCGGTGGGAACGGCTATAGTTGCCGACCAGAAGACCCAGCAGAGGTCCTTCCTCATCAAGCTGAGACCGCGTATGTCCCACCATGCGGGAAGCTCCGCCATGCCGAAGGCATTCCAGGAGAAGAAGAGGAAGAAGCGGACCTTACCGCTTACCGGTGCATATATCCCGAGGGATATGCCTTCCGTACTCGAACCCACCCCTCTTCCAAGGGTTCTCGATGAAATTGAAGAGATCGAAGAGGAGGTCCATGAACCATCTGCTCCTCAGGCACCTCCTGACATTGGCGAGAATGTCATCGAGAATATCCCGGAGGACCCGCTGCCGGATATCCCCTGGGGGACGACCATTCTGCTGAAGGACAGGTCAAGGGAAGACCTTGAGATATTCCTTGGAAACGTGGAGGGAGCACGCCATTTCATCCTTTTCTCCCCCTCGGACCCTTCGTCGTTCAATATTCCAAAGGGCCCCCAGCGGACGGACCGATGGCTTGGCCAGAGACAGGATGGGGATGCAATACCTATCAATGACCCGGAAATGATAGCTGTTGAGATCGAAGGCTCCTGCGGCCCGCGGGGAGCCCGTGTGATCGTGATCGACGAACTTGAGGCATTGTTGGAAAAGAATCCGCCCGAAAAGGTCAGGGGGACATTGAAAACCCTCCGTGAGAAGGTCTACAAAGGAAAGGACCTGCTTCTGGTAAGGGCCGGAGCCGCCATCGACGATTCTATCCTGGAAGGGATATTTTCCGAAATGGTCGTTGCCGACATGACCGAGGAGGAGGCCCCGGTCGATATAGGAGAAGAACGACAGATGGGTACCAAACCTTTGCCGGGAGGTTCTCTCTCCCTGGAGGAGCTGAAATGGATGTGCAGTGTGATGGGGCTGCCAACGTCCGGCTCCGAAAGCGATCTGCTCAACAACCTCCTGAAATCCGAACCGGAATTGATGGGATCGGGTGTTGATGAAGGATCCAGGATGGATATCATCCGGCAGGTCATAGAGGAATCCGCCAGGGCCAGGGTGGAGAACGAGAGGTTGCGTTCCAAGATCGATGATCTCGAATCCGCAGCCGGGGTCGAGGTGGCAGAAAAGCCGAAAAAAAGATTGCCTGGCTCCACCAGGGCTCCTCGTGCGGATAAACGGCTCGTCCTTGTCTGGGAGGACGAGGAGGAACAGAAGGAAACCGTAGAGGACCTGATCCTTGAGGTCGAGGACCTCCGGGAAGAGATGGATTCAGGATCTCTGGAAGTTCCGTCGGACAGTTTCGAGGAGACCGTATTCTCGAAATTGATGATGAAATTGGACGAGGAGAGACTGGAAAACAGGGATCGGCTGAACAGGTTGGAGGACATCCTCCAGAGCGAAATGGATTCCCTGAAAGATGAGATCGGCGAGCAGCGAAAGCAGCTCGAAGCATCAAGGAAGATGATGAAGCTGAGGGTTATCAAACAGCAGCCCCCCGCTCCTGATGTCATCCAAAAAAAGGAGCAGAGACCTTTGAAGAAGAAGAGGGTCCTGAAAAGAGGGGAGGAGGTGGCTGCCATTCAGCCGAAACTTGGCTCCCAGGCCGTATTGGAGATAGCCAAGAGGAACCTGAAAAGGAGTTTGCTAAGAGGGCCAAGAGAGTCCATCGACGAGATCGTGCCCTGCTACATCCAGTTATATCGTTTCCTTGTGAATTACAAGGGGGGATTGATGAAGGCCGTAAGGGAAGCGGACCTTTTCGTTGATTCGATAACAGGGGAGTTCGTGGAGCAGGGTAGATCGGGGCTCAGAAGGAGCGAGGGTCTGATGAACCTCATGAAGACAACGGACCTTGAGATGGAGGTCGTCAATGTTCTTGGACGGTCCCCAAGGGAACCAGCTTGGATCTCCAAAGCCACCAGAGTCGATCTGGCCAGAGTTAAAAGGTCCCTCTCCTCCCTCGAGAAGAAGGGCCTGGTGAAAAGGTCGAGGAGAGAAGCAAACCTCGACCAATACTCGATAACTGACGATCTGAACATCCCGTCTAGACCCTGGACAAGGGACCACGGGTTCCAGGTGGAGTTCGTCACAGGGATAGGAGAGAGGACCATTCCCGTGAAGTTTGAGGTAAAGGATGCAGGGACCATCATCAGGAAGCTTTCTCCGGATGTCAATATCATAGATCAGGACACGATCAGATACCCGATATTTCTGGTCAAGATCAGGGGAGAGGGGAGGACCAGGTATCTGGCGATCGATGGGGTCGGGGGCAGGGTAGACCGGAGGTTGTCGAACATTCTTAGAGGGATCGTTGGAACCTGGGACTAGATTGGGAAAAGGTTTTATCCAAAGACTGATTGGACCTCAATAGGCTGGTGCTCGGATTTGGCGAGAAGAAGGATAATCCATGAGGAGGAGGCCGAGGAGGAAAAGGAGAAGAAGCCAGCCTTCCAGCCGTCTGAATTCAACGAAACGGAATTCCTCCAGACCGAGAACAAATCAGCAAAGATGATCTATATCTCACTCGGAGTGGCGGTCATCGCCGGGCTGGCATCCTTTGGCATCATGAGGATCCTGTATCCCTTTGACACTGGACTCCATTTCACAATTCCGCTCATCTCCCCCGTTGGTTTCGCCATTCTTGTCGTTTATCTTTTCGGCCGGTTCGGGATCGATATAAAGGAGCTCGAGTGGAAGAAGTGGCTGGAGAACGGTTTCATGTACCTTCTTGCGTGGTTCGTCGTTTGGATGATATCGATGAATCCACCGATCAGCGATTTCTCCGACCCCCAGATCCAGCCTCCCATACTGGAGCTGAAGACCGAGAAAGGGAACTTCACCTATGTTGACGATTTCCTTTTCATAAACGAAAAGGTGGCCAACAACTTCACCCAGAGCCACAGCGACAAGATCCCTCAAACATCGGACGTTTTCGTTTACTGCGTGATCACGGATAACAACAAGGTCGACCGGGTCGAGATAAACATCCAGTACCTTTCAGACGGGTCATATGTCGATATCGAGGACCTTGCCATTGCAGGCATTACGATCGGCAAGGACGAGATCTTTGAGCCGATGGACGAGCTGGAGGACCGTGTTGACGAAACATGGCTTCAGACCGATCCGGAAGCATGGGACGATCACCTATGGACGGTCCATCTGGATATGCCGTTATTAAGGAGCGCGAATCTGACCCTCGGCGCTCAGGACGACATCATTCAGTTGAAGGTGAGCTACAACGTCTGGGATACCTGGGAGAACGATGCGGAGACCGAGTTCGTTTTCAAGATCAGGCTCTGAGTACACATCTTCTGGATTTTACCCCATAAAGCTTAATACCCGCAAAGTTGGTAATCGTTCCAGGCCAGGTGGACCTGGGATGACTCCTACTAAGGCAAAAAGACTGAGCATGGGAACCCAAGAGGATGAATGGGACGTTTGGGATGAGGATGAGGTCGATGATATCATCGATGAGGATGAGGTCGATGAGGAAAACGATGATATCAAGCCGTCGAGAAGGGCCAAACCCGCTAAACTGAGGACCCCGCCTATTGGAAGACCGGGCAGAAAAAGTGGTGGGAAGCCGATGAATCCGAAAGCAAAGAAGGGCCTGGTATGGACCATTAGGATCTTCGTGGTAGCCCTGGTGGTCCTGATACTTTTCGCACCGTGGCCCCCATTCCACCAGATCAGGGAAGCTTCGGGGATCAACTCCCTGAGAAACCTCATGAGACCATACCTTCCGTTCCCTGAATGGACAAACGTGTCGGTCACTCTCACCTATGACGTTGTCGTGTCCGGGGGACATGCGAACAGTGTGGAGATCCATGTGGCTCCACCATTTGATATCCCCTTCGATCCAGGTCCTGGTATCGAAAAGGATTTTCTTATACAGGATGTCCACAGCGTAAGTTTCTCCCCAAAGAACCATATTCCGCTGCAGGATTACAATACAACAAAGAACACGATCTCGGGATGGAAAGCCAACAATGTCATAGGCACCTTGAGGTACGAGGTCACCTTCGAAATGACACTGCATGCCTACGAATGGGACCTTGACGAGGAGGATTCAGGCACTGTCGCTGACATCCCATCCCAGTACCAGACCCGCTTCAATGTCAATGCCTGGCCCGTGGACCAGAACAAGGATGGGATCGTCGAGCATTACAGATATGAACCGCTGGACGAAAATATCAACAGGACCGCGCACCAGATAACAAAGGACGAACCTACCGTCCTTGGAAAGGTGAAAGCGATCTACGACTGGATGCAGGAACATTTCAACTATACATCCCAGGAGGAGCGGAAAAGGGACAGGGTCGTATACGGCGACTATCCGAAATGGGCTACCGGCTGTCTCGCGGACTGGTACGGCGACTGTGATGACCAATCCCTGTTGATGGCATCCCTTTGCAGAGCGGTCAAGATCCCGGCCTGGCTCGAGATAGGGTATCTTTACGATCCCAACCCTCTGAACAACGATCCGACCCAGAAATGGGGAGGGCATGGTTGGTTCAATGTCCTAATACCACTGGCGAACAGCAATGATTTCGTCATAGCCAACATCGATCCGGTGAACCACGAGTTCCTGTTCAGGGACCCATACAGGTTCACTGACTGGGTGGATGACGGCAGTTACATGACCGTGAACGGAGAAAACGTCTACAATCTGGACTATTACTACAACTACTTCAGCACCCAAACTCCCGTAGGGGTCTCCGTTGTCCCAACTCCGGGATCGGAGAGCAACCGTTTCGAAAGACACGGCCACATCAAGGTATACACCGACAGACCGTTCACTGAAGGCAACCTTCCCGGAACCCAGCAGGAACTATCGAGTCTGCCAGCACCATCACCTTTGCTCCTGGCCCCCCTTTCGCTGCTTCTGCTGGCGGTCCCCATAAGGAGGTTCTTCCTCCGAAGAGAATGATCGATCCCCGGAAGTGAATATTAATATCGGACCAATCAATTGGGTCGGTCATGGAGCATCATCTACAGATAGACGGTTGGAGGTCTAACGTCCGTTTCTCCTCATGCCATATGCTGCTGAGGCATGATAAGTGCTCAAGGCTCCACGGCCACTCCTATGCGGTGCACCTCAAGGTTGCAGGTGACCTCGATGAGAACCACATGCTGGCTGATTTCGGAGAGATGAAGAAAGCACTCAGGGACCTGGTGGACGAACTGGACCACAGGACCCTGATACCAACGATGAATCCCGATATAACGATCAGTGAGGATCGCGAGAAGGAAAGCATCACTGTGGACATGATGGGAAAGGTCTACACGTTCCCTGAATGCGACACTATCAAGATACCGGTCCCGGCTACCACCGTTGAAGAGCTTTCGATATATCTGATGAACAGGTTCCTTGAGATCGTGGAGCTTCCGGAAGGTGTACGTGAAATATCCCTCGGAGTGGATGAGGGTTGGGGACAGGGAGCCTGGTCCACAAGATCGCTGCGGGAGTGATGGATTGAAAGCGGTCGTTCTCCTTTCCGGCGGTATCGATTCGAGCACCACTCTGGCAATTGCCAGGTCAATGGGCTATGAATGTTATGCTTTGACCCTGCTTTACGGTCAGACCCATGAAAAGGAGATATTATCAGCAAAACAGGTAGCATTGTCTCTTGATGTAATGGACCACAGGGTCCTTGAACTCCCCAGGGGAATGTTCTCGAAAAGCGCTTTGACAGGGGACATCGAGATGCCTCTCGACAGGGATATCGAACTCTCGGATGGAATACCTGACACATACGTTCCGGCAAGGAACCTGATATTTCTGTCGATAGCTTCGGGATGGGCCGAGGTCCTGGATGCGGATGCGGTATTCATAGGGGCAACTGCAATGGACTATTCCGGGTATCCGGACTGCAGGCCTGAGTTCATAGGGTCCTTCGAAAGGACCGTGAACCTCGCCACGAGAAGAGGTGTCGAAGGCAGGCCGATACAGGTGATCGCTCCGCTCCTGGATATGAAGAAGCATCAGATCATATCAAAGGGCATGGAACTCGGCCTCGATCTTTCGCTGACCTGGTCCTGTTACCTTGGTGGTGAGAAGGCTTGCGGTAGATGTGATTCCTGCGGATACCGGTTGAAGGGATTCGCAGAGATCGGTATCGAAGACCCGATCGAGTATGAGGAGAGAGAATGATGGACCTGATGGTGAACGAAGTTTACGCATCATTTCAGGGCGAGGGGGTCCATACGGGGATCCCGACCGTATTCATACGACTTGCCGGGTGCAACCTAAGATGTAATTGGTGCGATACACCTTATGCTCTCGAGGTCTCTTCCGGATCGCCGATGGAGATAGGATTCCTTATCGAGCAGGTGAGGGAGTTCGGGTTCGGGACTGTGTGCCTTACCGGTGGAGAACCTCTGGTCCAAGAGGGTTCCCTCGAGCTCGTAAGGTCGCTTCTCTCGGCAGGATTCCGCGTCGATATCGAGACCAACGGATCGATCGACGTTAAACCCTTCTCAGAACTCGGTGAAGGCATTTTCCTTTCCCTCGACATCAAACTACCATCCTCAGGTATGCAAGAAGAGATGGCGATCCAGAATTTAGGCTATCTGCGACAAACGGACCAATTGAAGTTCGTCGTCGCTGATGAGAAAGATATGGAACGTGCATTCTCGATATTGCGTGAATGGTCCCCGGATTGCACGGTAATCTTCACTCCCGTAAGCAACACCGGTGGAGAGGCAATTGCCGATATCCTGATGAAAAAACTCTCTGATGGAGAAATTACCGGAGACATCAGATTGATGGTCCAGACCCATAAGGTGATATGGGGATCGGATAAAAAAGCCGTTTAGAGCTCTGTGATGAGGTCTTTCTCAATCCTCGATTCCAGGAGGTCGGTGATCTCTTCCTTTGTGAGGTCCTCCTCCTTGACATCACCATCATCCTGGGAAATGATGGCGCTGGTGCCCATTGGGTCTTCCAGGATTATCGTTAGAGGTCTGTTCGACGGCGGATCGCCTTCTACATATGACCCGAGGACCTCGATTAATTCGATGGCGTGGTCTCTTTTCTTCTCTTGATCATGAGCCAAGCCCGGGTCCTGCAGGTCCCTGAGAAGCTGCATCAGAATGTCGCGGAACCTTCTGAGCACCCCCTCGACATTGGTGATGAACCCTTCGGAGAAAAGTCCGGGATCGAGTCGAGCCCCGATCTCGGGGATCCTTACGGTCGATGTTCCCGACCTCACGATCCTGGTGTTCAACTTTTCCGGTCGGTCGATGACAATGGAGAACCTTTTAGGGGGCCGGATTTCAACGGGGATGACATCGGAGGTCCTGTAACCGCATTTGTCACAGATCATGGTCGATATCACAACATCCCCGAAATGGGGGACCTTCAGCTGCTCGGATATTATATTCAGTTCACCGACTATGCAGGCTGGACACTTTACCCCTTGGGTATCCATGGGAATTACCCTGGGTTCAGAATCTCTTCCTTTCGATCCTCTTCATCTTCTTCTTGTCGATGCCGATACCCTTTGGGGTAACGAGGAGAAGGTTCTGACTAATACCGGCGATGTCACCGTTGATATCCTCGACGACCCTTTTAAGCTCGGTTATGGTCCTTTTCAGCTCAAGATCATCGTTGGCTATCGGGGTGAAGTCAAGCACGAGAATGTTGCCATCATAAACAAGATTTGAAAGCTCTGGGATCTGCCTGTAACCGTCAATATCAGCGAATTTCACAAAGGGTCCGCCGGCCTTGGACGGACCGGGTTCCCTTCCCTTGAGCATTCCCAGATCAATGTAGGTCCTGCCTATGCGGACATCGTCCTCTGGGTATTCCTCCTCCACTTCTTTCTTTCTTCTGAGCCAACCCATATTATCCCTCCAAAACAGCGGAATTTCCCGAAATTTACGAATGGTCATTCAGTTTTACGATTAAATACTTTATCCCATGGTTGCCGATGCTGGTCCTTTACTCGGAACAGCTGTCCAGTCTGTCCCGATTCACAGTTCGATAGTTCGGGACTTTCGGTTCCTCTCCATGCCTATTCTTCTTCGAGGATATCGTCCTGAACGCCTTCTTCTTCAACAGGAGGATCCTGGCCAAGCACCGATTCCTGTACAATTGCTTTTTGGAGAGGGTCCTCGAGATCTTCATCCTCAACAAGTAACTGTCCCGACTGCATCTGACCTGGCTTCATCGGTAGGAATATCTCATCTATGGCTGCCAACCTCTCTTCCTTGACCATGTCGAAACATTCCATTTCATCTTCTCCAGCTTCGGACTTGAGGTCGGTGCATGAATCTATGAACTGGTTGATGTCATCCTTTGTCTGCTTGATCTCTTCGAATTTCTTCTGTCTCTCCTCCTCCTCTTCCGCCTTTTTTTGCTTCCTCATCACCAGGAGAACCGCCAGCACGATGACGGCAATGATGATAACGATCAACACAATGATCGCCACGATGAGGATCGGGTTTGTTTTCCCCTCGTCGTTGGCGATGATCACTGTGAAGGATTTCGAGGTCGAGTTCTCGAAACCGTCGTACGCCTTCGCAGAGATCACGAGCTCTCCATCACTGTAGTCCTTGGTTTTTATGATGTATGTCCATCCTTCCCCTTCTATTGGTATGTAAAGGTCTTCATCGCCGATGGTCAGATAGATGCCCTGGACAGTGCTTGGATGGACCGAGACCTGACCTCCAACCGTCAGGTCGCCTTTTACCTTTGGTCCTTCACTTGATAGGTCCATTGTGAAGATCCAGTTCCTCGGGGTCCTTTCGACATAGACCGAAAAGTTCTGAAATATCTCGAACCTGGTCGATGTAACCCTTATCGACAGATCGAAGGTCCCCAGTTGGTAGCCGTTGGGAGTCCAGACAAGGCTTTCTGAGATCTCGTCATATTCCATCCCAGGGGGTCCTTCATACAGTTCGACGAAATAAACGTCATCGTCCGGCTCCGTGACCCATACGTTGTAGACCCATTCCACGAAATCCGACAGTGTGGTCGTGGGGGTCGATGTGATTGTAGGTGCGTTATCGATGAGCGTGATGTTCACGAAGAAAACGATCTCGGAAAATGCTCCCTCCAGATCGGTCGCCCTGACCCTGAACTTCTGAGGCTCTTCCAGATAGATGATCGGTCTCCATGTCAGGTATCCTGTCTCGAACGCCACCGATGATCCGGTCGGCCCCTCCGGAAGCGAGAAGGTGATGCTGTCCAGGGGATCGAGATCGTATGCCTTGAAACTGTAGGAATACGTTTCACCTACCTTCACCTGGGCATTCTCGGGTGCCGGGGTTGAGAATATGGGAGCATCGTTTATGTTGATGACATTAAGTGTGAAGGGATAGTACCTTTTATCCTTGCCATCATCGAGCACAAGCGTCCATTCGATATCTCCGATCTGCCATCCGTTCGGTTTGAAGATCACGGTGCCCTGCTCGTCGATCGTCATGTTCTGGGGTTCCCCTTCCAGGTCGTACATTATTTCATCATTCTCTGTATCCACGGCATGGGGAAGATACTGGAATTGGGCTCCCTGGATGATCTGCGATGTAGGTTGGGTTGTAATAGCGGGAGGATCGTTGACCGCATCGACCTCAATGGTGATCTCAACGGGTTTGGACCTTCCACCGTTTATGTCCGTTGACGTCAGGGATACCTCGATGGTCCCTGTCCAGTTCGCGCTTTCGCTGCCGTTTGGAAGGTCGATGGCGACGAACCGATCATTTGCGATATATGTCTTGAACTTCGTGATATTATCCCCGATGGCATTGACCTGGAAGGTCAGTTCCTCGTCATCCGTGTAATCATCCTCGAATACAAGATAGGCATCAATAAGGTCTACAACATGTGAATCCTCGTCCACATGCAGGATCCCAGGGACTCCATCGATCTCGGGAACGAGATCAAGTTCGATGTCGAAGGTTTCGATCCTTAATCCTCCAGGGGAGAGCCCTCCGTACGTGATAGGGACCTTCACTATTCCCTTGATCGGGTCTATGTTGGCATCGGGTCTGTTGAGGTAGGTGTTGAATGCATTCGCGATCTGGCCGGTGGACCTCTGCATCGTATATGTCAACCGGAAGTCCTCGATCCTGAAATGGTTGGATTCTTCAACAGAACTGAATGTTGCCATTCCAAGGCCTATGTCCACGTAGACAAAACCCTCATAGGGTGTGAATACCGAGGGGTTCGCTGTTGAAATATATGAGTTGATAGCTCCCGAAATGTCGCCTGAGGTGATCATGGTCTTGTCTGTCAGATGGTCGCTCTGATATCTCCATGCCTCTACACCGTCCCCAGGGCCGACGTAGAGCACTGGAGAGTTAGGGGGGATCTGGCTCAGGGGAAATCTCTCATAGATAAAGGTCCTACCAACATTACCGGCTTCCGGTGCACCCACCACAACATCTCCGAAGCCGTCCCCTCGGAGATCGGTTCCAAAGGCTATCGAGGCCCCATAGCGGTCGACAGTTGACGTTGTTGACCTGGACCAGAGTGCGGTCCCTGGTGATGAGAGCGAGAATATGCCTGCGTATCCGCCGATGGATACTCCTCCCGGAGCACCGATCGCAATATCCACAACAGCATCACCGTTGATATCGTATCCTGCATCCAGGTCCCAGCCGAAGTTCCCTGCCCCGCTCGGGGCGATGAATGTTACATCGGCTGAAGTATCATAAGAGGAACCTCCGTAGTGGACTAGTACTCCCCCTCTTCCCGGCTCCGGCAGCCCGATCCCCAGCGCTTCCTGGACCGTTCCCGACATTCTTCCGAGGAACTTGACGGTCTGGATCGAGCTCGAGGGGAACGATCCGAGAGGATCGAAGTTGGTATCATACACCGGGTCAAAGGTCGAAGCACCGTGTATAACATAGACATCCTGGTCCGATGCAACTGCAATATCATCTACCGAATCCCTGTTGATGTCCCCGATCGATATCGACCTACCGAAAGAGGTATCGGAAGAGCTTCCGTTGATGACCGTGAGCAGCTCGAACTCGTAGGCAGAGCTGGTCATGTTCTGGACCTGGTGGAAGATGTAGATCGAACCGATCCCAGATTTCGTCGAAGGTGCGCCAACGACCAGTTCATCCAGGCCGTCACCATTGATATCGCCGGCGGACAATGCCTCGCCGAACCTGTCTCCGCTGAGGTTCCCCTCCAGTGTCTGGATCACCGAGTAGGTCGTTGTCAGATTGATGATCTCGACGTATCCTCTATCGGAATCATCTCCAGGTGCTCCCACGGCGAACTTGTTCGGAGTTTTTCCCTTGATGGTGAAGGGATCCGAGATCGAATATCCGTACTCCGCCAGGGATCCGCTCTTTGATACAAGGGTCGTGTAAACGGGTTCGTTTGAATTGCCGTATATAAGGAACAGTCTGCCGGAACTTGTCCTGAATCCCGGGTCCCCCATTCCGACATAGTTACCACCGAGGTCCCTGACAACGTGTCCGACCATCTCTCCGGCGGTTGTTCCTGCGAGGACCCAATCCTCCCACTCCCTCCCCCTTTGATATCCTGTTATGTTCAGGGTTGCAGAGGTCAACGTGGCATTCTTGGGGAGGACGAACCTTCCAGTTATCCTGGAAGTGCTTGTTAGATTGTCCTCGAAGACCCTTTCCCCCAATCTGGTCCTGTCAAGGAAACCCCACGAGCCGAACATCCCCTCACCGCTGAGACCGTATACATATTCCTTGTAATCTCCTGCGAAGTTCACCCATGCTTCTTTTGTATGATCGTATCCCCCGGGAGTGTATGGAATGTTCGAGAAGGTGAAGTTCGCATCAAGGACCGTCGCCCCGAGAGGGACGGGATAGTAAAAGGATGTGTTTGATGATTTGCCCGGTGCTATGGTGATCTCCGTTCCAGGTACTATCTGGTTCCAGGGTATTGCCCTGGTGGGGGACCCATTTTTCCATGGGTCACCTGCAGCTTGAGCCGATGTGAAAAAAACGAACGAACCTGATATGAGTACAAAGGCTAGCAGGATGTTCATTGCACGTCTGGACAAGTCCATGTTTTTGCCTCCGAGGGGTATCGTTCGTGGAGAGTGGAGGGAGTGATTATATATCTTTCCCATCCTTGCTAAAAGTAAGTTTTAACATCATCGAACGAATATCCGCCCGGGGGCCGATCTTTGCATATGGACCTTCGATGCATGCCGTGTTTCATCAAGCAATATACCCGGGAAATGGAGGGTTCCTCCCTTGACAAGGATCAGAAGGAGGTTATTGTCAGGGAGATGCTCTCGCTTCTTTCAACCATGGATTATTCACAGGCCCCTGTCGATGTTTCCCTTCTGATGCATGACAGGATGAAGAAGCTCGGTGTTTCCGATGATCCTTACAAGGACCTGAAATCCCTTTCCACGATGAAGGCGCTCGAACATGTGAAGGAGATCGAGAAGGAAGTAGAGGGGTCCGAGGATCCGATCTTCGAAGCTGTGCTGGCGTCCCTGGCCGGAAACGTCATAGATTATGGAGCGAAGAACGAGCTTGACCTCCATGAGGTCCTTGAGCGGGCGAGGACGAAAGGATTCAGTTTGAACGATCATGGACTCTTTCGGGACAAGCTCCGAAGTGCCCGGGAGGTCGTTATATTCCTTGACAATTCCGGTGAGGTGGTTTTCGATCACCTTTTGATGCGAACGATACACAGGGAATATCCGGGGATAAGGTTCAAGGCGGTTGTGAAAAAAGTTCCTCTTCTGAATGATGTGACCCTGCAGGACTCGATCGACGCGGGTATCAAAGAGGAATATATCGAACTGGTTGAGCTTCCGAATGAAGGATGGATAAAACCTGAACAGCTCTCGAACTTTCCCCAGGCAGATATTTTCCTCTCGAAGGGGCAGGGAAACTTCGAATCCCTGAGCGATGCCAGTGGTGTTTTCTTCCTGCTGGTTACGAAATGCGATGTGGTTGCGGAGTATCTCGGAGTTGAGGTAGGAGAAGCGGTCTTCAAGTATATTGAAAATGAAAAATGATTATATGGTTTCGTGTATTAATACAAAAAAAATCAGGGATAGCCAAAAACCCTTTGACCAAGGGTCAAAGCGTTTACGGAATGGGGTATCTTCGACACCCCGTCTTGGCACTCCTTCGGAGATGCTCCTCCGGAGCAAGGTTCCAAGAGGGCTATCCCCTAACAAATGCCCAAAAATGCAGGGATAGCCAAGCTTGGCCACAATCCTTTGCTTCAGAAAGCAAATCATTGATGGAATGGAATGGTTGCAATGCAACCATTCATCGGCGCACATGCAAGGTTTTTAACCTTGCCCGCCGTTGGCCATAGGCTATCTCCAACGGCCATAAAAGTGCAGGGATAGCCAAGCTTGGCCAACGGCGCCGGACTTAAGATCCGGTCCTTAGTGGTTCGTCGGTTCGAATCCGGCTCCCTGCACCATATCCCATTTGGTCCAGTCATATTGCTATTTCCAAATGGGATCAGGGAGGTTGTCTCGGATTCGAACTTGTTGTTGGAAAGTTCGTGTTTCCTTACCGCGAACTTTGCAACTGCGCTTAATCCTGTAAGGATTACAGCTGCACGAATCCGGCTCCCTGCACCATATCCCATTTGGTCCAGTCATATTGCTATTTCCAAATGGGATCATATAAGGTAAAAGATCACTCTTCTTGAGGTTCAGGGCCCCAATAGGTAACATCTATGGATATCGAGACATCGTTACCATCATCCGGAAGAGTGAATATATCAAACGGACTGATGATCGCCTGCCAGTCCCCCGCCGAGGTGCAGGTGACAGTGAGAAGGAAGTCCCCCTGATTGAACATGTCCTCAACCTGCTGGTCGGTGAGCGCCAGGTCCAGGGAAAGCTGGTTGTTGGAATCCTGATTGAGGGGGGTGTTGTTCTTATCCGGCCAGATCAAGGTTCCGGCAAATGTGTCCGGTTGATTCTGATATCTTCGTACCCTTGGCTGCGGCGGGCTTGTTTCGTCCTGCCATGTGACAGTGATGGAAATTTTCTGAATGACCTTTTCCGGTCCGGCAGATATGGTGGTGCTCGAACTGGACCTTTCCCGGACATACGGGGCCTCAGCTATCTTTTCGGTGAGCTGGATGTAACCCTCGGTATCGCCGAACGACCAGGTATTTCCGCTACCCCCGCCCCCGAAGGTTGCGATTATATCCCGGATATCGTCGGCCCCGAGCATATTCTTTCCATTTGCCTCGAGGTTGAAAACGAATCCTGTCAGACCGGGTATTGTTATGAGGGCAACCAGATACATTATCTTCTTGTTCTTTTCGAATAGGAAGACATTGACATCATGAAGGGACCTACCTATGGTCGAGAACAAGCCCTTTTCATTTCCGGCCATCGTTATCTCCAAGACTTGAAAATGATGGAGCTATATTAAATCTTGTGGTAAGGCCAGCGAAGGGGACGTTTTCTGGGATTTTTTCCAATAACCATTGCGAAACAATTAAATTTCAATATGCTCTCCCTCCTTCAATACGGGGTGAATGTTCTATGGAAACATGGGCCTACATACTGGCTGCAGTTCTTTTCATCGTCATCGTTCTTGCCATCGTTGTCTACTATATCATCTCGAGCAGGAAAAAGGAGTTCGAGGCCGTCGAGGTCGAGAGACCCCACGGTAGGACAAGGGAGATCATACCATTCGATGAGGACATGGAGGCCGCGTTGTACAAGAAAAAGGTGGTCTGCCCGGAATGCAGGGAAGATGTCGATCCCTACGACGAGTTTTGTCCTTATTGCGAGGTAAGGCTAAAGTTCGGAGAGTTCGAGTGCTCCAACTGCGGTTCATCAGTGGACCCCAGGGACAAGGAATGCCCCCAATGCGGTGAGATCCTGTTCCCGGACCCGTTCGTCTGTCCGAGCTGTCAGGCTGCTGTGGAGGCGGACTCGACAAAGTGTGACACCTGCGGGGCGAAGTTCTGGAGCCCCATAAGACTGGACGAGAAGTCCATGAAAAGCAGGCTCAAGAAGATCGAGGATGTCGGTCCCGAACCTGAACAAGAAGAAGAAGAGAGGCCCACAAGGAGAAGGGCCCTCAGATGAGCCATTCTCATGCAAGGGATGTGCTATTGAAGGAAAGATGGTCGTCGGACTCCATCGAGGATCTTTACATCGAATATATCGATAGAGGAGCAGCCGATGATAGGAGCATCCTCCAAGGCTCCGAGATCGTTCATATCGGTAGGTCGTTCCTTGAACTTTCGGGAGGGAGCAATATCTCATTTCATAGGGTCACAAGGATCTACCGGGGAAAGGAATTGATCTGGGAGAGGTTCCTCAAGGGAGGACCTTGATATCGAAGGCCATCATCGATTGTGTTGGCGCGTAATTATGAACCTCCCTGATACCTATGACCTTGATCTCCTTACCCAGATCCCTCGATATTCGGGACATATCCTGGACCTCTTCCATGATCCGTCCCTGTTCCAGTACCCTGTATAGGTGAATATGCCCTGAATCCATGGACCCGAAAGCAACGTCGAGGAAATCCATCGAGCAGTGAGGAAGGTTCATGATGATCCTGTCGAACGGTCCCAGTGTTGTTGAGATATCCCTGGCGTCTCCTAGATGTGTCTCGACCCTGTCATCGACCGAGTTCAGCGTGATGTTGGTGTTGAAATAACGGATACATTCCGGATTAAGGTCGATCCCGATAACCTTGCTGGCCCGCCCCTGTCGGGCGATCCCGATGGAGAAGGGGCCGACCCCGGCAAACATATCCAGGACATTCTCTTCACCAACTAACTCGGCTATCCTCATTCGTTCGGTCGCTAGCCGTGGAGAGAAATATACTTTTGATGGATCCAGTTTGAATTTGAGATTGTTTTCTACATGTGTCGTCTCGAGATCATCCTCACCCGATATCACCTCGAGGTCCCTGATCCTCAACTCTCCGCTGACGCCTCTATCAAGGGCTACGGCCCTGATGTTCCTGTTGAATTCCCTCAGAGCATGTCCGACATCTCTCCGAAAGTCCAGGAGTTCCTTAGGAAGTTTGATGATCGCAACATCCCCGATCATGTCATAGGAGGAAGGAAGGAGGTCCATTCGTTCGGGGGACAGTTCGAGCAGCTCCCGATAGTTCTTGGGTCTGGTCTTTCTCGGGTTCAGTTCCCTCTCGACGACCTGGATAACTGCTCCGATGCCATCCAGATCTGCAGGGTCGAGATCATCATCCACAGGAAATAGGACCTGATCCGTTTCGGAAATAACGGGGTATTCATGCCTCAGGACGCCGAGCTCCATCAACGCTCTCCTGACTTTTTCTGCTTTCCTCGGCTTCACCGAGAAACACTTGACCTTCACAAGCCAGGATATCTGTTGTGCATAAAAATAGATATTGCTGCTTTTACCGTGGTCGTATCATGAGTTGGTCAACGCAAAGAGGAAATGGTTCATGGCCCCGTCCCGTCGACCTTGATGCCGGAAGATCTGTTGTAGACATTCATTCAAATATGATGACATCGGGTTCAAAGACCGGT
Organism: Thermoplasmatota archaeon; assembly: GCA_049472215.1. Lineage (GTDB taxonomy): Archaea > Thermoplasmatota > Penumbrarchaeia > Penumbrarchaeales > Penumbrarchaeaceae > JAFGLL01. The sequence goes on along the minus strand of JBLIRH010000008.1, from coordinate 6,809 downwards.
TCCTCGTCGATATCTATGTCCACCCAGTCCTCATCGAGCCAATCGTCATCACCCTCCCACTCCACCTCCTTTACCCGAACCTTCCTGACGACCAGAAGCATGAGTATGGCAATTATCAGCAGAAGTATGACGATTATACCTCCCCTGACGAATCTTTTCTCCTCGAGGCTTGCATCCGTCCATGATTTCTGGTCCAACGGAGCAGGATCGAAAGGTTCGACGATCAAGTTGTCCTCCTCCGGAGGAGGAGGGGGTCGTTCGATGATCTGAATGGTGATGTCCCTTGATAATGAAGACCTTCCGGAGTTGTCCATCACCATCAGTCGTACTGAAAAATTACCGGTCTGGTTGAAGGTGATGGTCCAGTTGACCTCATCCACCCAGAGGGAGGTTCGATCGTCGCTGGTATTGAACATGTAGAGCAAGGGTCCGTTCTCGTCAGACGAACCCATGGCGGACAGGTTTATTATCTCATCAAGATAGTATGTGTACCGGTCCACGGAGATCACCGAAACAGGATCCTGGTCGTCATATTTGTATAGGAACGGACCCGAGTAGGCTGTATTTCCGGCCCTATCCAGTGTTTTCAAGCTGACCGAATGCCTTCCCGGCGGCAATGTGATAATGTCAGAGATCTCCATCCACGTTTCGTTCTCGTCCATGGAGATGTATACCCTTGATCCCTGGTCTGAATGTACCGAGATGACGGGTTGTGTTATATACCACATATTCTCGCCATCCGGTTCGCCCGGTGTAATATTGAAGATCATCTCCGGTTTCGTTACATCGACAGTTATATCGAGAGGGACGGGAAAATGTTGATTGCCAGCAATATCCCTGGCCATCATGTGAAGTCGCCATTCACCCTCCGGTATCAATATCGGACCGATGTAGAGCAAGCTGTCGTTCAACCAGTTGAAACCCTGGTTCGTTTCCCCCAGGAAATACCTAATTTCCACATCGCTGATCTCTGATTGTCTGACAAACATCTCGACAGTGGGTTTTGAAACGTAGATGTCGTTCTCCCCATCAGGGTTCTCCGGGGATATGTTGCAGGCGAGTATCGGAGGGTCAGGATCGTACATGAACCACTGGAAGTTGAGGCCGTTTTCGATATTGCCGATGGTGTCAATGGCTCTGTATTCCAGCCTATGGGCCCCTTTTGGCGGATAGATGGTACCTTCAACCTCCTGCCAGCTCGAGTTATCCCATCTGTACTGTGGAGTGGCACCGTTCTCGTCGTAGGCCCTGATAAGGATAGCAGGAAGTGTCACGTAATATCCATTATCCCCATCCGGTTCATGGGAGACATCCAAGGTCGAATAGGGGAGGTTCGTATCTATTTTGATGGTGGTAGAGGTAATGTTCATGTTCCCGGCCATATCATAGGCCCTGAAGTTCACCTCGTAAACACCGTTATACAACCAAACGGGCTCTTCGTACATCCTCTCGATGGAATCGTCGATCCTGTAATAAGCGATAGCCAGCTCTTCCGAGGAGTTGACACCGATCCTGATGGGGGTCGAGAACCAGCCATCGTTCCCGTTGGGAGCGGAAGGATCGGTCGTTGTCCATATTTCGGGAGGAGTCGTGTCCACGGTGAAATTGAAATCAAGCCAATCGGAAATGTGACCGACGGCGTCGATCACCCGGAACTCTATGTTCTGAGATCCCTCCGTAGCCTCCAGGGTAACATGATGGGATCGTATGTACATCTCTCCTCCATTGATCCTGTATTCTATGTCCACCGTTTCATCACCGAAAAGATCGACAGTGGGTTTGCTTATGTAGATCCCCTCAAATCCATCAGGCTCCGGGGGATCGATCGTGTAGAGAGGTGTGGGGTAAAGTTCATCCGGAAGCTCAATGGTGTGATTGACCGGAAGGTCTCCTGCCCTATGGGCGGTCAGGTTGACAATTCCTCCGTTGGAAGGGGGAATATCGAAAACGACCTCCCCGGATGAGTTCGTTAATTCCGATACACCGAGCTCAAGATACCTGTACAAAGTGACGCTGGCTCCTTCTACAGGAGCTCCGGTCATGTTCGTGACCTTCGCCCATATGGTCCCGTTATCATTCAGCACTTCGTACTCCAATACCAGTTGTTCGGGGGGGCGGAAGAACAACGGTGCTTCGGGTTCACCGAAGAGGTTGTACTCCAGGAACGTCCTTTGCGCCGAGTAACCGTAATAGTCGGTGGGAAACGGGTAGAATGTTGAGGAAAAGTGCGTCACAGCCTCCCTGTAGATATCACCAACGGTTGGCTTCAGGTCACCCTCTCCTGCTTTTTTCACCGCTCTCCAGTAATCCTCCTCCAGACCGGGTGCATCACCGCTGTATACAAGATCTATCTCACCTACCGCAAGCCTGCTTGACCCGATGTAGCCTAGGACTCCTCTGTCCTTTGTCTCGGTTAGGGCCTCTGCGAAACATTCAGTGGTCGAGCTGTCAAAGTATCCAGTAAGGCAGGCCATGGTGAAGAAGCTCCCTTCGGGTCCGTTACCGTCCATTGTGGATACCTGGGCGTTGGAAAAGAGACCCGGAAGGCTCGTCTGGGACCCATGGCTGAAATAGCAAGCCGCCTGGTATTTGTTCCCTATCGTACTCCTGAAGGAGTTTGAGCTGAAGGGCATTGTTCCCAGACCGTCATAGTATATCGTCTCCCTGTCTTCGAAAACATCCTTGGCGTAGGTGTTCCAGAAGTGGTCTAGAGTATCGGGGGGATATCCGGGAACGGTGTCCGGGTTGCCGGCAATGAAGATCGCCTTCTTCATCTCGTCATCCCATTGGAACCCCTGCTCCCTTTCGATCAGATGCTGGACGAGGTCAGAGATGAGGTCCTTGTCATTGGAGGCTATCCTTCCCACTGCGAGGTCGGGTATTGCATCGTCCAGCTCTCCGCTTTCAGCATAGGTGCTGTCCCCGTCCCTGTTCCATGATGTTCCCTCGTCGACGCATCCGAAATAGGAATCAGAGGCAAAGGTAGTGGGTTCTCCCAAAGAGGTATAAGGATAGAGGTTAAGAGTGTTCCTTGTCTTCACCAGGTTCACATCCCCCACAAGAAGAAGGTAATCTATGTCGTGGACCGCCTCCATATCCTGGACGAACGCTCTCATCTCCGCCTGGATATCCTTCTTGTTGTACATCGAGTCGATCTCTTTGGTGGTCGCCAGGATGGTGAAAACACCTTTTTGGGATTTCCATTCAACAAGGTCCTGAAGCGAAGATGCCAGGTCCTCATGGGTTATTATCAGGTAGCTCACATTCCCAAGGGTCTTCCCTGTAGAAAAGGGGGCGGACCCATGTAGATCATCGGGATTCGGCAATACCGAATAGCTCAACCTTATATTTGTGTAAACCAGGGTTGTCCCGTCCGTATAATGGTCCAATGGATAGATCCTAAGGGAAAAAGTACGGGTCCTCTCGAACGAAGGGGCCTGTATGCCTAGATCAACGACCTCATATCCATGAAGTACATCATTTGTGAGGCCTCCTTTCCAGGAGGGATGCACTTCTCCATCCCAGTAGCCCACAACGCCGGGAACGTTGTAGTGTCCCGGTCCAGCCTTGACAAGTACAGGATCCCCGAATTTCACTTCGATGCTCTCGATATCTCCGTTTACAATGATATCACGAGTGATGTACTGCAAATTCTGTCCCTGATCGCCTGCTGTAAATGAAGAACCGTAAAGGACGATGGTATTGCCCTCTTCATCGGATACCAGCTCCCATTCGACAAGAATGTTCTCTACAAAAGTATGCTGATCTTCATCCAGTTCCTGGGAATGAACTTCCATCCTGCTTGGGAAGACTTCCATATCTGTTCCTTGGGTATGGTCACTGAGTATTGGTGTGAGGCCTATGACCAAAAGCAAGGAAACGAGCATGACGGCTGATATCGGCAGATGGGTGGAAGGTGTCTTCTCCATATGTTTTCCTCGCCTTGGGTTAAAGTGAGCGCTGATTTATAAGTCGTTTATGGTTATATGTGTTGATTGATAGATAAAGGATACTGGACCTTGCTTGTCATTGTAACCATCTCTTATCCGGTCTTCAGGGCTTTATTGCCTTCTATATTCAACATTCGATAGCCAATTATCGAAGCAGCGATCGTTGATGCTGTCAGAGGGGCCGAGACCGACAGGAGAGTTATATCCATGATGGACGGGGCAGCTCCGCAGACCATTGATATGACCATCGAAAGTATGAGGAAGGCTACCGAATGCCGCCTGAGTTCAGTTCGTCCGATCGCGTTCACATGCACCTGGGCATCATTCAATTTCGAAAGGGTACCGAGATATCCAAGATAGGTGTTCAAAAAGGACAGGCCAAGGGCCCAGATAACTATGAATACCAACAGCATCCCCGGGAATAGCAAGCCTTTGTCGGGTCTGACAAGGAATATGCCGATTGGAATTGCAAGAGCAAGAAGGAAAATGATGCTGAGCAGGAGGCGCCCCCTTCTGGAGAAGAAAGGCTCGATGTTGGGCGTAGGTGCAAGTGGGGAGCCAAGGTCGATGACCCAGTTGGCAGGATTGGAGAGTTCCCGGCCAAGACCGGCTGGATCCCCTACTCTATCGACCAGTTCCTTTTTGTTCTTGACACCTTTTGAAGAACTTTTCAGCATTCCATTGACCTGATGGATGATCTGCTCTCTGGATACCTCATCCCTGATCCTTAGGTTCCTTTCGAAAACCTCCAGATACCATGAGACAGGCTCTTCAGAACTCCCAACGCCATCGCCAAGACCGATCAAGTGTATCAGCTCTCTATTAAGGCCCGGGTACATAATGTTGATGGTATGTGAACTCAAATGGTTTTTTCACCCATTGTCGAAGTTCTAGATTGGATACGGTCATTCCAATTAATTATAGTATTGACATAATGATACATGATATTGGTAAATAAATGTATTATTGTTATGATTATTTTAATTTTTATGGCATAAAGTACGAAATATATAAATAATATTGTAACAATAATTTGTACATATAATTGTTAGTTCTAATAATTAACCGTATTCCCATATTCGCAACGATTATAAACTTGTATAAATCTACTTATCCAGACGGTTCCAGGGGTTGGTGTCATTGACAGATGTGCTCAATCCTCTTCGTGCAGAGGAAAGGTCCGAACTGCTTGAAAAAGCCGGGTTCAAGAACATTTACAATATGTTCGAAAAGTGCTGTGCTGCAAGTCCGGACAAGAAATTGGTACAGTTCAAGATCCAAACGGGAGACTGGGGCTTCATGACCTTCAAGGATATGAAGGAAGGCAGCCTTGATTGTGCTTCGGCCCTTCTTGCAATGGGTATCAAGAAGGGTGACAGGGTAGCTTTTGTTACCAATAACAGGTACGAATGGATGATGGTCGACCTAGCCATCCATCGTATCGGCGCGATCAATGTATCGAATTACGTCACCCCAGATCCTGCCAAGCTGCTCGTGAACGAGATCGACTTCAATATCATGAACTCGGAATCAAAACTGGTCTTCGTGGCAGGAAAATACGCTCCGAAATTCTTGGAGGCAAGGGACAAGGGACATTTCGGGACAATAAAGGACATAGTACTTCTGGATATTGAAGAAGGACTTGAGAAGAAAAAGGATATCATGACCTTCATGGACTTCTTGGACAAGGGGAGGGCGAACAGGAAACTTCTCGATGAATACAAGGAAACCGTATCCCTGGACGACACGGCAACAATAATATACACATCCGGCTCAACGGGAGTCCCCAAGGGGGTCGTGCTGACACACGGCTCACTTTTATCGAATGTGGAGAACATCAAGGAAATGATCGATATCAACGAGAACGACGTGGAAATGAGCTTTCTCCCGCTGGGACATGTTTTCGAGAGGATAATCAATTATCTTCTGATCAGGATCAGAGGCACGGTCGGTTACGCTCAATCGATAGAGACCATTGCAGACGATTCACTTGTGGTGAAACCGACTGTATTTCCCGCGGTGCCCAGGGTCTTCGAGAAGTTCAAGGCCAAGGTCGAGGACAATGCAAGATCCAAGGGCGGACTCTCATTAAAGATCTATAAATGGTCAATGTCGGTTGGAAACAAGTATTCCTATGGAAAAAGAGATTTCTTCACCGCAACCAAGTACAAACTGGCCAAGAAGCTCGTATTCGACAAGGTCTCTGCAAAACTTGGCGGTCAGGTAAGGTTCTTCGTATCCTCCAGCGCTCCGCTTTGCGAGGATACGGCCAACTTCTTCAAATCCATGAACTTCGAGATCCTGGAAGCCTACGGGATGACAGAGGCCGGACCCCTCATCTCCATCAACAAGAACAGCAGGGGGAGGATCGGTACGGTGGGGGAGTTCATTCCGGAACTGAAATACAAGATAGCCGGTGATGGCGAGATCCTTATCAAGGGTCCCGGTGTGATGAAGGGATTCTGGAACAGGCCTGACGCGGAGGCGGAGGCATTTGTTGATGGGTGGTTCGCCACCGGCGATATTGGTGTCGTTTCAAAGGACGGTTACCTGACGATAACCGACAGGAAGAAGAACCTGATCAAGACATCGACAGGAAAGTATGTTCCTCCGGCACCCATCGAGGACAAATTGGTCAGTTCCGAATTCATCAGCCAGGCCATGGTGATCGGAGACAAGCGCCCACATTGTTCGGCCATAATCGTTCCGGATTTCAAACGCCTGGAGGATTACGCCCAGAAGAACAACATCCATTATACCAGCTATCAGGACCTTGTAAAACAACCGACCGTGAACAAGTTCTTCGAGGATGTTGTAAGGACCGAAACAGCAAGTTTCGCACATCACGAGCAGCCAAAA
>JBLIRH010000078.1:0-9711 GCA_049472215.1 Thermoplasmatota archaeon | reverse complement strand
CAGGACGATCAGGACCGCCATTATCCTCTCCGAATCCTGCTTTCTCTTGATCCTCCAGACAAGCAGACCCACCGTTGCTGAGATGAACAGAGACATCGTAATGATATCCATTATCGCCATGTCTATCGACATACTCACCTTCGAAAGGGATTCCGAAAGGGCGCTCTCATCCGAAACGAAATCGGGAATGATATCCTCCGCGAGATCGGATATCGCAGGTTTGGATACCAAGAGAACAATGGCAAGTACCACCGCGATACCCGTGATCGACATCAATACCTTGCTCGTCTTGGAGATCCTGTTCATCTTTTCCCTGGAAAGCCTCTCCGTAAGTGACCTGGCCCCGAATCCGGCCAGGATAGAACCGCACATTATCGTTATCAATATGAACCTTGATGGAGCCCTCAGGATATCGAAATAGGGGACGATCTTGTAGAACACCCAGTAGACCGGTGTGTACCTGCCAAGGGCCATTATGAAGGAGAAGATCCCCAGTCCCATGATGAACTTGACGTACCTTTCCTTTCTATACTCCAATGCAAGGAAGATCAGGACCAGGGTGGGGATCCCCATATAGACTGCCATCTCCCAGTAGTTCCAGAGGTTCCAGTAGTTCCCGGCCAGGGGGTTGCCGAACAGGTTGGGTAGGAGGAATCCAATGATACTCTGAGGCGGGAGCGAATATGATGTCGCCCATAAATAGTCCATCCCCCCGCTCCTTGTTGAATTGGATGTATATTCCAATGTAATGACGAGTTGGATGAGTGATATCAATATGGCCACTATCCCTCCCGTGATCGGAGCGGAGATCTGTCTGGTCCACTCCACTTTCCCCTTGAGCTCTTTCCTCTTTATCCATAGATGATGTCCGTACAGGGCCAGCATGATCATGATGGAAAAGATGGAGATCTGTATATGTCCAGCAAGGAACTGGACACCAACGACCATACCAAGAATGCTTCCCCAGAGAAGGCTCCTTTTTTCCATGGTGATGTCCATGAGGAGGAAAACCATCGGTATCCATGCGGCAGCACAGATCTGAACGTAATGACCTGCATGGGTATGTCCGATAATGTAACCGCTGAAAATGAAGATAACCGAGGACAAATAGGAATTCGGTGAGCCCAGTCCCATCCTCCTGCAGATAAGATAGAGAGATGCCCCCCCTATGAACAAGTGAAGTATGAAACCGAAACCGAACGCGGTATGTGCCGGGAGCAGCCAGAATAGCAGCAGGTTCGGGGGGTAAAAAAAACCGAGCTGTATATTAGCGAGAAGGGGTTCCCCCCCGAAATTGTAGGGATTCCACAACGGAAGCTCACCGCTATCCATAGATTCCTCTGCCAGGTATCTCCACGGGTAGTACTGCTCAACGATATCCGAATTCTTCGAGAATATCAGGCCGTCCGGGTTGAGAACGACCTCCCAGAAGAATATACAGACTGTGACAAGGATCAGGAAGATGAAGAGGAGGTCCCCCCCCTTGTTTTTCCATGCGGAGGTTCTGGGGTCCATTTTTTTTAAAAGTTCTTTGAAGGAGCCCGATACACCCATTATCATGAACCTCCACCCGTAAAGGATGCACCCTCTATATCACTGATTTGATTTCTTCTTCGAGCGGAACCTGAGGTATGAGACAGATATTATGCCCAGGGGGATCGAGATCCAGAGGGAGGTGGCGACCTGAAGGAGCGATGCTGCCATGGCGGTGGCTTCCTTGACCGAGAGAAGCTCCAGGATGGATTTGCTGCCGAACACGTTCCCCGCGCCAATGGGAAGGATGAACCCGAGGATGTTTGCCACGGCTATTGCTGCGATAGCTTCGGGAAATGATATGTAAACGTCTCCGGGAAGGGCCTGTACCACCAGATAGAACCTCAGCCCCTCGTTCACCCAGATCGCAAGCGTGAGCATTATCACGCCAGCTCCCGTCCAGGGGTTCCTTCTTATGGTCCTTATCGACGAATGGTACCTTTCCACGGACCCTTCCAGCTTTCCGAACAACCTGTAGGATCGTGATTCCCTGTTGCCTCGGGTGATGATCAGGGCGACCCGCTCGAGCAGTCCGTTCATGGCCCTCAGGAACCTCCTGTTGACCAGCAGCAGGATAACTGTGACGATCAACGAGCCTCCTATGGCGATCACGATAGCCATGCCCATCACATCCTTGAACCCGAGCTCTGACATCAGGTATGCGAGGCCTAGGACCGCAAAGAGAAGGATCGTCAGTATGTCGAGGGATTTCTCGGCGAATATAGTAGCGATCCCTTTCGAGAGTCTGTTCCCGGTGTGCTCCTTGAGCATCAGGGCCCTCACAGGCTCTCCGCCAACCTTACCAGGGGTAGAATTGTTCAGGGCCAGTGATGCAAGGAATATCGGAAGCGTTATGAAACCGATCCTCTTCGCGCCCATTCCCTTCAGAAGCCCGTACCATCTCATGACCTTGCAGGTGACATTGAGGAAGTATAGCCCAAGTATAAGTGCGATGAGCTGAAGCTCCGTATCGGACAGGACATCAAGTGTATCGGTCACGTCCGCGTTGAGCATGAGCACCGCTATCAGAAAAAGTCCAAGGAAGATGTAGAGGATATCCTTCCAGTGCTTCCTGAGATCCAAGTCGGGCCCCCACTTCGTTACGGGAGCGGTCTACCGATTGACCAGTATATAACATTCTTCATGGAGGCCGGGTCAACGCTCCTGCGTCCGTCCATGACCGCTGTGAGATGCGTTCTCGAGGTCCAATCCAGGTCCTTGAACTCGGGCCATTCCGTCATCAGGAAAACGATCTCTGCCCCATCGACCGCTTCTCCCGGGTCCGTCGTATAGGGTATGTCCGGGAAGACCTCCCTGAAGTTCTCGACAGCCTTCGGATCCGATCCGGTCACGATGGCCCCTTTTTCGATCAGTGTCTTAACAAGGGGTATGGACCGTGATTCCCTGATATCGTCGGTGTCAGGTTTGAAGGATAGTCCGAGAACGGCGATCTTCCTTCCATTGAGAGGTCCGGCGATCCTTTCACAGGCTTCCACAAGGTGTATCGGCTGGATCTCGTTGTTCTCCATCACACCATCGAGAAGGGGTGTTCTCACTCCCAGCCCCTTGGCTATGCTCCGGAGGGCAGAGACGTCCTTGGGGAAACACGACCCCCCGAATCCCGCTCCGGCCCTGAGAAAATGGGGATTGATCCTGAAATCCATCCCGACCCCCTCCATTATCTCGTAAACGTCGACCCCCACCTCCTCGCAGATCCTGGATATCTCATTGGCAAAGGAGATCTTCGTGGCAAGCATGGAGTTGGATGTGTATTTGATCATCTCGGCGGAGGTGGGAGACGTCCGGAGGAACCTGGAATCAAGAGGCAGGAACAGCTCCTCGAGTATCCTGTAGGTCGCATCGTCCTCGCATCCGATGATCACCCTGTCAGGATGCATCGAGTCGTGCATGGCAGCTCCTTCCCTGAGGAATTCAGGACACATCGCCAGACCAATATCCGGGCCGACCTTCTTACCGGAACTACGCTCCAATGTCTCCTTTATGATACCCGAGGTGGTTCCCGGTACCACTGTGGATTTCATCACGACGACATGGCGCGGTCCCTTGGACCTTAAAGCTTCGCCAATGCTCGAGGACGCCGATCGGATGAAAGTGTCGTCCATGGAGCCGTCAGCTCTGGACGGAGTCCCAACGGTTATGAAGGTGATATCGGTGTCCATAACGGCAGAACCGGTATCCATCGTTGTTGTGATGTTCCCTTCCCTGATGTGTTTCTTAAGGATATCATCCAGCCCCGGCTCGTAGAACGGGGCCTTCCCGCTCATGATGCTCTTCAGCTTCTGGGGAATTACATCAACCAGGACCACCCTGTTCCCAAGTTCGGCAAGTGCTATGCCTGTGGTAAGTCCAACGTAGCCTGTCCCGATGATGGATATGTTCATCAGTGGGCCTCCGTCAATGGGAAGGAGAATATCCTATTTCAATACATTGCGCCAAGATAATCAGAAGAGTACGATCGATGCATATCCCACGGCCGATGATGCGGGAGAGACGTCGTAGCTGGTCGTGTAATCCAGGAGCTTTGCTTCCTTTGCCCCGAGCTCGTTCGCGGCCGAGTACATCGCAGCGATGGGTCCGAGACCGCATGCGGTTGTCCCCAACTTCCTCTTCTCGGTCATGGCGCCTTCGAGATCGAACTTCAGCAGCTTCTCGATGACGGGCATATCCCTGGACCTTGCGAACTCCCCGGCGTTCATCCCGCTTGGGACGGGATATCCGTAGTTCCTGCCGCAGTGCGTGAAGTCTGAGGAGGCCACGACGACGGTGTTCCTCCCTGTGGACCTGATAGCTCCCGCCACCTTTCCCCCGAGCCACTTTGCTGTTGGCAAGGACTGGTCCATCATGGAGATGCATACCTGCTTTACGCTCTTGCTGAAATACTGCACGAAGGGAAGCTGGACCTCCATGGAGTGTTCGCTTATGTGGGAGATCTCGTCAGGGGGGAGGCCTATTGCCTCGGCCAGCTCCCGGTCGCTTGCCATAACTCCGGTGGGGAGACTGAAATCCTCGAAGGAAACACCCACGGTCTCTCCCAGTCCATGGTGGTTGGGTCCGATGACCACAACGGTGTCCGGCAGACCTCCGGAGGCCATTGCCAGGAAACCGTAGGCAGCCGTCGGACCGGAATATGTGTATCCCGCATGCGGGGAAACCAGGCCGATGACCTTGGGACCCTTCTCCGGTCGGTCCTTTCCGGGGCCCCGCCTGAAACAATCCTTCAACTCGCTTGTCAGCCCTCTCTCGCTTCCGGGGTAGAACATCCCCGCTACTGCCGGACGCCTCATGACGGGATATCCTTTTGAGTCCTATTAAGGATTCTCAGAGGGTAGCTTCAAAATCCTTGACCTCGACCTTGAAGTCGGAGTAAGATTCTATGGCCCCCCTGTTCTTGAGGACCTCCCTGGTGAGAAGCCAGTAGACTATTGCCAGGGACCTTCTCCCCTTGTTATTGGAGGGGATGACGAGGTCGACGTACTTCGTCTCGTTGTTTGCATCACAGAGGCCGACCACAGGGATCCTGGAGGTGACCCCCTCCCTGAGCGCCTGCTGGTCAGCGGCAGGGTCGGTGACGATCAGGACCTTCGGCTCGATGTAGAGGTCCAGTGAAGGATTGGTAAGGGTTCCGGGAACGAACCTGCCAGGGAATGCGTGGCATCCGATGATGTCGGAGAACATCCTGACGGGTTTCTGGCCGTACTGCCTGGCCGAAACAACGAGGATCTCCTCGGGCTTGTACTTCGAGATCATGTTCGCCGCAACCTTGATCCTCTCGTCGGTCTTCTTGATATCGAGGACGTACAATCCGTCGGAGCGGACCTTGAAAATGAAATCCTTCATGTCTGCGCTCTTCTGCTGGGTTCCGATATGGACCCCGGAGGTCAGATATACGTCTTCCTCGATCAGCAGGTCCTGGGCGTTCTGGTTATCGCTCATTAGAACAACTCTCCTAGTTCCTCTTCACGGTCAGGGGGATGACACCAAGGTCCATTTCCTTTTGAGCGATCCTGAGGGGGTCCACTTCATCGGACTTCACCAGTGGGGGCGCACCGAGACTGAGCTGGAGCGTCCTTGCTCCGAGGATCCTAGCTTTTTCGAAACGGGTTATCATGTCAAGTTCCCCTTCATACCGCAACTCTTGGGCCAAGGGCGGTTTCGAAAGGTGTAAAGGGGATTCCCTTATAAACCTTATGGGGGAACGACCCCTGAGTTCATGGACCCCTGCCTGTAACCAGCGGGATCCAGGACCATACGCACATCCTTCGAGGCATCCTTGATACTATCCCATGCCTCGAGGGCAGCTCTCGGATCATCGACCTCGAGGATACCGATGTAACCTCCACCTGTTCTTTCGAATAGCCTGAGCCTGATATCCCTGAAACCAAGGTCGCTCAGGGTCCCTTCCACCCGGTCTATCAGGCGCATCTTCTCCTCCGTCACCCGCTCGCCGTAAGGGATCCGTGTCATCAGGCAGGTCGTGGAAGGCTTGTCATGGATACTGATCCCCTTCTTTTTGAGGATGGCCCTTGCCTCATCTTTCCCTATTCCGGCCTCCATCAGAGGGTGCCATATGCCAAGCTGGTCCGCAGCCCTTAATCCTGGGCGGTAATCGAGCACGTCATCAGCATTGGACCCATCGGCAACGAAGGCCAATCCTTCCTTTTTGGCCATTGACACGAGTTTTGACATGAGATGATGCTTGCATACACCGCATCTGTCCACGGGATTTTCCACAATCTCCTCGATGCCCAGGACCGGGTCGTCGATAACCTTCAAGGGAAGTCCGATCTCGGCAGAGACCTTGTTTGCATCCTCCAGCTCCCGCTGTGGTATTGTCTCGTTATGGAACATGACTATCGAGCATTTGTCCCCCAGAGCTTCACGGGCTGCCAGGGCCACCAAGGTGCTGTCCACTCCTCCGGAGAATGCAACGAGAACGCTACCCTTCAACCTCATTAGTTCCAGGAGCTTTTCATAGCTTCCCATGCTGGTACCAGGTCCTGGAGGGATATATCCTTTTTCGCTAATGACACCGTCCGGCTGTGCTTTCGATAGAGGGATAATTTAAATAATCCGTTCAGTTTGGCCCCGCCCATGCACGAAGGCACCGTTATATTCACCCTATGCGAGAACTGCGGGGAGGAGACGCCTCACCGGGTTCTCAAGGGAAAGATAGGGGCGACCCCCGAAAGCGGTTTCGACGGGACCGTCCAGTGCGTGACCTGCAAAACGGTGCATCATGCTAACTTTCCCGTGGAGAAACCTATCCTTGTGAACTCCATCATCTCGGAGAGGGACAGCTCGAGAAAGACCCAGATTGAGTTCGGACCGCTGGAGGAGGTCATGGTGGAGGAGGAGTTCTTCTGGGAGGACCACAACCTTCAGGTCACCGCGATAGAACTCGATGGCCGGAGGGTCCAAAAGGCCAAGGCGAGGGAGATCACGACCCTCTGGCTGAAGGTGTTCGATTCAGTCTTCGTCAAGGTCGCGATCGTGAGAGGCTCGAGCACCAAGTCCGAGAAGGTGGAAGCTGCTCCCGAAGAGGAGTTCGCGGTGGGGGACATCCTTGAGTTCGGCAGGGACAAGGTGGTCATTGAAAAGATCAAGACCGAACACAGGATGATCTACCGTGAAGGTGTACCGGTCGAGGCCAGGGATATCAAGAGGGTCTACTGCAAGATGATAAAGGAAAGGCGGTACTGAGCTTATTCCCGTTTCACTTGTTTGCCGGAGGAAGCGCGGGGAGTTTTGGAGGCTGCCCCGGGCTCAGCATCGGCTGCCCGTAATAGGCTGGTGGGAGTGTCATCGGGGCCGGTTGCGCTTTATTTGATTCCCTAACGGTCAGGGCGCCGAACACTATCAGTCCCAAGAGACCGAGGATTATCAGGACCAGGGGGAGAACAGGGAATTTGCTCTCTTTGATCTCTGAACCGGGGTAATCGGCCTTATTCGTTGGATCGGTCCCTGCATAGAACTCATCAAGGTTGGTGAAGCCGTCACCGTCAAGGTCCTTGTCACCGTCCTTGATGTTGGGGTCCAGACCTTCATGGTCCATCTCATAGGAATCGTTCATACCATCCTTGTCCGTATCCATGAAAGCGGGGTTCAGGAGCAGATGTGACATCACCTGCAGGGAGAAGGACCTCTTAGTTGTGTGAACGCCATCGTCTACCGTCAGGGTGATTATATGCTGGCCCGCACTCAGATAGGTGGATACCACCTGCTTGAAGCTCAAGGGACCATCCACGTTTGACATCCATGAGACCGAGATGTCATCTCCGCCGTCGATATCCGATATCTCAGCGGAAAAGAGGATGGTTTCGTTGTCGAGATATGTAATGGCCGGATCTGGGGAGAGGAGCTCCACATAAGGTGTGACATCGATCCGGATCCTGAAGACGACCGTGGTGTTCTTCCCGGAAAGGTCCCATGCGTCGATGACCAGCAGGTTCTCGTCACCTTCCTGCCAGTTGTCCTTCTTAATGTTGAAGTTGTATTCCTCGTAACCTAAGGAATTGTTGTAGGGTTCTCCTTCTAATGGGATGTCGGATGAGAACTTTCCCCCGCCCAGGGAGTATCTGTATGAGATCCTTGTCGGATCGACGCCCATCCCCTTGAAGTCATGGATCGCTATCCTAAGGGTCTGGTCTACCCTTTTCAGCCAATCATATGTCGTTCCGTTGTTGTCGACCAAGGGTTCCACCATGGAGATGGCAGGAGCCCTCTGATCGACCCAAACGGGTATCTCCTGGGATGTGACGGATCCTGATCTTGCAAAATCCTCTCCCTTGAACTGGATCATGTTCTCCTTGCCCTCGGCAAGTTTGGGGACTATCTCGAGCTCAAGCTCGTGCTTTGTTTTTCCGTAGAACTGGAAGCTCTCCCATTCGCCGTAGGTGAAACCGCCGTTTGTGGAAACCCTGTAGAAAAGGGTCTGTCCGTCGATGGGAGAAAGATCGTCCTTTACCTCGACAAGGACCTTGGGACGGGCGCTCATGGCCCATTCGCCCTCGCCCGGTGAGAGAATGTCGAAGGTCGGACCTTTTTTATCCATTATCAGCGTAGTATAGATGGCGGGACCGATGTTTCCTACGATATCAATGGCCCTGATGGATAGATTGTATCGTCCCGGAGATAGGGCTTCCTTGTAGTTCTCACCCAGGTGTGTGTTCATGTAAACCCTGTTGGGGTCCGTCACCCTTACCTCTTTCTCGAGGGTGAAATCCTGGCTCTCTGCACGGATGAGATAGCTGCCGGGTCCGGATTCTCCATCGGTTATGGTCTCCCATTTCAACCATACGTTATCGTCGTTATCGTAGTGAATATCGTTATCCTTGTCGTAGGGCTCCTCGTCGCCATCGAGCTGGTCGGGGAAGACCTTGAAGGATCCCTTATTGAGCTCACCGGGGGGGGTCCCGTCGACCCTGAAAGTGAAGATGAAATATTCCGGCTCGTTGACCATGTTGTCGATGGGAATGCCGTAAACAAGGAACTCCAGGGTCATGACGGAGGTGATATCGAGGGCTTGCCAACTGAGAGATATTGCACTCCCCTGGGGGATGCGGCTGACAAGGCTTGTTCCGTGGTTGTCGGTTACATTGATCTGGATCAAGGATGGGGGCGGCTGAACATCCGATTTTTCGTAATAGACCCTGAATCCGCTGAATTGAACGACCTCCCCGCCCCGGACATAGCTTCCGTCGGATATGTATTCGCCGTCTCCCGAGGTCTTTCTGGCAACAAGTGTGGAGGAATCCCATTCGATATCATCTTCCACATAATATATGTCCCCGATATCGACCGTTGCAGGTATTGCCGATTTCCCGGTCGCATGGACCGTGACGTTCCTCCGTTCCTCCGAGGGGTAGGGGATCTTGAAGTTCACGTAAAAATATACGCTGATGGAATTGGAGTTGCGGACCTCGATCTTCGATCTTTCAGTTAACAGTACAGCGAACCTTTCGGTTCCGTCCATTGGCTGGGAGAAGGTCCTGTTCTGGTGGAAATAGTTTAGCGTGATCCTCTCCTGGCCCCAAAGGGATCCGAGGACCATGGTCACGGCCAGGATGTCATCACGTGTCTTCGAGTGTGAGACATCTGTCCTGAAAATATAGGGCTTTGAGCCGGCGTAGACCTTGTCCTGCCTGCTCCCGTCGCCGT
>JBLIRH010000077.1:0-9725 GCA_049472215.1 Thermoplasmatota archaeon | reverse complement strand
CCTCTACAATGATGGAGGGAACATCGACTTCTTCATTGCGGACCGGGCGAACACTGCGGCATACAACAACGATGTTCCCTTCATGGGATACTATGTCCGGGAGAGGACATCCAATTTCACCCTGAACACAAGGGTTCCGCCGGACGACCAATGGACCTACGTGCTCTCGAACAAGTTCTCCCAGCAGACCTACAAGGTCATAAGGTTGAAGGTTTCGGTGGAGACCGAAACATACCTAAACATCGAGACCCCGACGGAAGGTCAGCGGATCTCGGTGGGGGAGGACTTTGAGGTATCCGGTATCGTGAGGACATCATTCGTAGAACCGGTCGTGGAATTATCATACGATGAAGGAAGGACCTGGAAAGAATCCTCTGTGCAGATGGATGACAACGGTACCTACCGATACACCACCTACATGAGTATAAGTTCAACAGACCCGTATTCCTTTCCGGTTCTACCCGAAGAATGGACCATTTGGGCGAGGATATCCGGAAACAACAGGAGCATAGTCGCGACAAAGTTCCTCCTTGTGGATGATATCGAACCCCAGATCACGGGCAGGTTAGATCGGAACTCGGTCCCACAGGGGTCCACGATCAAATTGACCGGGACGGCTCATGATAATATGGTGGTGGACAAGGCATATTATTCGTTGGATTCCCCGAGGAACGGAAGACCATTGGAGTTCATGAACGAGTCCTGGTTCTCTCTCGATGTCTCCACGGCCGGGCTGGAGCCCGGAATGCACGAACTCTGGATCATAGCCGAGGACCTTTACGACAACACCGCCGAGATGAGCTTCCCCTTCGAGGTCCTGGAATCGGAGCCCCCGGAGATAGAGATCTTCTCACCGGAGCCGAGGGACCTCCTCAAACACGGGGATCCCATCATTATAGAGGGGAGGGTCAGGGACAACGTCGGCGTGGCTTCGCTTTCTGCCTCCATAGGGGGGGGAAGGCCGCAGGAGATCGACATGGGGAGAATGGATGAGCAGGGATATTTCACCTACACCATGACATACTCTCCCTCTTCCGTGGGCGATGGATACCAGGAACTGGAGCTCACTGCGGCCGACGAGGGTAAGAACACCGCTTCCGAGGGTCTCCTAGTAATTCTTGATAGTGAGAGGCCGGATATCATGATGGATGCTGCAGGCCCTATGGTCGTCTCCCCCACCGGGGACCTGGAGATCACAGGAAAGCTCACGGACGACCATGCTGTCGGAAGCCTTGAAGTGCTTGTCAACGGAAAAAGCGGCCACGAGGCAGAGCTCAGCACCGTTTCGGGTGCGTTCTCCATCGAGCTCAGACCGAGCTTCGACCTCTACGAAGGAGAGAACACCATTACCTTCCAAGGGTACGACAGCGTTGGCTGGATGACCGAGGAAGAGCTCGTCATTGTCGTGGATGGAGCAGCCCCCATCGTAGGATTTGACAGTGCCCCATCGTTCATCACCAAAGGTGAGGAGCTAAAAGTAAGGGTGACGATAGACGATGACAACGACATCACGGATGTATTTCTGATAACTTCAGGGACCGGTATGGTGGATATCACGGACGAGCTCGATGTCGCAGAGGTCCAGCTGTCCATCGATACCGCGGACCTTCGAACGGGCATGGTCGATATCACTGTCCAGGCCCGCGATGCTGCCGGAAACATCGGAGAAGCTTCCTTCTCGATCAACGTTATCACCGATTCCCTTGACTCTGACGGGGACGGTGTCCCGGATTGGTGGGAATACGATCACGGCATGGACCCGTTCACCTTCGACAGCGACGAGGACCCCGACGGGGACGGATTTACGAACCTACGGGAATTCCTCGGAGACGATGGTGTTTGGGGTGAGGAGGACGATTCATCCGATCCGAGGGACTACCTTTCCAGACCGAGGACGGTTTCCAGGGCGTCATCCATCGCTCTGATCGTGCTCTTCGTCTTCGGGATCGTTATCGTTCTGGTCGTGCTGCTGGTCCTTGGGATCATCATGTCCAGGAAAAGGGATTATCAGGACACATCGTAGAGACCCGAGACGCTGAGGTACCTCTGTCCGGTGTCCGCAAATAATGGAACTATGAGCTTCCCCTCGTTCTCTGGGAGCCTTGCAAGCTCCCTTGCCGCGAAGGCGTTCATACCCGAGGTTATCCCGACCATCAGCCCTTCCTTCCTTACTAGCTCCCTGCAGGTCTCGAACGCCTGCTCCTCTGTGACGGTGACGATCTCGTCGATCTTCGAGCGGTCAAGAAGCTTCGGTATGAAACCCGGACTGGTCCCTGCCTGCCGGTGGGGTCGGAACACCCCTTTCGATATCATGGGGGCGATATGAGGTTCGGTCCCGACCACCCTGAAAGAGGGCTTCCTTTTCTTGATGACCTCGGCGACCCCCATGGCCGTCCCGGTCGTTCCCAGGGCCGGTACGAAGATATCGATCTTCCCGTCGGTATCCCTCCACAGCTCTTCCGCAGTGGTTTCCACATGTGCCCGTATGTTGTCCGGATTTCCGTGCTGCTCTATGTAAAATGAATCCGGGATCTCTTCCAGAAGTTCAAGGGCCCTCATCTTTGATCCCGTCGTCCCGAGCTCTGCGGGCGTCAGCTCGAGGTCGGCACCGAACAGCCTGAGGATCTGCTTCCTCTCCTCCGACTGTATCTCGGACATGCATATCTTCAGCTTGTACCCCTTCATCGCGCAGATGAAGGCCAGGGCAAGTCCTGTATTGCCGGAGGTCGCTTCGATAATGGTGGTGTCAGGGGTGATCCTTCCTTCCCTTTCCGCCCCTTCGATCATGGCCAGCACCGGCCGGTCCTTTACCGAATAAGGGTTGAAGAGCTCGAGCTTCGCTGCGATCCGCGCGGGGAGCCCCTCTCCGAACCTGTCGAGATAGACCATGGGCGTGTTGCCTATCAGATCGAGAATGCTCCCCTTGATGTCCATGCCCTCCCAACGGGCATCTTGCGATAAATCCGTTTCCGAGGCCCATACAACAAATTGTTAATAATCACCGTTTCGTTCCGAACATGGGTACAGGGATGAGAAGGAATGGTCCGAGGGTCGCAGTATTTCTTCTTTGCATGTTCCTCACTTGCGTATTCGTTCCTTCCTCTTTTCCCGCTTCGAACGGCCTCTATCCTGCCAGCAGGGGGTCCAATGACCTTCTTCCACCGGATAATGTTTCAGCACTGCGGGTGTCCGAGGATGTGGTGGAGGTCTCTTGGGATCCGCCTCTGGCGGGATCGGAGAATATCACGCATTACGGTATTTACAGGTCGATCGCCAACGGAACCTGGTCGCTGGTATCCACACCGATCGCGCAGAACGGAAGGAACAACTACTACGACAGAGACCTTGTCCTTGACAGGGAGTTCGGATATCATGTCGTTTCCATGAACGAAACGAGTTCCTCCCGACAGAGCATGAACGCTTCATTGATACTGTATGCCTCTCCCAATGCACCTCTCAATCTTACCTACGAACCGGGGGACGGCAAGATATTTCTGAAATGGGTTCCCCCTGTTCCGAGAATATACTCCGGAATCGATGGCTACAGGGTCCGGATATTCTTCGAGGGCGAATGGACCGAGCCCTCAGCGACTGGGCCGGGGGACAGCACTTCATGGGAGATCACAGGGCTCCAGAACGGAAAGGAATACATCGTAAGACTTTTCGCTTTCAACGAACACGGCGATTCCGAATTCACCGAGATCATGTTCAGACCGGGGAGGCCCCCCGACCCCCCCTCCAACGTCGGGATCCGGTTCATGGGCAGGGATGCAGAGCTGACCTGGAACGCCCCTAAGGACAACGGCGGTTTTCCGGTTACGAGATATTTCGTAATAAGACAGGTGGAGGACGGGCCAGAGGTCTCCGTTGCGGCCAAGGACCCAAATGACCGTTCGTATTCTGATCACGGTCTCGAGGAAGGCATACATTATCACTACAACATAAGGGCTGAGAACGAGTTGGGACTCTCCGAAAAGAGCACGGTGGTCACGGCATTCACTCCTATCATCTACACCGTTCCACAGGCGCCGACCATTCACCGGTACTTCACAGGACAGCTCTGGATCAGGATAGAATGGAAGCCTCCCAGGGAACAGGGGGGGGCACCGGTGCTGGAATACGTTATCTACCGAACCAATCTCGACAACGGAAGGTTCGAGAACATCACGAGGGTCGACGCGAACACGACCTCCCTGAACGACACCGATATCGAATTCAACATCAACTATACCTATCGGGTCTCGGCCGTCAACCGTATCGGAGAGTCCGGGAAGAGCAACTCGGTCACCCTGAGCGTGAGAAATGCATCGGAACCTCTGCCCACCAACGGAACGGTCCGCGAGAGAAAGAACAATAGAGCGATCATATTCGGAATGATCGCCGGTATCGTGATCGTCGCGGCTGCGATGGGTATCTACTTCGTGATGACCTATAGAGGCAGGATCGAGCCGCCGCCCGATGTCGGACCGGAAGAAGCCCCCGATCATCTCAGCCGAGGGCCAGGCAGATCCTGACCTGCCCGTTCGAGGTGAAAACTATACGGAAGAGCCGGACCTCGGAGCTGTTATCCGCAACCCTGAACATTGGAATGCTCGGGCCCTGGTCTTTCACTTTTTTCACGTACCAACCGCTCGTCCCTCGCCTTCATCAGGTCGATCCACAGGATCAATCCGTACCTTGCCATTATCACGTTGTATCCCATCAGAAGGACCAGTACGGTGCCGAGGATGAAAGTAGAGCTCATCCCCTGCAGATAGAAGAACACAGCGGTAACGGTGATGAAAAGAGGGAATAGAACGTTCATCAGCAGGAACTGCTTGAGGAAGATGTCCATCTGGTTCTCGAGGGTGTTCTTACACATAGTTACCATTATGTATTACAATAAGTGACCGTTATTAAATGTCGGCCGTTATTCGATTATTATATCAAAAATAGAATAACAGGTCTATTGGGGGCCCCAAAACGGATTAATATCCGTTAATTCATCGAATCCCATGGAACTGGTGCCGCCACTGGTCGTATTGATCGTAGGTATGGCACCTGCCGTGCTCTTCTTTTTCCTGCTCCTTATCGGTATATCCACGGACAGGAACAGGGCGTCACTGGTTCTCGGAACGAGAATGTTCGCCAGGAACCTGAGCGAGGGGATCTCAAGGACACTGCCGGTCGCCTTGCTGGCATCGATCATCGTCGCCTCCCTTTCCGTCGGCGACGGTCTGCTCTTCATGGTCGAGGAGAACACCGACGCCAACCTTTCTGGTGTAGATCTGGTGGTGGATATCCCGGCATACATCGACCAGGATGTGATAAGGGACAACCTGAAGGAAGGCCAGGATCATATCGTCGAATACGAGATGATGGTCCAGCTGGAAGGGATCGCCGAGAGGTCCACCGGAGCTGTAAGGGAGGGTGTTAGGATCATGGGGCCGATAGACCCCGAAGCAACCATGCTAGGGATCGCCCCTGCGGATGATGGGGACCTTCTTCCCCTTGTCGGCAGGACGGATGCCTACATCAATTCCGAACTTGCAGAACGGTTGGACATCAAAGTAGGCGACGAAATTCTCGTCACCCCGTACGATCTTGGGTCGGAACAGGAGAATCTCCTTGGATTTTCATCATCGTCGAACCCGAAGATATCGGTCCGTGTGGCCGATATAATTAAGGACAAGGGGATCGGAAGGTACAGGGAGGACGCCCTTTCCAAAACTGAACCCACGGTCATAGTCCAATACCAGTATCTGACCGAAAGGCTCGGGAGGGTGGGGAAGGTGAACAAGGTCCTGATCGATGCTGACGATGAGGTCGATAGAGCTGGTGAGCATATCGAGAGGAAGCTCGACAGCGGACTGGCTATCGAGGATGCCGGATACAAGCTGGAAGCTAAGGACAACAGGATGATACTGACGAACAGGGATTTCTTCTTCCATCCCGAGGAGGTCGGACTTGATCCCGATGACGGCTCACTTTCCTATTTCGTCGACGGCCTTTCAACGGAGAGTACAAAACTTTCCTACTCCGTTGTCGCCGGCATAACCGGAGCGGACTACCGCACCGGAGAGGACCTATCGATATACAGGCCGTTCGAGAGAGGGAGGATCTACGTTACCAACTGGACCATGGAGAGGATGAACCTCACGGAGGGGGAATCACTTCGCCTTTCCTACCGGAAGGTCACAGAGCTTGGAACGCTCGTCGAAGAGGAGAGGTTCTTCACGGTATCTGGGATGACCGGGATGACAAGTGATGTTGCATGGGCAGGTTGGATGCCTGACCTCCCCGGAATAACCGAAGCTCCGACCTGCGGAGATTGGGACCCATCGTTCGAGATCGATATCGATTCGCTGACCGACGATGATTACGAGTACTGGAACCTCTACCGCACCACTCCCAAGGCGTTCATCCGCGTCGAGGACGCGAGGGAGATGTGGGGGATCGTCCAGGGCAACACGACGCTGGTCATCTTGGACCGCGGATCGTTCTCCGACAGCGACCTCGAGAACAGGTCCAGAGAGCTCTCCGAACATATAACCCTTGAAAGCGTCGGCGGCTCGATAAGGAACGTGAGGAAGGAAGCCCTTGATTCTTCCAGGGCGATGCTGATCTTTCCGGGAATGTTCCTCACCTTCGGCTCCATCATAATGATCGGGGCAATGCTCGTCCTTTACGCCCTCTTCAAGGACCTTGCAGCGAAGAGATCACATGAATGGGGAATACTCCGGGCGATAGGGATCTCCAGAAAGAACCTGATGATCATAGGGATGTTCGAGGCCTTCTACCCGATCGCTCTCGGTGGAGCGGGAGGCATCCCGCTCGGATATTTAATTGGCTACCTGCTGAACATCGGCCTCGGCAGCGCCTGGTCAGATTCGGTGGAGGGGGCCGGTGTCCCCTTCCATATAAGCCCGCAGACCATATCCATCGCCCTTGGAGTTTCCCTGTCCCTCGCCTTCGTTCTCGCATTGATCTCCGTCCTCAAGGAAGCGATGGTGGCCCCTATTGCAAATCTTCGGGACGAGGACCCGAAGGTCTCGAGCATGAAGGGGGCGGTCAAGCTAAGGACCCTCGCGGCAGCCCTGCTGCTTGCCATCGGGGGGCTTGTTGTTCTGCTCCTGGGCTCGCGGGGTTCCGGGATGTCCTCTGCCGGCATGTTCGTCCTCGGTTCGATCACTGCCTCATCGGGGGCAGGGTTGATACTGTACGTTCTCGTCACCCGTGTCTCGGACAGAACGGACCTTTCCCTGATGGTCTCATCAAATCTGTCCAGGAGACCGGGGAAGAATCCGCTTTCCATAGCGATCCTCTCGCTCATGCTTACCCTGGCGCTCTCACTGACCTTCATGGGCTCCCTCCTGGAGGAGGATGTATCATCCTCCTACGAGGAATATGGAGGGGGCTTCACCTGGGTCGTGGAGACGGCGGTCCCCTTCAGGGGGGATATCGACCTTCCCGAAATGGAAGTGTCAGTTCTTCTCTCGATAGGTGAGGAAGGGGGAACATGCTCGAACATAAACGCGCCTTATCCTCCCCGTCTGCTGGGGGTTGAGGAAGGTTTTGATCAGGTCTCGGACTTCGGTCTGATCTCCCGGGACGGAAGGTTCGGGTCCGACAAGGAGACGTGGAGAGGCCTCGATGAAAGGATCGATCGAAAGGTCCCGATCCTCGTGGACCAGAACACCCTGCAGTGGATCTACTATGAATCCCTGGGTTCCGAGTTCAAACTGGATGCGGAGGACGGAACCGAACTGACCCTTTTAGTGGTCGGTGTCCTCGAGCCCTCGGTACTGACCGGTACGTTCGTCATGGCAAAATCCATTCTGAAGGAGGAATTCCCCTCTTCCTCGAAGCCGACCTATTTTCTGATATCCGGGGACGGAGGCGAGGAAGAGAGGAAGATGGTCTCGGACGCCTTCTCCGATTCTCTCCCTAAGGTACAATGGGTGGGGGACCTTGCCAGGGAGAACCTCGATTACGAGCTGTCCTACCTCTATCTCTTCCGGGATTTCCTGGTATTCGGACTTGTCGTGGCGATGACCTCAGCCGCAATATTCACGCACGCTAGGGCGCTCTCCCTGAAACGAGAGGTCACCACTCTGCGTGCCATAGGGGTGACGAGGAAGAGGTCCATCCAGTATTTCCTCACGGAGAACCTGGTGGTATTCTTGATCGCCACCTCGGGATCGATCATAGGGTCCCTGGCCTCCGTAGTGATCTTCGGACCTGTCCTTGGGGGGGGCACGCCTGCAGCATCGACACTTGTCCCGGCTTCCATTGTCATCGTGACGTTCATGGCAGTATCGATCCTGTTCAGCCTGATATCGGCTTCCAGGGCGATAGGGTCGCTGTCCGGTCTCGCACCAAGGAACTGAGCGCGGATATCCACAACGTATAAATCCGAATGACACAGCTTTATGCACATGGAAGCTCTCGGTAGGAGGCCCATCATGACCGTTGCCGTCCTGGCATTGCTCCTCCTTCTTTCATTCCCGGCCTTCTCGGCCCCACCCAGGGAGAACTCATCGAGCTGGACCTCCTTCAGGGGAAGCCCTCAGAACCAGGCTTCATCAGATACAGAGATCGGGGAACTCGAACTCAAATGGGAGTTCGAGGCGGGTTCGATGATATCAACGTCCGTGGTCATAGACGACGGTCTCGGAATATTTGCGACCTCGGAAGGATCCGTATTCTGCCTGGATGTGAGCGACGGCTCCGAGATCTGGAACATCAGCCTCGGTTCTGCCATCTATTCCACACCCGCGATCGATCTGGACAACGAAGCCGTCTATGTCTGCGACAGTTCCGGCAAGGTCACCAGCCTGGATATCAAGATCGGAACCATCAAATGGCAGTGGGACACCGGCTCCAGGCAGGATATCCAGTCCTCACCGCTCGTTGCAGACAAGATATATTTCGGCTCCTACGATTCCTACCTCTACGCCCTCAACAAGAACGGTACCCTGGCCTGGAGGTTCGAGGGTTGTTTCGGATGGATACATACCTCACCGGCATTCTTTGAGGGTATGGTGTATTTCGGTTCATGCGATGGTAAGATGAGGGCCCTGGATACCGAGACCGGGGAGGAACTGTGGAACTACTCCGCAGCATACATTCCTTCGTCCCCCGCGATCTTCGACGGGAAGGTTTTCTTCGGAGCATACGATTCCAACATGTACTGCCTGGATGCCCTGACGGGAGACCTGGTCTGGAACACGACGATGGAAGGCGATGTCTACTCATCTCCAGCTGTAAACGATGACTATGTGGTCGTGGGATGCAACGACGGCCTGCTGTATTGCCTTGACATCGAAGACGGTGACATTATCTGGACGCTCGACCTGGGTCCCGGCCCACTGGAAAGCTCGCCTTTGATTGCCGGGAGCAGGGCAGCTGTGAACTACGACCAGGGTTTGGTTATCGTCCATATCTCGAACGGGACCGTTTCCCAGAGGTTCCTCTGGGGGGACGGAGCGAATACTTCACCTTCGGTCTACGAAGATGCATTGTTCTGGGGCGATGCCCAGGGATATGTCTACTGCCTCCGAGGGAAGGGTTCTAGAACGGACGACGATGACGACGGATTCGTGGACCTGAATGAGGAATTGGACCTTGGAAGAGACACCATTTTCTTCATTATCGCCCTGGTCATGGTGGGATCTATTGTAGCCCTCGTTTTTTTCCGCAAGTACAAGATAATCCGAAAACTGGAATGAGAAGGAACATTTGGG